>JAFGEI010000012.1 GCA_016931695.1 Anaerolineae bacterium | reverse complement strand
TTGGGGGAGCCCTAGATGATCTCGGAATTTCTGCCACGAATTAACACGAATTTCACGAATTTTCTACCTTTTTCGTGTTAATTCGTGTAATTCGTGGCTGATTTTTAACGCTCCCCCAAGTTTTGCATACGCCCGTTGAGAATTTTTAGCCACGAGCCGAGTTATTACAGCTACTTATACATTGTACCACGCCCCCTGATATACGCAAGAATCGTATCTTTTCAAAAAACGGGGGGAAATTTGGGGGTTCGCGGGCGGCTTCGCCGCCCGCGAACCCCCAATGTATTGAGAAGATACCAAGAATCTATAGAGCACAGCTGAAGCGTGCAGGCGATCCTCGGTCTTGCAATCGATCTGTTACGAATTGTCTTTCCGACTTGCTTTTTTCCAAAATTGGGATATAGTATTTTCTTGGCCAAACGGGATGAGCAGGTACGTCACTGCGATAATACAATGCGACTGCGGATCAGGTGGCGCATTCCCAATCTCGACACCCGATCCGCCGCCGGAGGTTATTATGAAAAAAACAAAAGTCTCTGTCCTGCGCAAGATTTTTGACTTGCGCCATTGGCGCATCGCCACCAAGCTGCTGGTCTTTATGCTGCTTCTCTCGCTCGTTCCCCTCGTCATCTCGACAATGCTCAGCTCCCGCACCAGTTCTGACATTATCATCAAACAGACGCGAATCAGCCTGTCGCGGCTTGCCATTAGCACGGCCGAGCGCATCGAGCAATTCCTCATCGACAATCACTATGTGATCCGCATGGCCGCCAGCGACCCCAACGTTATCGCCTTTCTCAGCGCGGCGACAGAAGAGGAACAGGCGGGGCAACAGGCGACCATCGACACAGTGGTCGCCAACCTCCTCGCCGCCGATCCCGCCCTCGACCTGGTCGGGTTCTACGACCTGGAAGGCACCGTCGTCTCCCACAACAACCCCGACATCGTCGGCCGCAGCTATCTCTTTCGCGACTATGTCCAATCCGCCCTGGGGGGCGAGCAGTTCACTTCTGGCATCCAGGTCGGTTGGACGACGGACACGCCGGGCATCAACGCCTCCGCCCCCGTCGTCGTCGATGACGAGGTCATTGGCGCCATTGCCACCCGCATCCAAGGCATATTCATCACCGAGATTCTCAAAAGCTCGCTGGCAGCTGAAAGCGAAGACATTACTGCCGAAGAACGCCAGGCAATGGACGTCTACCTGTTGGACGAGTATCGCATCATCGTCGGTCACTCGGACGACGAAACTGAATGGCTCTATCACAGCCTGGGGGAGATCACCGACCAGCAAGTCCTGGACGAAATCGAATCGGTGCGGCTGCTGGGCGGCGACTGTCCCAACATGCTGCCGGTCTGTGACCCCAACACCAAGGAGGTCCGCCTGCCACAGGCTATCCCTGCTGCGCAACCCTTGGGCGACCACCTGCTGCGCGCGATGGTAGCCGGCAAATCGGGCAGCTTTCGCTACTGTCGCCCGGCATCGATTGAGGAGCCGCTGACCGAAGATGGCGAGTGCAACGGCGCGTGGCACGTGGTCGGATATGCCCCGGTGCTCGATCCCTTCCGCGTCAACCGCTACACCCAGCAGCCCATCCACCTCTTTATGGTGGTCGTCGACATGCCGGAAGAGATTTTTTTGAGCTCCATCACCCAACTGCAAACACAGGGCCTGATCATCCTGGCATTGATGGCGGCCCTGGCCCTGGTTGCCTCCACCCTCATCTCCCGCACCCTCGCCCGGCCCCTCGGTAAACTGGCCCAGGCCGCGCAGCGCGTCGAAAGCGACGAGCCGTTCGAGCCCGAGGACATTGACAACGTGTGCCAGCAGGGCGACGAGGTCGGCAACCTGGCCCGCGTGTTCAGCGCCATGGTCGTCGCCCTGCGCGCGCGGATGGCTGAACTGCGCACGATCTATGCCGTCGGGCAAAAGATCAGCGAGAGCGTCGACCTGCAAGAAACAATGCGCGACATCATGCTCTCGATCAGCGACATCATGCGCTTTGATACCGGCGAGATCTGCCTGTACGACAAACTGACAAAAAAATTGAGCTGCGAAATTGCTATGGATGGGTCGACCAAGGCCAGCGACCTGGCATGCAATCGCACCTACCGCACGGACCAGGGCGCCGTCGCCCGCCTGTTCGAACAAGAGTCCGGCGTCTTGATCCACGATGTCCTGTCTGCAGAGATGGCCGATCCAAGCCGGAACTGGGGAGGGGTCCAACCCCGTTCCTACATCGGCGTGCCGCTGAAGGACAAGAATCAGATCATTGGCACGATCGAGTTCGTCGACCGCCACGCCAATTGCTTTACCGAGGCCAACCTCCGCGTCCTCGAGAGCATTGCCATCCAGGCCGCCATCGCCATCCAAAATGCCCGCGAGGTCCAGCTGCGCGAGAACCGGCTGAAGCAAGAAATCCAACAACTGCGCATCGAGATCGACGAGATGAAGAAAGAACGCCAGGTCGCTGAAATCGTCGAGACCGATTACTTTCAATCGCTGCGCAAAAAAGCCCAAGACCTGCGCGGTGAGAAAAGCAGTGAATAAGCAGACACGGGAGGAAAACGCATGTCGCGCCCACTACACAACACTTCGATCCCGCTGACAAGGGAGGGACAAAACCTGACCCTGACCCTGGAATACGATCCACTCCAGGTCTATGCCCCAAAGGCCTATTCCTCCGTTCTGCTGGTGCGCAACGTGGACGTCAAGCCCGACGATGTGGCCCTCGACCTGGGAACCGGGACCGGGGTTTACGCCATCGGCATTGCCATGCTGGGGGCGCGCCACGTCGTCGCCGTCGACATATCTGAACAAGCCCTCGAGACCGCCCGGAACAATGCACAGCTCAACAACGTCGCAGAGCAGATCGATTTTCGCCAGGGGTCCATGTTTGACCCCCTCCAGGAACACGAGCGCTTTTCCCTCATCGTCTCCAACCCGCCCTGTCTCCCGGACCCCGGCGAGATCGACCTGGTCATCCCAGGAACCATCATGTTGAGCGGTTCTGACGGAACGCAACACGCGACAATGCTGCTCGAACAAGGCCCTGATTACCTGACCCCTGAGGGGCGGATTGTATTCGTCTATCCATCGACGTCGAATCCGCGCAAGATATTTGGGCTGCTCGACCGGTACTATAACTATGAGATCATCGCCGAAATCGAGATCCCTTTCTACCTCCACTTTTTGGAACTGTGGACATATCTGGAAGGCCTAAAGGCGGCCGGATTGTCCGATTTTCATGAAAAGTACCGCGTACCCTACCGGACGTACTGGCTGTTCAGAGCACGCCCCAAGTAACCATCGCCCTCATTTGCAAAGGGCCTTCCCGAGCCAAACGGATTGCGATGATACGGTTGCTCAGCAAACTGTTCAATATCCGCACGGCAGAATGGCCGCGCCTGCTGGTTCTCTACCTGACCGGCATGTTGTTCACGATCGGCATGACCTGGGGCGAGCTCAGCGTCCAGGCCCTTTTCCTGTTCGAGGTCGATATCCAAAACCTCCGCCAGGTCATTATCGCCAACGCCATCATCTCAATCGTCGCCGTCGTTATTTATACCCCTTTCGTCGACCGGGTTCCCAACAACAAACTGTTGATCGTCATCTGCGCCGCCAGCGCCGGGGCAATTGCCCTCGGCCGCTTGATGCTCACGCCGACGTGGCAGATGATCGCCTACCCGACGCTCTATTTGCTCTCCCTCGTGATCCAACAAGTCTTTGGCCTGCAATGGTGGACCTACGTCAACTCTTTCTACGACACCCAGGCGGCGAAACGGGTCATTCCCCTGCTGGGTACTGCCTCGCGCCTGGCGGTGATCATTGCCGGTTGGACACTCACCTATTTGAACCAAAGACTTGCACCGCGTGACATCATCGTTATGTGGATCGGCAGCCTGGTGGCGGTGGGGCTGCTCACCTGGCTGACGCCACACCTGCTGCGCGAAAAAAAGGCCGCCGCCTCACCCCCGCTCGCCGCGCCAGCCCCCTCAGATGGCCCGTCCTCGTCCTTCATCCGCAACATGCGCGAGGGATACCACTATGTCTCCAAGTCCCCTTTCCTGCGCTGGACCGCCCTGACGAGATTCCTGCTGACAATCCTCTTCGCCCTGCTGACGTACCACACCAGCCTGATCTTTCGCGCCGAAGCCGCATCGAGCGCAGAGCTGTCGACGATCCTGGGGCGCCTGAGTTCTTGGGCGAGCTTGATCATGCTGCCCATCCAGCTCTTTTTGCTGAGCCG
Organism: Anaerolineae bacterium; assembly: GCA_016931695.1. Lineage (GTDB taxonomy): Bacteria > Chloroflexota > Anaerolineae > B4-G1 > DUEL01 > JAFGEI01. The sequence continues at coordinate 27,892 of JAFGEI010000012.1, read as the reverse complement.
CATCGTCGGCCGGATTGGGCTGGGCAACGCCTACCTGATCTTTCGCGGCATCACTGTCGCTACTTCCACCGCCCTCGCTGGCCGGCCCCAGATCTATACCGCCGAGCTGAGCTATGTCGACCAAAAGATTTTCGGCACCGTTTTTCGCGTGCCCACGGACAACCTGCTCTACAACGCCGTCCCCCTGCGGGTCAAAGGGCGCGCCCGCGCCTTTATCACCGGCCTGGTCGCCCCCCTGGGCTCTCTCGTCGGCGGATTGCTGCTCCTGCTGGTTCCATCTGACCCCCAGCACATGCTGATCCGCATCCTCATCGGCGTCTCTGCCGGCGCCTTTTTGCTCTGCACGGTCTTTGTGCGCCGGCAGTACTCCCGCGCCCTGATCGACCTCCTCGAGCAAGAAGACTATGCCTTTCTACTGGCCACAGCTCCCGACATTGGCGTGATCGACAATGCTACGCTCACCTGGCTGACCAAAAAACTCGAGGAAAGCGACAATGCTGATCTCAAAATCTTTATCGCCAAGCTCATCAGCGAGGTCGGCGGTAACCAGGCCGTCCCCATCCTGGCCCAGGTTGCGCGGAGCGGCGATGCCAGAATGCGGGCAACGATCATCGACATCCTCGCCGCTGCCGACGTGCGCAGCGATGCCGCGCGCCAGCTCTATGTCGAATTCCTCCAAGACAGCAGCGGGCGCGTCCGCTGCTCCGCCATCGCCGCCCTGGAGCGGTGGGCGGGCCCGCAAAGCGAGCAGTTTCTCACCCTGGCACTGGAAATGCTGCGCGACGCCGACTTTGACGTGCGCATGCAGGTCGTCCCGGTCCTCATCCAATCCGGTGACTTTTTCTACCTCGCTTCCGCCGCCCAGGTGCTGACCGCAGCGCTGGCTGATCCAGACCCCCAGCGCCGCGCGCGGGCGGTCCGCGTGTTGGGCCAAGTCGGTGACACCCGCTTTATCCGCAACCTGGTTGAATACCTGGACGATCCCACCGAGCAAGTGCGGACGGAATCGGCCATTGCCATCGAAGCACTTGCCCAAGGCCGCCTCGAACAACGCACCGTCGACATGCTGATCGAGTACCTGTCACCCCGGCTGCACGACCCCGTTCAACGCATCCGGCAGGCCACGGTGGCCACGATGGAACAGATCAACACGCCGGCCTCGCACGCCGTGCTGCTGCGTTTTCTGACCGACCCAAACACGGAAATCCGGGAGGCGGCGGTCGAGGCGCTGGTGCGCAACGGGCCAGCGGTGGTTCCCGTCCTTTCCCCATCTCTCGAGGCCCAAGACCTGCAGCAGCGGAAAATGGCCGCCGTCACCTTGAGCCGCATCTCGCGGGAGAGCTTTCACTCCATGGTCGAGGCCTACATCCAGGCCAATCTGCGCATGATCTATACCCACTGGGGAAAATGGGCCGCCATGTCCCCCTGCAGCATCCATCCCAGCGTCGCAATCCTGCAAACCACCCTCATGGAGCAAAATCAACAGCTGATCGACGAGATCTTTTATTTCCTCGCTTCCATCCACGATCCGTCCGCGGTAGAAGTCATCACCGAGTCCCTGAACAGCAACGACGAGCACGTCCGGGCCAATGCCGCCGAGGCCCTGGAGGCGCTGACAACGCCGCAGATGGCCAGACTGGTCGTCCCTCTCTTTACCCCCAACGTCACGATAGACAAGTTGCAACAGGTGAGCAAAGAGAACTGGGACATGGAATACCCGGATACGGAAACGACGATTCGCGACCTGCTTGCCACCCCCCACGACCCCTGGCTGCGGGCCATCATGGCCTTTGCCATGGGAGAGATCGAACAGTCCAGCCACGTAGAGAGCGCGCCCCCCGCCCCTCCCGCCGCAGCAGAGCCGGAAGCGCAAGAGCGGCGCAGAATCCGGCCGGCGGACTTGCTGGGCAAGCTGACCGAGGAACCGGCCCCTCCCGCCGCGGCAGAGCCAGAAACGCCAGCGCAAGAGCGGCGCAGAATCCGGCCGGCGGACCTGCTGGGCAAGCTGATTGAGGAACCGGCCCCTCCCGCCGCGGCAGAGCCGGAAGCGCCGGCGCAAGAGCGGCGCAGAATCCGGCCGGCGGACCTGCTGGACAGGCTGAGCGATGGCGAGCCCTCAGCCAAAGAGGAGAAAAAGGATGGGGCTGACGAACAACCGCATACCCCGTTGACCGAGCCTTCAGCACACGGCAAAGCGCCGCACTCTCCCTGTCGCGCTCTGTTCTCGGCCGAGGAGACCTTTTCCCTGCTCCAGGCACTGTTCAACGATCCGGTGGCCGACGTCCGTGTCGCCGCCCGGACCGCGATCCGCATGGTGGGCTACGTCGACGCTGCCAGCCAGGCGGGCAAGGAGGAAATGATGCTTTCGACGATTGAGAGGATCATTTTTCTAAAAGAGATCCAGTTCTTTCAGAACATGACCATCGAGCAACTCAAGGTATTGGCCAATATCTGCGAAGAAGAGTTCTTTCCCAGGGAAACCCAGATATTCCGGGAAGGAGACCCTGGCGGAGCGCTCTACGTCGTCGTCAACGGCCGGGTCGCCATCGAGCGCGAGGCGCAACGCGAGGGCTCTGTTACCCGCCTGGCAACCATCGAGTCCCGCTCCTATTTTGGCGAAATGTCCCTCTTTAGCGATTCTCCTCGCTCCGCCGCTGCCCTCGCCATCCAGGATACGCTCACCCTGCGGCTGCGCCGTGAACCGCTCATTGCCCTGGTGCGCAGCCAACCCGACCTGGCCGTAGCGCTGATCAACGTGCTCAGCCAGCGGTTGCGAGATGCAAACGACCGCATCACCCAGCTGAGCCGCAGCAAGCCGCGTGAACTGCAGCGCTTGTACGATAAACTGACATAGGGTACAATCTACTCATGTACCGCTCACTTGTTGCCCTGGCGTCTGTCCTCGTCCTCGTCGCCTCACCCTGCAACACAGCCCAGCAGAACGAACTGTCGATGGACGTCATCGTCGGCTTTGACGGGTACTGCCGCCTGGGGGGCTGGTGCCCGGTCTATGCCGTGCTCGCCAACGAGGGCGAAGACGTCGAAGGAGAGCTGTGCGTCCAAGCCCCGGGCACAGAATCGCCGGGCGACGTTTATTGCACCGCGGTCCAACTGCCCGCCCACTCGCGCAAGGCATATTTCGTCTACGTCCCGGTGATCTCGAACCGCACCAGCCGCATCGCCATCGAGCTGGCCGCCGGGCAGCAAACCCTGGCTGCCCAACAAACCGCCATCCGCTACCTGGAGCGGACGGATTGGCTTTACGGCGTGATCAGCAGCACCCCTTCCAACCTCAACTTTTTGGCCGACGTCGCGCCAGCCAGCGGAAACGCCGTCGTCAGCCACCTGGATGTCGACAGCCTGCCCCCCGATCTGCTGGGGTGGTCCGGCCTGGACGTGTTGGTGCTGAACGACGTCGACAGCAGCGCGCTGACCGGCAGCCAGCGGGCGGCCCTGGAAGAGTGGATCTCCATGGGCGGCCACCTGATCGTCGGCGGCGGCGCAAACGGGCCCCAGACAGCCACCGCCGTGCTCGACTTGCTGCCGGTCACCCCCGGCACTATAGAGACGGTGGAGACGTTGAGCGGGTTGAGCAGCCTGGTCGACGCCGCCCAGCATCCTGCCCCATACCCCGTCCTCGCGTCCTCCCTGGCCGACGGCGACGTCCTCGCCCGCCAGGACGACCTGATCCTGGTCGCCCGCCGCCGCGAGGGAGCGGGCACGGTGACGTTCACAGCCTTTGACGCCGGGCTCAACGTCTTTGTCGACTGGCGCGACAATATCCGCCTCTGGTCCACCCTCACCGCGACCCAGTTCCCGGCCACGAACCACCTTACCGTGCAAGACAGCTATAACGCGATCAGCGCCATGCAGGCCATCCCCAACCTGCATGCACTCTCCCTGCTCCACGTCATCGGTTTTCTCATCGTATATATCATCCTCATCGGCCCGCTGAACTATTTCGTCTTGCACAAGCTGGACCGGCGGGAGTGGGCCTGGATCACCATCCCGCTGCTCATCGTGGCTTTTACCGCGCTTTCCTACCTCACCGGCTTCCAGATCCGCGGCAACAGCCCGATCCTGCACCAACTGGCCGTGGTGTACGTGCCGCAAGAGGCCCCGCTGGGCCGTGCGACCGAGATGGTCGGTATCTTTTCCCCCCACCGGGCGCGATACGACATCCAGGTTCCGGCAGGAGGAATCCGCCGCATGTTCTCGACCTCCTTCTACGCCGATTCGTCCCATCAGCCGCTGCACGTGACGGAGCAGGTGGACCACTGGACGGCACGCAGCGTGCGGGTCGATGTGGGGGATATGCAATACCTGCAACGAGACAGCTACGTGGAGGTGGCGGCAATAGAATCCACCTTGCAGATTGCCACCTTGACGAGCAGCCAGTTGCACATCTCGGGGGAGGTGACGAACGGCTCGATTCCACTGCGCGACGCCGTGCTCTTGACCGCACAACACGAGCAGCGGCTGGGCGCCCTGGCGCCGGGGCAATCCTTCACCGTCGACCTTCCCTTTGCCTCGTACGCGTCATCCTTCTCCAATCTCCCCGAGCGGATCCTGGGGCCCGGCGACTATTGGTCCGACCAAGATACCTATCGCCAATACATGCTGCTCCAGGCCTTTTTTCCCTACAACAATCCGACCATCATGATACCGGGCATCTACCTGGTTGGCTGGAGCGACGAGCCGCTCTCGCCGCTTGGGATCGCCGGCCGGAACTCGGTCCAGAAGGGCGTCACCCTCTACATCTACCACCTGCCTGCCACCTACCTTGGGACAGGGGACCAGTCCAACGTACCAAAAGAGTTGATCGTCCCCTACCTGGAACAGACAACAGGGAACACGAGCATCAACGACTCGTACCTCCGGCTTTCCTACGGCGGGACGGCGACGTTCCGCTTCTCTGCCTGGCCCGGGGCAGCGACTGACCAGGGTGCCCGAGTGACGCTGATCCTGGATAGGTGGACAGGCTCCAGCCAGGCCCCTCCGCAGGTGTCGCTGTGGGACTGGGAGCAAGGCACGTGGCAGGCGATCACAGTCGGCTGGGGAGATACCGTGATTCCCTCTGCACAGCGGTTTATCCATCCGAGCAACATCCTGCGCGTCCAGCTGCGTGCCCCGGCAAACGAGTACGTGGAACTGCAGTCCATCGCCATTCGAATCGAGAGGTAGCTGCCATGGGAGACATCATCCAGACAAAGGGACTGACCAAAAAGTATGGCAAACTCGTCGCTCTCGACGACCTGAACCTGGTGGTAGAAGAAGGGGCGGCCTTTGGGTTTGTCGGGCCGAACGGGGCGGGCAAAACGACGACGATGCGCATCCTGGCGACGCTGCTCCGCCCCACGGCCGGCGAGGCCTGGGTCGCCGGGCACTCGGTCGGTAAGGAGCGGCAGGCAGTGCGCCGGACGATCGGCTACATGCCCGACTTTTTCGGCGTCTATGGCGACATGAAAGTGTGGGAATACCTGGACTTTTTCGCCGCCTGCTACGACATTCCCCCGGCAACCCGCGCCAGGCTGGTCGACGACCTGCTGGAGCTGGTCGACCTGGCCCACCGGCGCGACGATTACGTGGACGCGCTGTCGCGGGGGATGAAGCAGCGCATCTGCCTGGCGCGGGCGCTGGCCCACGACCCCCAACTGCTGATCCTCGACGAGCCGGCCTCGGGCCTCGACCCGCGGGCGCGGATCGAAATTCGCGCTCTTTTGCACGAGCTGCACGCCATGGGCAAGACGATCCTCATCTCTTCCCACATCCTCTCCGAGATCGAAGAGGTCTGCACCCACATCGGCATCATCGAGGCCGGTCGATTGATCGCCGCCGGTTCGCTGGACTCGATCCAGGAACAGCTGCAGTCGCACCGCACGCTGCGCATCGGCCTGTTGAACCGTATCAAAGAGGCGGCCGAGTGGCTCGCCGCGCAGCCCGAGGTGCTCGACGTCGCCCTGCTGACAGAGAAGGAAAAGTCTTTCCTGCAGCTCGAGTTTTCCGGCGACCAGGAGAGGCTGGCCCAACTCCTCGCCGACCTGACCCGCAGCGGATTCGCCGTCACCCAGTTCCAGGAAACGGCCAGGGGCCTGGAAGATACGTTCATGCGCCTGACCCAGGGGATTGTGACGTGAGCATGCTCGCCGGGCAGTGGAACGCCTGTAAAAACCACCCTGTCCTGCAGCTAGAGCTGCGGCGGGTGCGCCGTCGGCGCTGGTTGTCGCCCCGGCTGGTCTTGCCGCTCTATGTCGCGGTGCTGTTCGTCGCCACGCTGGGCGGAGCGGCCGCTGGGCTTGCCCTCGTCCAGACCCAGGCAGTCGACATGGCGCCAGCCATCATCCCCGCCACGACGCTCTGCCCGGCCAACGCCCTGGCCTGGTTATTGGGGTTTGCCGTGCCCTGGATTGCGCCCGCCTTTACCGCGACGAGCATCGCCCAGGAGCGCGAGCGGGGAACCTGGGACCTGGTCCGCACGACGACGCTCAGCGAACGCTCCCTGGTGTGGGCCAAGCTGCTGGGCGCCATGGCCAGGCTCTGGCCGGCGCTGCTGGCCATGCTGTTGCTGATCCCTTTCCAGCTCCTGCTCGGCGTCAGCGTTGGCGGAAGCATCCTCTCCCTGCTTGGGGAGGGAGCCACCTTCGATCCCGCCACGTCGATGGGGATACTGCCGCAAGTTTTGGCCGTGCAACTCGCACCCTGGGCGCACCTGGCGCTTCACACCACGACCGGGTTGTTCGTCTCTGCCCTGAGCCGCTCGAGCGGGACGGCTCTCGCCGCCACCTACGGCGCCGTGATCGCCCTCCGGGTTGCCAGTTGGTTCGGGAACAATATCCTGAGCGCACTGATCATTGTCCTGCTCAGCATCGCAACGATCGATCCATTCAGCCCTCCCACGCTCTTGAGCAACACCGCCGTCGTGACAATCCTCGCCGTTCTGGGCACGCTGGTGTCGCCTGCACTCGAGGGAGTTGCCGCGCTGGGGTTGGTCTGGGCGACCATCTGGCGGTTAAAGAAGGAGTAAAGGGCCCGCTATGGCCGAATCGACAACCGGACGCCGCAAGCCGTGGGGAGAATCCAACCCGCTGCTGGTCAAGGAACTGCGCGGCCGCATGCGCGGCGCGCGGGCCTTTGTCGTGCTGACTATCTACCTGCTGCTGCTGGGGTGTTTCGTCTCCCTCATCTATGCCACCATCGTCGAGAGCTATTCCTTCCGCTTCCCGACCAGTGCTGACATGGCTGAGGTCGGCCGGGCGATCTTTTACGCCGTCTCGATCATCCAGCTCTTTGTCGTCACCTTTATCACCCCCGCCTTTACCGCGGGCAGCATCAGCGGCGAGCGAGAACGAAAAACATACGAGCTGTTGCGCACGACCCTCCTCTCGGCGCGGCGGCTCGTCAGCGGCAAACTGTTCGCCACGCTGACCTACAGCCTGCTGCTGATCCTGGCCGCGGTTCCCTTGCAAGGCCTGGCCTTTATGCTGGGCGGCGTGACCATGGAGCAGCTGGCCCTGATCCTGCTGGTCCTGGCAATGACGGCCTTTTTCTTTGGCGTCGTCGGGATCCTGTTCTCCGCTATCCTGCGCAAAACGTCCACCGCCACCGCCCTGGTGTACGGCATCGCCCTGCTGCTGACAGTGGGACTGCCCCTGGTCCTGCTGCTGTTCACCGGATTGTTCGGCATTGTCCTGCTGGATCACGGCGGCGAGCGCATACCGTTTGTGCTGCGCGTGATCCTGATCTATTCGGCCTATTTCATCGTCAACCTCAGCCCGGTCGGAGCGGCTGTCACCACCGAGATGATCCTGGTGGAAGAGAGCTCGCTCTGGTTTTTTCAACTTGACGTGTGGAACGGTGGCGGCTCGACGTTCATCCCCCTTCCTTCAGGCTGGATCATCTACACCCTGGCCTACCTGGTTCTCGGCCTGGTCTTGCTGCGGTTGACGATCCGCCAGGTGCAGCGCCAAGAGACCCAATGACATGATCGATCGGCGTTTGAAACGGCTCTTCTCTCACTGCGGGACGCGGCTGCGGCTGGCCGAAAGTGTCCACTGGGGGCTGTGGGGACTGGCAGCGGGGTTGGCGCTGGCGCTGGCACTGGCGCTGGGCGCCCGAGCCAGCCCGCTGATGATGCGCCGCCCGCTGCTCGGAGCGGCCGGCCTGCTGTCTCTGTCCGGTGCGACGGCCGGCGCGGCGGCGACATGGCTTTGGCCCCGCCCTCCCCAGCGCCTGGCCCGGGCCCTCGACCGGCGGCTGGGGCTGGCGGAACGGCTGACCACCTGCTGGGAGCTCCAGGCGGGTCGCCTGGAGACGACGGGGGCCATGGCCGCGGCCCAGCTCGCCGACACGCTGCAGGCCGCCTCCCGCATAGACGTCCGCGCTGCGCTGCCCCTGCGCGCCCCGCGCCGGGCGCTCGTCGCCGCCGCCGTCCTGGTCGCCGCCCTCGCTGCATCGCTGCTCCTGCCCAACCCCCAGGAACAGGCGCTGCTGCGGCAGGCCGCCGCGCGCGCAGCGGTGGAGGAGCAGGTCGAACAACTGGAAGGGCTGCGGGAAGAGATCGCCCAGAACGAGGCGCTGAGCGAGGAAGAGCGGCAGGCATTGTTGCAGGCCTTGGAAGAGGCGATCGGCGCGCTGGAGGAAGGCCGGGCGACGCCGGAGGAAGCGGTCGCTGCACTGGCGGAGGCGGAGCGCGCGCTGGCCGAACTGCAGGACCCCGGCGCCGCCGGCATTCGGGAGGCATTGGAGCAGGCCGCCGGCGAGATGGAAGACTCGGAGCTGACCGGGGATATCGCCGAACTGCTGCAGCAAGGGGATTATGCGGCGGCAGCGGAGGCCCTGGAAGCCTTTGCCGGGGAAAGAGGGGAAGCGCTGACCCGTGCGCAAGAGCTGGAGCTGGCTGAACAGCTGGCCCAGGCCGCCGCCGCGCTGGAGGAGAGCAATCCCGAACTGGCCCAGCAGCTGGCCGAGGCCGCCGTAGCCATCGAGCGGGGGGACATCGAAGCCGCCCGCGCAGCGATCCGCCAGGCCGCCCAGGAAATGGCTGCCGCCGGAGAACGGGTCGAGGAGCAGGAGGCGCTCGAAGAGGCCCTCTCGACCCTCCAGGAAGGCCGCGCGGAGGTCGCCGAGGCGGCCGGGAGCGCTGCCGGAGAAGGGAGCGGCCAGGACGGGACGCAGCCCGGCGGCGCACCAGGCGATGCCGGACAGGCGACGGGCGAAGAACAAGTCCCGGCAGGGGGCCATCACGAGGACGCCGGGAGCGACGCTCCCTACGACGAACTCTACGTGCCCGAACGGCTCAAGAGCGACGGCACAGAAATCGACATCGGCCGCGAGGGGGACGAGGGGCTGCCCAGTGACAACACGACCCGCCCGCTTCTCCCAGGCGAGTCCATCGTGCCCTACAGCGAGGTCTATGCCGATTACGCCAGCGAAGCCGCCGCCGCGCTGGAGGGCAGCTACATCCCGCTGGGAATGAAGCAATACGTCCGTGATTACTTTAGCTCGCTGCAGCCATGATCCACGCCGTCCTCTTTGACCTCGACGGCCTGATGGCCGACAGCGAACCGCTGGCAGAACAGGCCTGGAACCGGGTGTTGGCCCGCTACGGCCACCGCCTGGACCCCCAAACCCTGCGCGATATCCTCGGCCTGCGGGTGATCGATTCCGCTCAATTCCTCTGCCAACGCTTTCGCCTGCCGCTCACCCCGGAGCAGGCGATGGCGGAGCGGGAACAGTTCTTTTTGCAGGCCGTTCCCACCCAACTGCGCGCCATGCCCGGCCTCTATCCCCTGCTGGCCGCGCTCGACGAACGGGAAATCCCGCTGGCAGTGGCGACGTCCGCGTACCGCCGCTACGCGCTGCTGGCGCTCGAGACGCTGGGGGTGGCGGATGCATTCCGCGTGGTCGTCACCGGCGACGAGGTGGCACGGGGCAAGCCGCACCCCGACATCTTTTTGCTGGCTGCCGAGCGCCTGTCCGTCCTTCCGGCGCGCTGCCTGGTGCTGGAAGACGCGCCGCGGGGCATCGCCGCCGCCGAGGCGGCGGGGATGGTCAGTGCGGCGGTGCCGCATCCGCGCGTTCCGCGCGCCGATTTTGCCGCCGCCCACTGGCTCTTTGCCTCGCTGGAAGCGGTGCGGGAGGAATTGGCAGCGCTGCTACAGACGGAACGGTACGACGCCGCCGGCGGCGTCGTCGTCCACGACGGTCGAATCCTCGTCTTGCTGCGCGCCAGCCGCAGCGAGGTCCGGCTGCCCAAAGGGCACGTCGACCCCGGCGAGAGCGCCCAGCAAGCCGCGCTGCGGGAGACACAGGAGGAAGGAGGCTACGGCCACCTGGCCGTCACGGGCGACCTTGGCACCCAGACCGTCGTCTTTGAGCACGACGGGCGGCGCATCGTGCGCGCCGAGCGTTATTTTCGCATGGCGCTGACTGCCCCCCCAGAGGCGGCTTTCGCCGGAGCAGAGCCACAGTTCCAGCCCGTGTGGCTCGCGCCAGACGAGGCGCTGGCCCGCCTGACCTTTGCCGCGGAACAGGAATGGGTGCGCCGGGCAGTTGGCCAAAATCCGTTTTTATGATAGATTACGCAGTGCCGCGCGCTTGCAAAAGGGAGAGATGGACGTCAGCCTCCTTCCGCTTGCGGGCGTGGGAGGTCGCTGCGAAACGTGACTGAGGCAATTTTAAGGAGAAGGAAATTGAAAAAGCACCACATTGAACAATCCAGATGGACCCTGGCGGCCCTGCTGCCCGCCCACGAGGGCGCGGAATACGACAAGACCCTGGCCGAACTGGAAGCGCTGGTGAGCGAGATGGAGGCCAGCCGCGAGCGCCTCTCGCCCCAGATCAGCGGCGAAGAGTTCCTGGCCTTGCTGGACCTCTCCGCCCAGGTCACTGCCCAGTCCCTGCGCGTCGTTTCTTATGCCCACCTCTGGTTCGGCGAGGACACGCAAAATCCGGCCGCGCTGGGCTTTCTCAGCCGGGCCGAGCAGCTCCACGCCGCCCTCTGCAACCGGCTGCTCTTTTTCTCCCTGTGGTGGAAAGGGCTCGACGACGAACCGGCCCTGCGCCTGCTGGCAGAAAGCGGGCAGTACACCTACTACCTGGAAACCCTGCGGCAGTTCAAACCTTACACCCTGTCGGAGGCGGAGGAAAAGGTCATCAACATCAAAGACGTCAACGGCAGCAACGCCCTGGTCAAGCTGTACCAGATGATCACCAATCGCTTTTCCTTCCAGCTCGAGATCGACGGCGAGGTGCGGCAGATGACGCGCGGCGAGCTGAGCGTTTACTACCGCGACCCCAGGCCGGAACTGCGCGAGGCGGCCTACCGGGAACTGTACCGCGTCTATGCGGAAGAATCCGCCATACTGGCCCAGATCTATGGCCACGTTGCCCGCGATTGGGACAGCGAGAACGTCGACCTGCGCGGCTTTTCCTCCCCCATCGCGGTCCGCAACCTGCACAACGACGTGCCGGACGCGGTGGTCGAGACGCTGCTGGAAAGCTGCCGCCGCAACATGTCGATCTTTTACCGCTACTTTCGCCTCAAGGCGCAGTGGCTGGGCATCGAACGCCTGCGCCGCTACGACCTCTACGCTCCGATCCAGGCCGCCGAAAAATCCTTCCCCTTTTCCGAGGCCGCTGACCTGGTATTGGATTGCTTGCACCAGTTCGCCCCCGTGCTGGCAGGCCACGCGCAGCGCGTCTTTGCCGAGCAGCACCTCGACTCCGAGGTCCGGGTGGGCAAGCGCAGTGGAGCGTTTTGTGCCTCCGTCCTGCCCGGCATGACACCCTGGGTATTGACCAACTACCAGGGCAAGACCGACGACGTCCTCACCCTGGCACACGAGATTGGGCACGCCGTCCACGCCATGATGGCCCAGGATCACCCGGTGTTCACCTTCCACTCCACCCTCCCGCTGGCCGAGACCGCGTCCGTCTTTTCCGAGATGCTGCTGGTGGACCGCTGGCTGGCGGAGGAATCGGACCCCGCCGCGCGGCGCGACCTGCTGGTGACGGTGATCGACGAAGCCTACGCGACCATCGCCCGCCAGGCCTACTTTGTGCTCTTTGAGAACCAGGCCCATCCCCAGGCGCTCGCAGGCGCCACGGCCGACGAGATGGGCGCGCTCTACCTGCAGAACCTGCACGAACAGTTTGGCGACGCCGTCGACGTCTCGGACGAATTCCGCTGGGAATGGATTGCCATTCCCCACCTCTACCGCACCCCGTTCTACTGCTATGCCTACAGCTTTGGCCACCTGCTGGTCCTGGCATTGTACAAGCAGTACAAGGAAGAAGGGGCTTCCTTTATCCCCCGCTACCTCAAAATCCTGGGCTATGGCGGATCGGCAAGCCCGGCGCACATCGTCGGCGAGGCCGGTTTCGACATGGCGTCGCCTGCCTTCTGGCAGGGCGGATTCGACGTGCTGACCGGATTGCTGGACGAGCTAGAGGCGCTGTAATGGGAAAAAGCGCCATCTTGCCCGAGCAGTTCCGAGAAACCGCGGCCCGCATCGAGGCCGAAATAGGCCGGCTCATCGTCGGTCAGCGCCAGGTGGTGCGCCACGTGCTGGTCTGCCTATTTGCCGGCGGACACGTCTTGCTGGAAGGCGTGCCCGGCCTGGGGAAGACGATGCTGGTGCGGACCCTGGCCCGCGTGCTCGACCTCCAATTCGCCCGCATCCAATTCACCCCCGACCTGATGCCGGCCGACGTCATCGGCACCGACATCCTGGAAGAGAGCGAAACGGGCCACCGTACCTTTCGCTTCCAGCGCGGCCCAATCTTTACCAATCTCCTCCTGGCCGACGAAATCAACCGCGCCACTCCCAAGACCCAGTCTGCCCTGTTGGAAGCGATGCAGGAGCAGACGGTCACCGTCGCCAACCACTCTTATCCCCTGGCCGCCCCCTTTATCGTCCTGGCGACGCAGAACCCGATCGAGATGGAAGGCACCTATCCGCTGCCGGAGGCGCAGCTCGACCGCTTTCTGTTCAAGGTCGACGTGACCTTTCCCTCCGACGCCGAACTGGTCGAGATTCTGAACCGGACCACCGGCGGCACAGAGCCGGCGATCGACAAAGTGGCCGACGGCGCGACGGTGCTGGCGATGACGCAGCTGGTCCGCGAGGTGCCCGCCGCCTCGCCGGTGACCGAATATGCCGCCCGGCTGGTCCTCGCCACCCACCCCGCCACCGGCAGCGCGCCCGAGATGGTCCGCCGCTACGTCCGCTACGGCGCCAGCCCGCGGGCCGCCCAGGCGCTGATCCTGGGCGGCAAAGTGACCGCTCTCCTGGCCGGGCGCTACAACGTCGCCCTGAGCGACCTGCAGGCGGTCGCCCCGGCCGCCCTCCGTCACCGCATCCTGCTCAACTTTGAGGCCCAGGCGGAGGGGGTGGCGGTGGACGAAATCGTGGAGAAAATTATCGCTTCTGTGGCCGAAGGGTAACAGAACCGGAATAGATTGTGCTGCTAGAAACCGAACTGTTGGCAAAGCTGTCCTGCCTCTCCCTCGTCGCGCGCCAGGTCCGGGCCGGGCAGACGGCAGGCGAACGCCGCTCGACCAAGCGCGGCACCTCGGTCGAGTTCGCCGACTACCGGGATTACGCCCGCGGCGACGACCTGCGCCGGGTCGATTGGAACATCTATGCCCGCCTGGAGCGCCCCTTTGTCAAGTTGTTCGAAGAAGAAGAGGACCTGGCCGTGCATATCCTGCTCGACGGGAGTGCGTCGATGGACTGGGGGGCAGCCGAGAGCGGCGGCGAGGGGAACAAGTGGGCTTACGCGCGCCGCCTGGCCGCCGCCTTGGGATACGTCGCCCTGGGCGCAGGGGACCGCCTGGCAGTGACAGTCGTTCGCCATTCGCCCGCCGCCAAATTTGGGCCGCTCCGCGGGCGGGGGCACGCGCTGCGCCTGTTCGAGTGGCTGGAGGGCCTGAGCGCCGGCGGCGTCACCGACCTGAACGCCGCCCTCCGCACCTATGCCATGTCCGGCGGCCGCCCCGGCCTGGTCATCCTCATCTCGGACCTTTTCTCGCCGGCCGGGTACGTCGACGGCCTGACCGCACTGGCAGCGCGGGGCCACGAGTGCGCCGTCATCCACCTCCTCTCTCCCGACGAGATCGACCCGCCGCTGGGGGGAGACCTGCGGCTGATCGACGTCGAGACGGAGCAGGCGCAAGAGGTGACCATCGACGGGGGGATGCAGGACCTCTACCGCCGCCGCCTGGACGGCTGGCGCGACGAGGTCCGGGCGGCCTGCCGCGCCCGCGGCGCCCATTACCTGCCCCTGGCCAGCAACACCCCCCTCGAGCAGACCGTTCTGACCGGGCTGCGCCGGCAAGGCATCGTGAGGTAGACGCTTGCCAAACCCGAACCTCCCGCTCACCGTCGCCCCCCAGGTCGCCGAGGCCCTCGCGCGACGGCAACCTGTCGTCGCGCTGGAATCCGCCCTCATCACCCACGGACTGCCCCGGCCGGTCAACCAGCAAGTCGCACGGCAGATGGAGGCCATCGTGCGGGCGGAAGGCGCGACGCCGGCAACGGTCGCGCTGCTGGCGGGGGAGGTCAAGGTGGGGTTGTCGCCGCAGGAGCTGGAGCGGCTGGCGCACGAGCCCGAGCCGGCCAAGATCAGCCAGCGCGACCTGCCGGTCGCCGTGGCGCAGGGCCGCAGCGGCGGGACCACCGTCGCCGCCACGATGACGCTGGCCTACCGGGCCGGCATCCGCGTCTTTGCCACCGGGGGGATCGGCGGCGTGCACCGCAGCCACCCGGAAGACGTCTCCGCCGACCTGCCCGCCCTGGCTACGACGCCGATGCTCGTCGTCTGCGCCGGGGCCAAGGCGATCCTCGACCTGCCGCGCACGCTGGAGGCGCTGGAGACGCTGGGGGTGCCGGTGGTGGGCTACCAGACCGACACGTTTCCCGCTTTTACCAGCCGCTCGTCGGGCCTGCCGCTCGCCGCCCGCGCCGACAGCCCCCAGGACGTCGCCGCCATCGCCCGCGCCCGCAACCGGTTGGGGCTGCCGGCATCGCTGTTGGTCTGCGTGCCCATTCCGTCAGACGACGAGATGGTGTGGGCCGAGACCCACGCCGCGGTCGAGGCCACCGTCGCCGAGGCGGACGAACGGGGAATCTCGGGCCGCGACCTGACCCCTTTTCTCCTGGCACGGCTGGCGGATCGTACGGGGGGAGAATCGCTGGCCGCAAACAAGGCCTTGCTGTTCCACAACAGCCGCGTCGCGGCCCATATCGCCCGCGCGCTAGACAGCTAGGTCCTGCTGGTATGGCTCGACGAGCACCAGGCGCTCCGCCTTGTTCCCCGAATCGTCCCAGTACAACAGCTCGGGGGCGCCGCGGTGACCGGTAGGCAGCCGCACGAAGGTGAGCTTTTTCTCCTCTAGACGCTGTAGCTGCTGCCGGATCAAGATCGGCCACCCGCCACTGTCCACGAACCACTTTCCCCCCTCCAACCGGCGCAGCGTGGGACGGTGCATGTGACCAAAAACGTAGTAGGGCACCTCGTACTTTTCGCCCAACGCCTGGCGGATGTAGGGCACCGCTTCGTAGCCGTAATGGACGCGGCTGACCTGCTGCCGAAAATAGAGCTGAATCGACCGGCGCAGCAAAAAGACCCCGCCAGCCATGATTGCCCAGCCCAGCATGCCCAGGTACTCGGCGTCGACAAAGGCGCGGGCAGCCTGAAAAATACCGACAAACTGGAGCAGCATCGTCGCCGTAGCGGCCCCCGCCCGGGCAAAAATCCTCAAGACCCGTTCTACGGCCCGGTGATGCGGCTCCCATCCCATTTGAATCAACCGCCGCACGACCGCGTCTGGCAGCACGGAAAGGCCCACGTTGCGCGCCGTGCTAAAGGGAAACTTTTCCCATTCTCCAGCGTGACGCCGCTGTCGCAGTTCCCGCAACGTGGCCCGGGCGACGAGATAGAGATAGTACAACCCCATCGCTGCGGCGCGGACGGGGCTTTGGCGAATGGCCCGCCCCAGCTGCTGCTTCATCAACTCGTCCAGATCGGCATACGGAAAGCCCCGCTGCAAGTGGTTGAGAAAAGTCTGCGTGACGAACGAGCCCCAGGGCAGGTCCAGATGATTTGGCCGATGGGGCTGAACCGGGTGGAGAAAGTTGCGAAAGCGATTGACCGGGTCGTACTGGTGGCCGTGCTCGACGTAAATCCGGCCCGGTTCGTAATAGAACCAGGGGTAAAAGCGGACGCGTTTCTGGACGTCCTCCAGCATCAAGTGAGGCCCGCTACCCCCCTCGATCAGCCATTCCTCGTAGGCGTGAAGGATCTCGCGGCAAAATCGCTCCTGGACCTCGGGCCAGAACCACTCCGGGTCGTGATTGCCCTTGATGATGGCGATGCGGTTCCCGTGCGCCAGGAACCATCCCAGGGCGGCAAAAAAGATTGGGTGCCCAGCTGCAATGCGCCCGACCTTCCAGGCCGCTTCCTTGGGCGTCGTTCCCAGGCCGTAGCGCAGCACGTCGCGCGGCAGTTCGTCGTAGGAGGAAACGCCGGTGACCGCTCGCAGCTCTTTTCCTTCGGGCGGCAGCGAGACGACCTGGGCAAACTGGAACAAGTCGCCGTTAAAGATCAAGAGCCAGGGGCGTTCCTTATAACGGCGGCTGCGGCGGATGCTCTCGTGATGGTGGATGAACCGCTCGAACGCGTCGTCGTAGTGAAAGCTCTCCAGCCGACTGACGCGCCCCGTCTCGGAATTCCAACCCTCGCTCAGGTGCAGGTCACTGACAACAAGTAGATTGTTCTCGGCCATAGTTGTAGCACACCTCGACCTTTGGTCAGCAGGCCACGATACGTCAGGGCATTATAGCATACCTGTAACAGCTCAACCAGTTCCCCGGATGCGGGAGGCTTGACGCCTCCGGCGCCTTGGTGGTACAATTCGGGAAAAGGAGGCCTCATGGATCGATACCGCGTCAAACCAGGGAGCCAGGTCGACCTCAGCCAGTGGGACCCCAACGACAGCAGCGCTTTCGAGGGCCAGAAGAAAGAAGGGAAACGGCATCTATTGCTGCTCAACGAGCAGCTCGAGGAACTGCAAGAATTGCTCTACGCCGAGAATCGACACAAGGTGCTCGTCGTGCTGCAAGCGATGGACACCGGCGGCAAGGACGGCGTCATCCGCCACGTCTTTGAAGGCGTCAACCCCCAGGGGGTCAAGGTGGCCGGATTCAAGGTGCCCACCGCAGAGGAATTGAGCCACGACTATCTGTGGCGGGTTCACAAGTGGACGCCCGGAAGGGGCGAAATCGTCATCTTTAACCGCAGTCACTACGAGGATGTGCTGGTGGTCCGCGTTCACAGCCTGGTCCCGCCGGAGGTATGGGGCAAGCGCTACGACCACATCAATGCCTTCGAGCGCGTGCTGGCGGATGAAGGGACGACGATCCTCAAATTCTACTTGCACATCGACCTGGAGGAGCAAAAGGAGCGCCTCCAGGCCCGCCTGGACGAACCGCACAAGCGGTGGAAATTCAGCCTGGGCGACCTCGACGAGCGAAAGCTGTGGCCGCGATACATGCAGGCCTACGAGGACGTGCTGAGCAAAACGAGCACCGCCTGGGCGCCTTGGTACGTCGTCCCGGCCAATCGCAAGTGGTACCGCAACCTGGTCATTGCGACGGTGCTGATCGAAACCCTGCGTGGGCTCGACATGAGCTACCCACAGCCGGAAAATGGCCTGGACGACGTCGTGATCGTATAACCCGCCGCAGCTCGCCGGGCAGGCGCGCCACCCGCTTCCCGGCCGCTAATACCCCGCCGCCAGGTCTACCCGGTTGGGCATTTCTTCCCCGCGCCTGGCGGCGTTGAGCAGCACTGCCAGGCGGGCCATGCGCCGTTCCTCCTTGTCCACCGATCCCCCAGCGCGGTGGGGACTCATGACGACATTGTCCAGCTCGTGAAAGGGGTAAGCGGACGGCGGAGTGTGCGGGCGGGCCGCCTCGTCGGCGGGATAGTTGTACCAGACGTCGAGCCCTGCGCCGTAAAGCGTCCCGTCGCACAGGGCGTGGTAGAGCGCCGCCTCGTCGACGATCGGGCCGCGGGCCACGTTGACCAGCAGCGCCTGCGCCGGGAGCAGCGCCAGTTCGCCGGCGCCGATCAACCCCTCGGTCTCGGGCGTGTGCGGCAGGCAGACGACCAGCACGTCCGCCTGCGGCAGCAACTGGCGCAGCGCGTGCGGCGGATGGACCGCGTCCGGGAGGCCCGGCGGCGCCTTCTCGGGACAGCGGCGAATCGCCAGCACCCGCATTCCCAGCCCGCGACAGGCCCGGGCGACGCGCTGCCCGATGGCGCCGTAACCGAGGATCAGCGCCGTTCGCCCCTCCAGGGCGAGGGAGGGGTTGGGCTGGTAGCGCGGGGTCCAATCGTGCTGGCGAAAGGTGCGGTCGATGGGCACGATGCGCTTGGCCGCGGCGAGCATCAGCGTGACCGCCATCTCGGCGGTCGTGACGTCGTTGTAGTGGAGGTTGTGGACGGCAATGTGCGGAAATCCGCGCAGCAGTTCGCGCGTCGCCGGGGGGATGCCGGCCCAGGGGACGATCAATGCGCAGAGGTTGGGGCTGGCGGCGATCTCTTCCGGCGACGGCCGGCCGGCGACGAGCACGTGGTACCTGGCCGGCGCGGGCAGGTCCGGCCCCACGGTCAGGCGGATGCCGGGCTCCAACAAAGAGCGCAGGTGCTCGAGCACACCCGGGACGTAGGGACGGTCGAGGTGAACGGACAGTTCAGCCATCGGACTCAAATCACTCCTTCCGCGCGCAGCCGCGCGACGTCCTGGGAAGAATACCCCAGCAGGTCGACCAGCACCTCCTCGCTGTGCTGGCCCAGCAGCGGCGGCGGGCGATGCACCCCGGCCGGAGTCGCCGACAGCTTGTAGGGAAACCCGGCCAGGCGCACCGGCCCGGCGGTCGGGTGCTGCGTTTCCAACACCATCTGCCGCGGTCCCACCTGGGGATGGGCAAAGACGTCCGCTACGGTGTTGATGGGGCCACAGGGCAGGCCCGCTTGCTGTAGGGCGGACAACCACTCGTTCGCATCGCGGGTGGCAAACACCTCGCCCAGCGCCGCCAGCAGAGCCGGGCGGTTGGTGACCCGCTCGCTGTTGCGGGCAAAGCGCGGATCGTCCTGCAGGTCCGGCCGGCCAATGACGGCACACAACGTGGCCCACTGCCGCTCGTTGGCCGCCGCCAGGGCAAACCAGCGGTCGCGGGCGCGAAAGGCCTCGTAGGGGGCCAGGTTGGGGTGGGCGTTGCCGTATCGTTGGGGCGCGGCGCCGCCGACGAGGTAGTTGGAAGCGACGTTGGTCAGCAGGGCGACCTGGGTGTCGAGCAGCGAGACGTCGACGAGCTGCCCCTCTCCGCCCAGGTCCCGCGCCCGCAGCGCAGCCAGGATCGCCGTAGCGGCAAACATCCCGGCGGTAATGTCGACAATGGGGATGCCCACCCGAGAGGGCGGGCCCGCCTCCGGCCCGGTGATGCCCATCATCCCCCCCTCGGCCTGGACGATAAAGTCGTAGCCGGGCCGCTCGGCATAGGGGCCGCTGCGGCCGTAACCGCTGATGGAGCAATAGACCAGGCGCGGGTTGAGCGCACGCAGGTCACCATAACCCAGCCCCATGCCGTCCAGCACGCCAGTGCGAAAGTTTTCCACCAGGACGTCGGACTGGCGGGTCAGGCGGCGGATGATCTCGACCCCTTGGGGACGCTTGAGGTCGACGGTGATGCTGCGCTTGTTGCGGTTGGCGGCGATAAAGTAGGCGGATTCGCCGGGATAGGGACCGTAGGGCGCGCCCACGAAAGGCGGCCCCCAGCCGCGGCTCTCGTCGCCATGACCGGGCCGCTCCACCTTGACCACGTCCGCCCCCAGGTCGCCCAGCATCATCGTGCAGTAGGGGCCAGCCAGGGCGCGGGTCAGGTCGATGACGCGGGTGTTTTCTAAAGGTTGCATAGCTATCTCCTGTTGTGGGTTTCACGTGACCGGCTTCAGGTTTCAGTTTTGAGGTTGGGGATGCGCTGGGCGGGTTCGAAGCGACTTTGCGCCGGGGTGAGAATGTTGCGGTAGGCGGCCAGGTTGCGGTCCTGCAGGTGGTCAAAGATCATGGGCGTGCGCGCGCCGTAGGTGACGTGCTTGATCGGGTCGGGGTCGAGCTCGGCGGCAATGATCTCTTCCGTGCCGCGGGCCAGGGCCAGCACCTGGGCGATGGGACTGGCGACCATGCTGTGCCCAAAGTAATAGTTCTCCCCGGCGTCAGGCCCGACGGCGTTGCAGGCGGCGACATAGACGTGGTTGTCGTAGGCGCGGGCGCGGTTGGTCATCTCCCAAATCTCGAAACTGCGCAGCAGCGCCGCCGGGCGGACGATCACCTCCGCGCCCATGATTGCCTCGCAGCGGTACAGCTCGGGGAAATCGCCGTCGTAGCAGATGGTCAGGCCAACGGCAGCCAGCTCGGTCTCGACCACCACCGGGTCGCGGCCGGGGGTCGACCAGCCGCCGCCGGACGCCCGCTCGGTGGGAAAGAGGTGCGTCTTGCGGTAGACGCCGCGCACGGCGCCGTCCGGGCCCAAGAGGGCGGCGCTGTTGAACACGACGTCACGCTGCGGGCCGCGCTCGTAGGTGGGCAACACGACGTAAACCCCCAGCCCGCGGGCGACGTCGGCGACCGGCGCGGTGAGCGGGCCGGGCAGCACGTCGACGTGCTCCCACAGCTCCTCCGCCGGGCAGCCGGGGGTAAAGCCGGTCGTCACCGTCTCCGGCAGGACGATTAGCCGGGCGCCGGTTTCCTGCACTGCCCGCTCCACCCAGGCGGCAGCTTTTTGCACATTCTCCCGCACCGCCATCGGCGTGACGGCAAACTGCGCACAGGCAATGGTGAATCGTTGCATAAGGACCTCGTATTACGTATTACGTATTACGTATTGCGCGGTGAGCCCTTCGATCCGCTCCACATGCTCCGGATCATAGCAGTCGCCAAAGCGGGTCTGGGGCAGCGCCGCCTTGCGCGCCATCAGCTCGTCGTACTCGTCGTCGTCGACAAAGGCGACGCAGCGGCCGATGCTCGACTCGCCGTCGACGAAACGCCAGGGAAAGAAGCCGATCGTCGCCCGCCGGTTGCACAGCAGGTCGATGTCGCCGCCCAGGCACTCGGCGTGGATGATGTGGTGGGGGAACATTTCGATGTGCATGAGCTGGTACTTGTCGGGGGTAAAGCGCTCCTCCAGCGACAGGCCATACATCTGGCGAAAGACGGCGTCGGCCTCTGCCGCCTGGCGCGGCATCCAGGTGCGGATAATGGTGTTCATCGGGTGGTCGGCGCTGCCGCAGTCGACGCCGATCCAGCGCAGCTTTTTCTCCTTGACCCAGAGGGCGAAATCGCGGTCGGGGCCGGGATGCTGGACCATGTAGCGGATCTCGTCGGCGGTCGGCATGTCCCAGCCAAAGTGGTGGTAGCCGGTGTGGATGATGAGGATGTCGCCCGCGCGGACCTCGACCCGTTCTTCGACCATCTCGGGGGTATAGACCTGGTAGTCGCCTGTGGCGTCGGAGAGATCGACCACCGCGCCCGGACCGACCAGGAAGCCGTTCAGCTCGAGGGCGGCAATGTCCTTGCCGGGGGTGTAAAAGTGAATCTCGCCGTCGAGGTGGGTGCCCAGGTGGTTGGAATGGGTCAGCAGTTGGCCGTTGGCCCCGTTGGGAGCCAGCCGCTTAAAGTACTTGACCTGCAGCGGTTCGTAGGTGGGCCACGGCGGGGTGCCGATGCCCAATGGAATGGTCAGATCGATCAGTTTCATCTCCCGTCTCCTTTTCTGTGACATCCTCACCGTTCCTCACCCAGATCGTCGCCATCTCGTCGCGATAGGCAACCGTCCAATCCTGCTGGCAGCTCAGCAACGTGCACAGCCCGTCGCCGGTGGGGGTCAGAACGAAATAGACGTCATAGTGATCCAGCAGCGCCAGGGCTTGCGGCCCCCCCCGCTGGATCTCGAGGTAATCGCGCAAAACCTGGTCGCCATACAAGTCCGTACGCCCGTCGACAAAGACCAGGTAATCGGGCCACAAGCGCCAGATCAGGTAACCGCCCCAGTTATAGTGGTTGAACATCCTGCCCGCAGGCCGGTTTTCCTGGATCCACTCCACCGCTCCTGCCGGCAAGCTCTCCCGCTGGAGCTGTTCGTTAAAGGCGGCGCCAAGGGGGGACCAGACCTTGAGCAGTGCCAGGAGAATGGCGATCGCAAGCAGGGCCAGATTGATCCCCCCCAACACCATTCTCGAGCGGGCGCTGCCCGGCGGCCGGGGTCGCCGGGATATCCCCCACCGCTTTAACGCCGCCGCCACGTGGCGGCTCAACACCGGCGCCGCCACCAGCGCGAACGGACCCAAGTTCCGCCCCGCCATCAGCGCGGCATAGCTGAACATGGCGAGCGTCGCCAGGTCTGTTCCATCCACCCGCCGGCCCGAGAGTCCCATCGCCCCCAACGTCGCCAGCAGCACCCAGATAAAGGGCTGGGCGTAGAGCGGGTGAAAGTTGGGCGACTGCCACTCCTGGATAAAGTCCTGCAGCACGCCGACGCTGACCGTGTCCAGGTAATAGACCCACATGCGGGTCGTATTGGGATTGATGACCAGCAGCAGCAGCGAGAGCAGCGCAAATCCCACTACCCATGCCAGGCGGCGCCAGCTCACCGGTGGGCAGCGCGGGGCATCCAGCGCCGCCTCGTCGGGCGCCAGCCAGGCCAGGACGTGGTTCACGACTTCGCCGGCGACAAAGGCGACCAGGAGCATGTAACCCAGCGCGTACCCGGCGTGCAGATTGACCCACAGCACCATGATCGGCGGCAGGAGCCACAGGCGGTTGACCCGCCGCCATTTGTAGAGATAGAGCACGTACGCCACCGCAGCGGTCAGCAGAAACGAGAGCAACTGCGGGCGGGCGACCCAGATCACCGACGACGTCGCCGCGGCAATGACCAGGATAAAGGCCCGCGTAAACGGGTCCCCCTCCATCTGGGGGTAGACGAGGGCGAAAGAGACGACGATCACCGCCCCCATCCACAGCCCCAGGCCGGCGTAGGAAAAGTGCTCGAACAGCAGGTACATGAGCACCTGGCTGAGCCAGCTGTGGTTCACCCACGGCGAGCCGTAGCGGGTGTGGGAGAAATAATCCGTCTGCAAAACCCGCGCCTGGTCGACGGTCCACCTTCCGGCCTGGAGATGCCACCAGGTATCGGTGTCGGCCGGGGCGCGAATGGCCATGGCAAACAGGCCGACGAACAAGAGCGCCACGGCCAACCGGCGCACGTCCCACCACAACAGAAAGCGTCGCATCATCATTCCAACTCCAGGTTCAACTCGTCCGGCGTCACAAGGCGTGAGAAGCCGTAAAAGACGTGATAGCGGCCAATCTCTGTCTCCCGGTAGCCGACCCCCAGCGCCGCGAAACGCTCGCGCAGCAGCGCATTGAGCGGCGGGTAATCCGTCGTCACATAGACCCGCGCCACGCTGGCTTCGACCTGCTCGCCGTAGGGCGCATAGCGGTTGTCGCCCGGATTATAGCGCAAAGTCGATTTGTAGGGCAAACGCGGCTCCAGGATCACCTCCTCGCCGGAAAGAAAAGCGATGGGGTAAGAGATCCAGTAATTGGCATAACCGCGGCTGCCATCGTGATCCTGCAGGAACGCGATCAGCGCCTGATCGCAGCGATGGTCGACCCATGCGTCAGGGTTAAAGTGGGCCGAGATGCCAGGCGGATAGGTTCGGGCGGCCTGAACCGTGCCGAACAGGTGAAAGGCCAGCAGGATGACCAGCGGCAGCCAGGCCAGGCGTCCGACCCGCCGCTGCAGCGCAGACAGTACGTCGGCAACAAAAATGAACAGGGGCAAGTAGAGGGGCAAAAAGTAGCGGCCCGACGGGTCGCCGCCGTACGGGGTGAGCGTAAAACCGAGGAACAGCGCGCCGGCAATCCCCCACAGCAGCAGCCGTCCCGAGAGCGGCATCCCGCTCCGCGCCCGGCGTAGGGCGTACCCCAGGGCGCCCAAATAGAGAGCCAACACCGGCGCTCCCATCCACAACGGCGGCCCAGAAACGCTCCACGGGAAACGCAAGCCGAACAGCGCTGGCAGTCCCAAGACAAAAAAGTTGCGCAGCCGCATGCCGACCGCAGCCAGGAACGGATCGCCCGCTGCGCCATCCACCAGTCCCGCAAACGCGACGTACCCCTGGCCCAACCACCACGGCAGGCTACCCAGGGCAAAGCCGGCTGTGGCGAGCAGGTAGCCCGGCCAGGGCAGAGAACGGAGGCGCCCGTTCGCCGGCCGTGCGTGCTGCCACAGCAGCCAGAGAGCTGTCGGCGCCAGGTAGACCACGACCAGCGCCAAAACCCAAAAGCCCAGCCCGGCGATCAAGCCCCAGCCCAACCAGAGCCCCCAGCGCCGCCGGTCCTCACCACCCAACCGGTGTCCCCACCAGACCAGCAGGCTGCCGATCAGCATCATCTCGCCGTACCCGCCCAGCGAAACCGTCGTATAGACCGTCAGCAGGAGCGGCGGGAGCGCCCACAGCAGCGACGCCGCCCGTGCCGCCGCGTGGTCGTCCGTCAGGCGGCGGGCGACGGCGTACAGCACCAGCGTCGTCGCCGTGCAGAGCGCAACCTGTACCAACCGCACCGCCCACACCGATTCGCCCAGCAGGGCAAAGGCCCCGGCGATGAAATAGGCGTCGAGACTGCCCATATAGTTCTGCCCGTAAAAGAACCAGGGCCGCTCCCCCTGCAAGATGTGGCGCGCCATCAGTGCCACGATCGCCTCGTCGCCGTCGAAAGGGACCCGCTGCAGCGCCAGCAGCACAAGCCGGAACCCGGCCGTTGCAGCCGCGACAAAGAGCAGCCAGAAGCGAAGGTGATCTTTCATCGCGCCAAGTGTAGCACAACGCGGCCCCGGTCGCAAATAGAAAGACGGGGCGGCTGTAGCCAGTCCCCCATCCAGTGCCGGGTTGACAACAATGCACATTTGCGTTATCCTCCCTTGAAAAAGGTGTCAAACTAAGGAATATGCTCGATCAACTGATTCACAACGGTATCGTCATCCCCGACGTCCCGCTGCCCAAGCAGCTGGAACTGGTCGTGCGGGGAGAGCGGCGGTTGCTGTCAACCCGGCAAAAAGAAATGGCCCTCGCCTGGGCCCGGAAGCAGGGAACCCCGTACGTAAAAGACCCGGTCTTTGTGCGGAATTTCCTGCAGGATTTGAGCGCAGCACTAGAGGTCACGCCTCCGCTGACCCTCGACGAGGTCGATTTCAGCCATGCCATTGCCATTGTCCAGGCCGAGCGCGCCGCCAAGGAACAGCTGACGCAGGAAGAGCGGCGGGCGTTGGCGGCCGAGCGCAAAGCCCGGCGCGAGGAACTGGCAGAGCAGTACGGGTTTGCCATCGTCAACGGCGAGCGGGTTGAACTGGCCAACTATGTCGCCGAGCCCAGCAGCATCTTTATGGGCCGCGGGGCACATCCCCAGCGCGGGCGCTGGAAAAAAGGGCCGCAAGAAA
Organism: Anaerolineae bacterium; assembly: GCA_016931695.1. Lineage (GTDB taxonomy): Bacteria > Chloroflexota > Anaerolineae > B4-G1 > DUEL01 > JAFGEI01. The sequence goes on along the minus strand of JAFGEI010000012.1, from coordinate 2,324 downwards.
GCGACGTCACGCTCAACCTGAGCCCCGACGCCCCCCGTCCGCCCGGCGAGTGGGCCGAGATCGTCTGGCAGCCCGAATCGCTGTGGGTAGCCCGCTGGCGGGACAAGCTGTCGGGCAAGCTCAAATACGTCTGGTTGAGCGACTCGGCGTCGATCAAGCAGGAGCGGGAAGCGGCCAAGTTCGACCAGGCAGTCGAACTGCACGAAAACCTGGAACAGGTCCGCGCCCACATCAACCAGGGACTGACCGATCCCGACCCCAAGCGGCGAATGGTCGCCACGGCGTGTTACCTGATCGACGCGCTCTGCCTGCGCGTGGGGGATGAAAAGGACCCCGACGAAGCAGACACTGTCGGCGCGACCACCCTGCGCCCCGAGCACATCACGCTGAACCCGGACGGCAGCGCCGAGTTCAACTTCCTGGGCAAGGACTCGGTGCGGTGGAACAAGACCGTCACCCTGCCAACGGTGGTGTGGGAAAACCTGGCGACGTTAGTTGAGGAAGCGCGGCCGCCCAGTTTGGGCAACAACCAGAAACGACATCCCACGCGCTCCAAACCCCAGGTCTTTCCCAGCATCGGCAGCAGCGACGTCAACGCTTACCTCTCTGAAGTGCTGCCGGGGCTGACCGCCAAGGTGTTCCGGACCCATCACGCCACCCAGGTCGTTCACACCAACCTGGAGGGGGCGCAAGTCGAGGCCAGTGACCCCGACTATAAAAAATGGGCAGCCGTCAGCCAAGCCAACATCGAGGCCGCAGTGCTGTGCAACCACTACAAAAAGGCCCCGGCCAACTGGAAAGAGCGCCGTCGGCGCGCTGTCGAGCGGCAGCAAAAGCTGCAAGAGCGGGTCGACCTCCGCCGCTCCCAGCTTCAAGAGGCCCGGGAAGCGCTGTCTGCGTTGAAACGGGAGGCGAAGGAAAAGAAGCAGGCCGCCCCTGCTGCGGCCCAGCGGGAGCGGCTCCAGGCGCGCTATGGCAAAAAGATCGAGAACGCGAAGAAAAAAGTGCAGACAGCCCAGGAACGACTGCAACGCGCGCGCGAATCCCTGGAAAAAGCCAAGGTCCAGGACAGCATCACCGCCCAAAAACGGACCTGGAACCTGGGGACCAGCCTGAAATCGTACATTGACCCCCGCGTGGTCTACCGCTGGGGAGAACGGGTCGACTATGACGTCCTCTCCTGCTACTACCCCAAGGCATTACGGCGCAAATTCAACTGGGTCAAAAACCAGGTGCGGTAGCGGGCCACTGCAAAGGCGCGGCAGTCACCGCCGGCCACCCGGCCCTTGCCAGGCGGCCGGCTGAGCTGTTGCGTTCAATCGCGCCGGCTTTGGCACAATCCGGCGTCCTTGCTCACGTATGGAATGTAGCCCCTGGCAGTCAGGATTGGGTCGTCGTAACTCCAGGAGGCGCAGGGGTCGAAAACGTTCATCACGATCACTTCGCCGTAATTCCACCCCATGTAGGGCCCGTTCGCCCGCCCAATGCCGAGGAAGCCTTCCCGCCCGCTGGGGCCGCCGTTGTCGTCGTACGGATACCACAGGACGGCGTGGCGATGGCCCCAGCCGTGAGAAATGTCGGCGTACATCCAGAGATAGATTGACCGTTCGACAGGCAGCGAAATACTGTTCCCACTGGTCATAAAGGCGGCCAGGTTCTCGGCGACGGACAGAAAATCGTGGCAGGCGCCAATAGCCGGATTGTCTTCCAATCGCTGCCAGGGGTCGCGCCCATCTTCATAGTGACCAAAGACGTCGTGGTCCAGGAGGTATTGGGCATAGTATTGGGCCACGCTGGTCACGTTCGTCTCCACCCCGTGCAGCGGATGCACGCCGCGGTCAACCCGCTCGCAGTTGATCAGCCAGAGCGCCTTTTCACCATCGGTCTTGCTGTCCCACTCGGCCTGGGAGGGCAGCGTCAACATGGGGATCGAGAGGCCCAACTGGCTGTTCTCCACGCCGCGGGCATGATTGAAAGCGGTCTCGATATCCGCCACCCCGCCATAGCCAGCCGACCACGCAATATCCGCCGTGGGGTCGGGCGGATAGGCCAGCGGCACCCTGGCAAGCCAGCCCTGCGGCATTTCTGCCAGAGGAGCCGCGAACAAGAGCGGCGCCCCGGTCGCATAGAGCGCGCCCACTGCCAGTATCAGGGCCAGAAAAAGCCGGTTTGTGATTCTAGGATATGGTGGGTGCATGTTTCTCCCTCCAGGATCGAGACCCTGCCCGTTCTGTGCTAACTCGACAATGGCACATTTCAACATTGGATGCTCTACCGCAGTGGGAGAAGGGGAAAAGGGGGGTTTCGCAGGCGGCTTCGCCGCC
>JAFGEI010000059.1 GCA_016931695.1 Anaerolineae bacterium | reverse complement strand
TCAGCCTGTACGGGCGCAAGATCAGTGGGGCACTCGGTGACCAGGCTTACTTCTTGTGCTTCGGCGACCAGGGCAAAGCTGTCGACCGTTTGGCGAGCGATTTGCCCAACGTCCGTGGGGCGCAGGTCCAGGGACAGCTGCCCGGCGTCGGCCAGAGCGAGTTCGCGGAGATCTTCCACCAGGCGGCTCAACAGGCGGGTTTCGTCGTACAGACGGGAGATCTCGGCCTTTTCGAGGGGATAGGCGTCATTCAGAATGGCCCACAGGTTGCCCTGCAGGACACTGAGCGGCGTGCGCAGTTCGTGGGCCACGTCGGCGACCATGTTCTGCCGCAGGGCCTCGGCCTGTTTCAGCGCGGCCGTCATCTCATTGAACGCCTGGCCGACCTGGGCCACTTCGCTGCTGCCCGCCGTCTCAACCTGTTGGTCCAGGTCGCCGGCGGCGACGGCCCGGGTAGCAGCGGCCAGCCGCTGCAAGGGCGCGTTCAGCCGGCGGTTCAAGAGGGCGCCCACGACGACAATCAACCCTACCGCCAGGGCGGTACTGGCCAGCAGCAACCCTTTCACGCGATCGAGAAAGACCTGGGCCTGCTCATCCAAAGGCTTAGTGTAGGAAAAGAGCAGCAGCAGATACCCGATAATCTCGCCGTCGTCAGGATTGGCGATCGGCCAGGCGTTGACCAGCTCCTTGCTGCTCAACTGTTTGCCGTTAGCCTGTCCCTGGCTATCAAAAACGACCTGGCCGCCGGCGTCGACGAGTCGGATTTCGGGCGCCAAGCCCTTCTCTTGCAGCCACCCCCACTCGCCCTCGATCAACACCGTCCCCAGGGCCATGTGGCCATCCTGGTCAAAGTATACACCTGGGCCCAGCAGGCTTTCCACTCCTTCCCAACTGCCGCGCTGCCGATAGAACGCGACCAGTTCCTGCAAGCCGCTGCCCGACAACCGGATGTCGCTCAGGGTGACGTACTCGCGAAACTCGAGGTCGGCACCGCGATTGATCCAAAAGACGACAGCACCCATCGCAACGATGACGACCAAGGCAAAGGCCACCGTCTGCTGTACCCAGAGCCGCTTCACGACTCACCTCCGCCCGCTGGGCCATACGCGTATGGCACGCGATAGCCGACCCCGAATACTGTCTCTACGGGATCTGTCGACACGCCGGCCTCGGCCAGTTTGCGGCGCAGGTTCCGGATGTGGCTGTCCACCGTGCGCTCCACGCCTTCATAGCTGTAGCCCAGGCCGTGCTCAATCATCTCCTGGCGGGTGAGCACTTGGCCCCGATGCTCGGCCAGGGCCCGCAAAAGGGCAAACTCGGTGGGGGTGAGGTGGATTTCCTGGCCCCGCACCTCGACCCGATGGCCGTCCACATCAATCAGCACTTCCCCGGCCTGGATGACGCGGAGTGCGGCCGGCCCACGCTGGGTACGGCGCAGAAGAGCCCGGATGCGGGCCAGAAGCTCGCCGGGATGGAACGGCTTGGTCACATAGTCGTCGGCGCCCAACTCCAGGCCGACGATCCTGTTGTGATGCTCGACGCGGGCGGTCAGCATAATGATCGGCGTGTCCGCCAGCGCCGCGTCGCCGCGCACGGTGCGGGTCACGTCCCAGCCGTCACGATCGGGCAGCATCAGGTCCAGCACCAGCAAATCGGGGTGCTCACGGCGCAGCAGTTGCAGCGCCGTCCCGCCATCGCGGGCGACAGACACCTCGTAGCCGGCCTGCGACAGGCTGGCACGCAGCAGGCGGACGATTTGCGGGTCGTCGTCTACAACGAGAATCCGTTGGGCCATCGGCTAATCCCTCCGCAGGGCCTCGATCGGGTCCAGTTGGGCCGCCTTGACTGCTGGGTAGTAGCCAAAAAAGATCCCCACCAGCGCCGCCGCGCCAAAAGCCACCGGGATCGAGAGCGGCACGATCTCGGTGCGCATGGTGCCCAGTTGGCCAAAGAGGTAGCTGCCGCCAATCCCGGCAAATACCCCGACAAGGCCACCCAGCAGGCTCAGTATAATCGCTTCGAACAGAAACTGCAACTGGACGTCCCGCGGGCGTGCGCCCAGGGCCTGGCGCAAGCCGATCTCCCCGGTCCGCTCGGTGACGCTGACCAGCATAATGTTCATAATGCCGATCCCGCCCACCATCAAAGAGACCGCCGCGACCCAGGCCAGCAGATTGCGAAAGGACTCGGTGGTGGAAGCCGCCGCGTCGATGATGCTGTCCTGGGTCATCATCGTAAAGGCGTTTTCCGCCGGGTCGATGTCATAGCGCCGATTCAGGAGCGCGGTGACCTCGGCGATGACGCCGCCCAAATCCGCGCGATCGGCGGCCGAAACGTAGATGAGCCAGACCGCATCCCGGCCAAACTTGGCCGCGACGAAGCGCTCAAAGACCACGGTGATCGGGATATAGACCCGCCCATCGAAATCGGTGTTCCCGACGACGCCTTTTTCCTCCATGATGCCAACCACGGTGAAGCGCGTCGTGCCGATCTTGATGCGCTGGCCCAACGCGGCTTCCCCGCCAAAGAGTTCCCCGGCGATGCCGGCCCCCAGCACGGCCACCCGGTTTGCCTGGTCGGCGTCCTCCTGGGTAAGGAAGCGGCCGGAGGCCACCTGGTATTCGCGGACGGCGGGAAATCCGGGCGTCGTCCCCACAATGGAGATTTCGGTCAGGGTGACGTCTCCCCCCCGCACGTCCTGGGTGGTGTTCTGCTCGGCCGAAACGCCATGGATCCCGGCGACGTTTTCGGCAATCGCCTGGACGTCGCCGTAGGACAGGCCGTACCTGTCGCCGCTGTCCTTGCCAAAGCCCCCTCGGCCGTAGTCTGGCTGGACCAGAATCAAGTTCGCCCCGAGGGTGTTGATCTGGTCGGCAATCTCGGCCTCGGCCCCGGCGCTGACGGCCAGCATCACGATCACCGCCGCTACGCCGATAATGACCCCCAGCGTCGTCAGCAGAGAACGGCCCTTGTGCAGGGCCAGGCCCTCCCAGGCCACCTTGATCGTTCGCAGTAGACTCATGAGGCCACCCCCTGTTTACCGTTCCCATCGTCCCGCTCGACCAGGCCATCCCGCAGGTGAATCACGCGCCCGGCGTGGGCCGCCACTTCGGGGTCGTGGGTCACCATGACGATCGTCGCGCCGTCCCGGTGCAGTCGGTGCAACAGGTCCATGATCCCTCCGCCCGATTGGGTATCCAGGTTGCCGGTGGGCTCGTCGGCGAGCAGGATGGCCGGCCGGTTGACCAGGGCCCGGGCAATGGCCACCCGCTGTTGTTCCCCACCGGAGAGTTCGTTGGGCCGGTGCTGCACGCGGCCGGCCAGCCCCACCGACTCCAGCGCGGCCGCGGCGCGCTCCCGGCACTCGGCCTCGGACAGGGGCTCGCTCCGGTTGTAGAGCAACGGCAGCAGCACATTCTTGAGGGCCGTCAGCCGGGGCAGCAGCTTGTAGGACTGGAAGACGAACCCGATCTTGCGGTTGCGCACCCCGGCCAGGGCGTTCCGGCTCAGGCGGCTGATGTCCTCGCCACCAAGGAGGTAGCGGCCGGCCGTGGGCCGGTCCAGGCAGCCCAGGAGGTTCATCAGGGTGGACTTGCCCGAGCCGGACGGCCCCATCACGGCCAGGAACTCGCCCCGCTCGATCCGCAGATCCACCCTCCGCAGGGCGTGGACGGCAACGTCGCCCCTTCCATACACCCTGCTCAAGCCGGTCAGTTCGATCAAATAGTCGGCCATCGTTTACTTTCCGTAGTAGTCTAATGCGCCCGGGGCCAGGTTCCTGGCATCGTCCGGTTTCGCGGCCCCACCGCCTTGCGGCACTCCCAGGCTGATGACCTCGCCGGCCTCCAGCCCGGAGACGATCTCGGCATGGACGAAATCCCGCAAGCCGACCTGAACCACGCGCGTCTCCAGGGTGCCGCCTGGACCAACCACGATTACGGCGTACTGCCCCTCGTCTTTTCCCAACTCCCGCAGCGCCTGCAGCGGCACCAGGAGCACGTCGTGAACCTCGGTCTCGATGACCTCTACCTCGGCCGCCATCCCCGAGAGCAGCTGGCCGGCGTGATCGCCCAGGTCCACGGTGGCCCAGGACTGCACGGCCGGCGTGCCGCTCACATTCACCAGCGCCGGGTCGATTCGCACCACCTCGCCGCTGTAGGTCGAGTTGGGCCGGGCATCAAAGACAACGACGACCCGATTGCCCACCTGGACAGCCTCCATGTCGCCCTCCTCGACCCAGAAGCGCAGCAGCGGACTTTGCAGGTCGGCCAGGGTGACGAGTGTGCCTGGACTCACCAGTTCGCCCACCTCGGCCCCCACGGCCAGCACTGTGCCGCCGACCGGCGCCCGCAGCACCGCCTGGTCCAGGTTCATCTGGGCCTGTTCCAGGGACAGATGGGCCCGCTCTAGAGCAGTCTCGGCCGCGGCCAGGTCGGACGCCGCGGCCCCCACGTACAGGGCATCCAGATTAGCCTGGGCCGAGGCCACCTGGGTCCGGGCTCTGGCAGCGGCGATTTCACTCTGCTCCAAGGTTTGTTCATAAGCCACGCGAGCCTGGGCCATCGCCGCTTCGGCGTTCTCCACCGCCCGCCAGGCTTCGGCCTCGGCATCGGACTGGGCATCTGGCAGTTGGCCAAGTTGCTGGTCGAGCTGGCGGTTCTGCCAATAGATGTTCTCATAGTCGGCCTGGACGTCTCGCAGGTTGTTGGCCGCCTGGACCAGGGCCAGCCAGGCCTGCTCTGCAGCTGCGGCCTGGTTCACCTGCGTCTCTTCGCGGTTGATCACGGCCTGGGTCAGGTTGCTCTGGGCGACAGCAAGCGCCGCTTCCTCCGGATCGGCCCGCAATCGATCCAAGTTGATCTGGGCCTGCTCCAAGTCGAGTTGGGCCATCTGTAACGCCAACTCCAACTCGCGCGTGTCCAGGCGGGCGAGGAAGTCTCCGGCCTGCACCGTGTCGCCGACCGCCACCTCCAACGCTACCAGCAGCCCGCCAGTCTGAAAACCCACGTCCACCTCGGCGGCCGGCAGCAGGTTGCCCAGCCCATCGACCGAGAGGACGATATCGCCCCGATAGACCTCGGTCGTCTCCAGGGCCGGCCCCTCGGCAGTCGAAGCCGCGGTATAGACCAGCCGATAATAGGTATAACCGCCCCCCAGGATGAGCGGGAGCACAAGCAGTAGCAGCAACCACCATCGTCTCTTTTTCACTAGGGCCTCCGTTGCGTCAAGCACAACTTGACAGCTATGATGATGGCCGTATTGTACTATAGAGACGTTGAGGTTTTGTGCAGATCCAGTCGAGATTTGGCTGACCACGAAAGAGAACCGTCTCTCCTCGGAGATGGGCGGCGGCGGGCCGGCCGAGAGCCCGTTGTCGCGGCCGGCGTCGAGGTGGTCTGGGGTGCCGCGGTGGACACCGGCGGCGGCAGGGAGGTCGACGTGGGGGGTGAATGAACGCTTATCGATGCACAGAAGCGTCGTCCGGAATTTGTGGTGGTATTTCTTCAGGAAGCCCAAATGGCAGGAAATTGATCGTTCGTGGGCGAGAAATCAG
>JAFGEI010000058.1 GCA_016931695.1 Anaerolineae bacterium | reverse complement strand
GCCGCGTCGATCGTGGCCTGGTCCATCGGCGCCAGCTCCAGCACGATGCCGACGTCAGTCAGATTGGCCTCGATGATCTCGACCACCCGCGTCGAGGCCATGATCCAGTCCGGCGAATAGGCCAGCTGGATCGGCGTCCCGTCATAGTCGGCCTCTGCCAGCAGCGCCCTGGCCTGCTCGGCATCGAGGTCATAGTCCAGCACGTCTGGGTCGTAGAAGGGATTGGCTGGCGGCAAGAAGCCGGGGCTTCCCGCGTCGCCAAAGCCGAACAGGACCCGCTCCACCAGCGCCTGACGGTCGACGGCGTGGGCAATGGCCTGGCGCACGCGCGCGTCCTGCAGCGGCGTCTCCCGCGCCAGGTTAAAGTAGAGGAACATGCCCCACTCGCCCGGGGCCTCCGCAACCGCGAACGGCGCCTGCCGGAAGGGAGCCAGCATCTCTTCGGTCACCCCGCCGAACTGGTCGAAAGCGTCCACGTCGCCGTTGGAGAGGGCCAGGATATTGTCGCTGGTGGGCACGAATTCGATGCGGCTGACGTAGGGCGCGCCCAGGAAGAAATCGGGGTTGGCCTCGAACAGGTAGGCGCCCTCCTCCTGGCTGTACTCGACCAACTGGTAGGCCCCGCTGCCGACGAACGCCTCCGGCTCGACGTAGGCGCGGGGATCGGCGACGCCCTCCCAGACGTGCTGCGGAAAGATGAACAAGGACTCGGCCGTCGTTTGCAGGAAAGGCGCAAAGGGCCGCGCCAGGGTGATCGCCACCTGGTTCTCCGACACGCAGCTCGCCGAGGCAATCTCGCCGACCTGGGACATGAACCAGGCCGTGCCGGGATGGTCGAGGTAATAGTCGATCGAAAAGACGACGTCGTCGACGGTGAGCGGCTCGCCGTCGTGCCAGCGCACGCCGTCGCGCAGGGTAAAGGTCCAGGTCAGCCCGTCGCCGGAGAGGGACCAGTCGGTGGCCAGCCAGGGGATGGTCTCGCCGCTGGCGTCGCGCCAGACCAGCGTGTCGAACAGCAGCGAGGCGCGCATGTAACCCGGTCCGCGGTTGAAGCCAAAAGGCGAAGGGTGGCCCCAGTAGCCGCCGCTCGGCAGGCGCAGCACCTCGACGCGGGCCGTCGCGGCGGTTGGCTCGACAGGCAGCAGCGGCGTGCTGCAGGCCGCCAGGGCCAGAACGGCAAGCAGCAGGATCATCGACAAAGCTCGGCGGGGTGCAAGATACTTGGACATGTTTTCTCCTCATCTATTCGGGATGGATTCCCGCTTGCGCGGGAATGACGGACTGTTTTTCGAGTATGACGCCCCCCTCATCCCGCTCCTCTACGTCTTCCCAAGCAAAGGCTGGCGCAGCCTCCAGCAGGGCGCGGGTGTAGGGGTGGCGGGGCTGGGCGACGACGCGGCCGGCCAGCCCCTCCTCGACGATCTCGCCATCGCGCATAACCACGATCCGGTCGGCCACCTTGCGCACCAGCGCCAGGTCGTGCGAGATCAGCAGCAAGCCCATACCGCGCTCGTTCTGGATCTCTTTCAGCAAGTTGATCAGCTTGGCCTGCTCACTGGCGTCCAGCATCGAGACCGGCTCGTCGGCGACGATCAGCTTGGGGTCGAGCACCAGGGCGCGGGCGATGGCGACCCGCTGCAGTTGCCCGCCGCTCAGTTCGTGGGCGCGGCGGGTCAGGAAGGCCGGATCGACCGGCAGGCCCACCGCCTGCAACGCCCGGCGCACTTTTTCCTCCCGCTCCGCCGCCGGGCCGACCTTTTGCACGTCCAGCGGCTCGCGCACGATCTCGGCCACCGTCAGGCGCGGGCTGACGGCGTCGAAAGGGTCCTGGGCGACGAGCTGGATGCGCCGCTGCAGCGCCTTGCGCTGCCGCCCGCTCGCTGCGGCCAGGTCCTGCCCTTCAAAGACGACGCGCCCGCCGTCGGCCTGCAGCAGCCCGACCAGCAGGCGGCCCAGCGTGGTCTTGCCGCTGCCGGTCTCGCCGACCAGGGCCACCACCTCGCCCTCGAGCAGCTCCAGGCTGGCCTCACGCACCGCCTCCACCCGCTCCTCTTCCGGCCCGGGACGGCCGTGGCCGGAAAAGACCTTGCGCAGGCCATCGGCGCGCAGCAGCGTCTGCAAGCCCCCCAGATGGCAGGCGACCAGGCGGTCACCCGCCAGCGCCAGCGGCGGCTCCTCGTGACGGCAGCGCTCGACGGCCTGGGTGCAGCGGGGGTGAAAGCGGCAGCCCGGCGGCGGGTCGGCCGGGTCCGGCAGGCGGCCGCGGATGCCGCGCAGGTCGCGGGCAGTGGTCATGTTGGGATAGGCGTTGAGCAGTCCCCAGGTGTAGGGGTGACGCGGGTGCGCCAGCACCGCGGCCGTCGGGCCGACCTCGACCAGCTTGCCGGCGTAGAGCACGGCCACGCGCCCGGTCAGGCGGGCCACGGCGGCCAGGTCGTGGGAGATGAGCAGCAGCCCCGCGCCGCTCTCCTGGCGAATCTGGTCCAGCAGGTCGATGAGCCGGGCACGGGAGAGCACGTCCTGCCCGCTGGTCGGCTCGTCCAACACCAGCAGCTCGGGGCCGCAGCAGAGGGCCATGGCCAGCATGGCGCGCTGCTTTTCGCCGCCGCTGAGCTGGTGCGGGTAGGCGCGCAGGTGGCGGGGCTCCAGGCCCACGCGGCGGGCCAGCGCCTCGACCCGCTCCTGCGCCTCCCGCCCGGCGAGACCCAGGTGCGCCCGCAACGGTTCGGCAATCTGCTCCCCGAGGCGATAGAGCGGGTCGAAGGCGCTCCCGGACGACTGCGCGGCCATGGCGACGCGCCGCCAACGGATGGGCCGCCATTCTTCCTCCAACAAGTCGACCAGCTCCTGCCCGGTCAGGCGGATCGAGCCCCGCGTCGAACCGGGCGGGTGCAGTCCCAGCAGCGCCCGCGCGATGCTCGTCTTGCCCGAAGCGGTCTCCCCGACGATGCCCAGCGCTGCGCCGTCCGCCAGGTCGAATGAAACCGCGTCCACGGCGCGGACCGGCGGCCCGTCCTGCCCGGCGGGCGAGAAATAGACGCGCAGGTCGCGCACGGCCAGCAGGGGCACGGGCTGGTTCGCTGCCGCTGCGCCGGTCATTATTTTCGCAACCTCGGATGCAGGCGGGTTTCCAGTCCCACGCCGGTAAAGGTCAGCGCCAGGATCAGCAGCGTGACGCACAAGCCCGGCGGCAGCAGCCACCACAGCCAGCGGTCGGTCAGCAGTAGACCGGGCAGGTTGAGCGCAAAGCGCATCATCAGCCCCCAGCTCTTGGCAGTCGGGTCGCCCAGGCCCAGGAAAGCCAGCCCGGCCTCCATCGCCACCGCCTGCCCGGCGGCGGTCACCAGCCCGGAAAGGAGCAGCGGTCCGATCTGCGGCAGGACGTGGCGGTGCAGGAGGTAGCCGGGACTGCCGCCCCAGCTACGGGCCATCCGGACGTAGCCGCGCTGGCGCACGCTCTGCACCTGGGCGCGGACGACGCGGGCGGTCGCCGGCCAAAAGAGCAGCGCGATGACAACGGTCGTCTGGGCCAGGCCGGCGCCCAGGAAGGCGACCAGCAGGATCAACAACGGCAGGCGGGGCAGGGCGAGCAGCACGTCCACCAGGCGCATCAGCAGGCCATCGAGCCAGCCGCCGACGGTGCCCGCCACCCCGCCGACGAGCGCGCCCAGGGCCACGGTCCCCACCGCCGCCCCCAGGGCCACGGTCAGGGAGATGCGCGCGCCGTACAGCAGCTCGCTGAGAATGTCGTGGCCGGCGTCGTTGGTGCCCAGGGGATGCGCGGGGCTGGGCCGCTCCAGCGGCTGCCCGCTGAAGGCGTGGGGGTCGTAGGGGGCCAGAACGCCGGCCAACAGGGCCAGCGCGGCGAACAGGGCCAGCCCCGCCAGGCCCAGGACGAGGTCGCCCCCCAGGCGGCCGGAGCGCCTCATTGCTCTGCCCTCAGCCGGGGGTCGAGGCGGGCGTTGAGCCAGTCGGCCAGCAAGTTGGCCGTGAGCACCACCGTCGAGACGACCAGAAAGACGCCCTGGATGAGCGGGTAATCGCGCGCGCCGACGGCCTCAAAGATCAGCCGGCCCATGCCGGGGTAATTGAACAGCGCCTCGATAAACACCGCCCCGGTGATGGCCATGCTGGCGTGGGCGGCCAGGTGGGCCACGAACGGCAGCAGCGCGTTGCGCAGGGCGTGGGCCCACTTGAGACGTCCCTCCGACAGCCCCTTGGCGCGCAGGACGAGCATAAAGTCCTCGCTCAGCACGCTGACCACGCTGCTGCGCACCAGGAGAAACTTGGCCCCCACCAGCGCCAGGGTCAGGGTCAGCGCGGGCAGGAGCAGGTGCCGGCCAACGTCCGCGGCGGCGGCGAGCGGCGTGTCGTAATGGGCAAAAGGCGTGCGCCCGCCAGCCAGGGGCAGCCAGCCCAGCCACGCGCCAAAGAGAATGAGCAGCATCATGCCGACGAAATAGACCGGCGCGTTGCCAGCGACGACTCCCGCAGTCACCAGGACGCGGTCGCGCCACGAGCCGCGCCGCCAGGCCGCCTCGGTCCCGCCCAGCAGGGCCAAGAGCGAAGCCAGGAACAACGCCGTCCCCGTGAGCAGCAGCGTCCACGGCAGGTGCGCGCCGATCAGTTCGCCGACCGGGCGGTTGAGACGGATCGAGCGGCCCAGGTCGCCGGTGAACGCCCCCAGCAAGTAGCGCCCGTACTGCTCCGGCAGGGGGCGGTCCAGCCCGTAGTAGGCCTCCAGCGCTGCGCGCGCCTCGGCGTCAAAGACGTAATCCGAGCTCTGCGGGTCGAGCAGCGCCGCCAGCGGGTCGCCGGGCAGCAGGCGCGGCAGCAGGAAATTGACCGTCAGCACGATCCACAGGGTGAGCAGGTAAGACAGAATCCGCCGCTGCACATTGTTCTCCAAATACCGAGCCAACCAAAAACAGAGGCCACGAAAACCGCCCGACCTCCAGGCCGGGAGCGGCCTTCATGGCCTCTCGTCCGTCAGTGATGCGATTGTTTGCAGGCGACGTGCAGCTAACTCTGGCCGGTCGATCCCGGCACCCGCTCCATGTGCACGGTGTGCTGCAAAAAGTCGATCTTGGTGATGCGTCCTTGTACCAGCTTTTGTTCGCCGAGCAGGCTGACCAGCAGGTACGCATCCCCCTCCGGCTGCACCAGCACGACGTCCCGCATGATTTGCTGCTCTTCTTTGTCACTGTCGAGATAAACCCTGGCTTCGCACATACACCACCTCCAGAGCAAACAAAACGCCACTCCTGGCCTTCAGGCCGGTCGAGTGGCGATCTTCATGTTGCCGCGCCGACTTCATGTCGGCAGATGGACTATACCACAGAACGAGGAGATGTCAACTATCCAGCATCTGGCGGATGATCTCGATGGCAGCGGCGATCTGCTTGGTCAGCGCCTTCCACTCGATGCCGACAATCTCGAAACCCGGCTGGTTGATCGGTAGCAGCAGCTTGCGCCCCGGCGCACTGGCGACCGCAGCGGCGATGGCGGGGGTGATCTCGCCCATCATCGAGTTGGGCACCACGGCGCTGACCGGCGCCAGGATGACGTCGGCCTCGACGACCGAGATGCGGATGGCATTCTCGCCGCTGGCCCCCCGGCTGGCGCGGGCCTGCATCATCCTTTGCGTGGCGACGGCGTTGGCCCCCAGGGCCAGGACCTCGACCTCCAACGGCAGTTCCTGGCGCAACTGGGTCACGATCTGTGCGCCGATCCCCCCCCCCATCCCGTCGATAACGGCAATGATCACGATCCACCTCGCTTGGGCCGCCCCGATGCAGAAAAATGGCCGACGACGAATGTATCATGGATGACGGGAAACGTCAACCGCCGGCAATTGGAGGGGCGCAGCATGCCGCGCCCCTCCCTATCACTCCCCCTACCCGGCGAGCGGCCGCACAGCTATGCGCCCGGGCCGGGCGATCCGGCGGCAGGCTGCCCCTGCAGGTAGGCGATCAACGGGTCGTCGATGAGCGGCACGATGGTCGGCAGCATCTTGGGCATCAGGTTGTCCATCGCCGCCGGCATCAGGTCGGGTATCTGTTCTTTCATGTGCGGCGGCATGGGCACCCGCTTCTCCACTGCCGCGAGCATGTCCGGCAGCACCTTGGGCATCATGGCCGGCATCAGCAGCGGGAAGAGGACGGGGAACGTGGGCTTTATTGCCTTGAGCATCGCGCCGCCCAGCGGCCCCATCTTGCCGATGGCGCGCATCATCCCGCCCATCCCCAGCGGCATCGCGTCCACCATCTGCGGCAGCAGCTCGATCATCAAGTCGGCCATGGCCGTCGGCTTGAGCAAGTTGATCATGGCCTCGAACGTAGCCCACATCTCCAAGGCGTAGGCGGTGGGGTCGGGGTGCGGGATGCCGGCGGCCTGGCAGGCCAGGCTGCCCAGGTCGATGATCGGCAGGTCGCGGCCCGTCTTTTGCGCCGTCACGCGCAGCTGCACCTCGCAGCAGGGGCAGGAGGTGACGACGGCCTCGGCGTCGACGGCGTCGGCCTCGCGCAGGCGCACGTCGCCGATGTGCTTGGCGACCAGCGGGTCGGCGACCAGGCTGAGCACCGAGCCGCAGCAGTGGGCTTGCTCGCGGTTGTGCTCCATCTCGACGAACTCGATGCCGGAGATGGCCTGGATCACCTGGCGCGGCGGTTCATAGATGCCGCCGGCGCGGCCCATGTGGCACGAGTCGTGCCAGGTGACGCGCATGTCCACCGGCCGTTCAAAGACCAGCTCTCCCGACTGGATGCGGTCGGCCAGGATTTCCGAGTAGTGTTGGGCGTCGATGTCATACTCGATGCCCAGTTTCGCGGCCCACTCGGCGTAATAGACCTTCCACACCAGCCAGCAGGCCGGGCAGGAGGTAATCACGGTTTTGACGCCGCGCTCTTTCATCGCCGCAATGTTGTGGCGCATGATCTCTTCCCACGTATCCCACAGCCCGGCCATCAGCATTGGGATGCCACAGCAAGCCTCGTCCTCGCCGAGGTAGGTAAACTCGAGCCCCGCCTTGCGCAGCAGGCAGGCGGTCGATTGGGCGATATCGTGCTCGACGTAGGAGGCGGTGCAGCCGGGAAAGTAGCAAATTTCGGCCTGCGGGGGAATGGTGTCGATGCCCTCCGCGGCCCACCTGGCGCGGTCGCTGCGGTAGGCGCCCCAGAT
>JAFGEI010000057.1 GCA_016931695.1 Anaerolineae bacterium | reverse complement strand
GCCAACGGATCCCGAAGGGCCAACGGATCCCGAAGGGCCAACGGATCCCGAAGGGCCAACGGAACAGCCGCGAGCGCTACCGGCGCATCGACCCGGCCTGGCTGAGACGCAGGTACGTCGACGAGGGGGCGACGCTGCGGGAGATGGCCGCAGAATCGGGCGAGCAGCCGGCGGCTATCATCGCGGCGCTGGGGCTGCACGGCATCGAGGTGGCGACGGCGTTTTACCGCCGGCCCTACCTCTACAATGACCCTGAGTGGCTGCGGCGGCGGTACGTCGACGAGGGGCTGAGGACGGCGGAGGTGGCCAAGCTGGCCGGCTGCAACGCCGACACCATCCGCAGCCGGCTGAGGCGGTTCGGCATCCCGCTGCGGGTGGACGGGCAGCACAAAAAGAGCGGGCAATGGCACGACCCGGAGTGGATCGACGAGCTGTACTGGGGCCAGGAGCTGACGATGGAGGAGATCGCCGGGCGGGCGGGCTGCGCGGTGCGGACGATCCACCTGGCGATGATAGCGGCCGGCATCCCCCGGCGGTCGAGGGGGGGCGGCCGATCCGACCGAGCGGCCGCCCGAGGTGGCGGCCCTGGAGCCGGTGGAGAGCCTGCTGCTGGCCTGCCGGCAACTGGCGGACCAGGCGGGCGACGTGAAGCCGAAGGTGCTGCGCGCCCGGAAAAAGTGACTCACCTGGGTCTGGTGCCGCACGGCCGGCCGCCGGCGGCGCTGTATGTGTTCAGGTGGCGGCGCAGGCCGGTGTTCCTGCGGCTGAAAACGCAGCCCGGCCCGCCGCCGCCCTGCCCTGTGCTGTACGACGACGTGGTGATTATCCCGGTGGTGGACGGCGGGACGAGGCCGCCGCTGGGGGCCAGGGCGCGGCGGATCAGCTTCGCCGCCGACTGGCTGACCGACCTGGTCGAGGAGGACGACGATGCGAATGCGAGAGCTGACGAATATCGGGGCCGCCCTGGACGTGATGAGCATGCAGTGGCTTAACGACAATGCCCCAGAGCTGGCCGAGGCGCTGGAGCGCGAGGTGCAGCTCGGGGCGACACCCCCGGAGGTGCGCCGCTACGTGATGCAGCAGACGCAGCGGCTCGAGCTGGCCCTGCGCTGCGAGCAGGCGGCCCGGGCGATGGGCTCCGAGCAGGAGGGGTGACGTGGCCAGGCTGGTGGACATCGCCAAGGAGATGGATCGGGCCGCCCGGGTGCGGGGCTGGTCGCGGCGCGAGCTCGGGAGGGGCCTGGCGCTGTACCTGACCTGCGTCGGCCGGCAGATGGCGCTGTACCTGTCCCGGCCGGCGACGCTGCCGAGCGAGCAGGAGGTGGAGATCTGCCGCAAGGCATTCGGCGTGCCCGATTACGCGGAGCGCCGCGATAACGACCATTCGGTGACGCTCAGATGGCCGGCATGAGCGACGCCGAGACGCTGTGGCGCCAGGTGCTCGAGGAGCTGCGCCTGCAGATGACCAGGGCGACGTTCGACACCTGGCTGCGAAACACGCGGGTGATCGAGGCGGACGAGGGCTCCTGGACGGTGGGGGTGGCCCACCACTACGCACTGGACTGGCTGAGCAACCGCCTGGCGCCGACGATCGAGCGGACGGTGAGGCGGATCGCCGGCAATGCGATCCGGATCCGCTTTGCAGTATCGCCCCCGCCGGCGCCCGGGCCGCTCCCGGCGGAGGAGATCGAGGCCGATCCGGATATGGGCGAGCAACCGATCCTGGAGGCGGTCCAGGAGGAGCGGGTCACGGTCCGCGGCGACGGCTCGACGCTGGTGTGGACCGACTATTACATCAAGCTGAAGCTGGCCTTCCGCGCGGTCGCCCTGCGGCGGCTGCGCGGGGCCAGGCTGCCGGTGTGGCTCTGTTTGGCGCTGCACATGGACAAGCACGGGGTGAGCAGCCCTGGTATCGAGCAGATTATGCAGGAGACCGGGATCCGCAGCCGGAGCACCGTCTGTAGTGCCCTGGAGGACCTGGCGCGCCTGCGGCTCGTCGAGAAGTTGCCCCCGTCGCGGTTCGGGACGGATCGCTACCGGGTGATCGGCTATGCCTGGTTCGGCCGCGACCCGGCGCCGTCGCTGTTCGAGCTGGACGCCGAGCAAAGTCAAAGTCCAAAAACTGGACTTTGACTTGTCCAATGTCCAGAAAATGGACGTCCAAAAACTGGACTCTTGGATAATCCATAGATGATCCAGGATCAGATCCATAATTGGAGAAAGGAAAGAGACATGAACGACAAAAAACGAGCCCAAATCGTGCCCGGAGCACGGGTGAGGGTCCGCAACCTGATGGCCGCCGGCGACGAGGGCTGGAAACAGGCGCGGCTGGGGACGGTCCGCAAGGCGGAGCCGCTGGGAGTGGAGGTAATCATCGACGGGACCAAGCTGCCGTCATTCGTGCCCTGGACGGACCTGGACGTCGAGGAGAATCGCAGGTCGGGCTTCCTGGACCTGCCGCTGGCCGAGATCCGGCCGTCGCGGTGGCAGTACCGCCGGCGCTGGGACCCGGACAGCCTGCTGGAGCTCTGCCGGAGCATCGAGGCGCGCGGGCTGATCGACCGGCTGCTCTGTTTCCGGAACGAATCTGACGAGCCGGAGCTGATCGCCGGCGAGCGGCGGCTGCGGGCGATGCTGGCCCTGGCCCTGGTCCGGGCCCAGGCCGCCAAAGACCTGCCAGCGGCCGTCGAAGTGGTGTGCGCCGGCACCTGGTGGACCGAATATGCGCCGGGTAACCTGGTGCTGCTGAGCAGCCGGGAGACGGCCCCGGTGGAGCTGCGGCCGGGGACGGCGGCCGATTTCCGCGAGATCGTCATCCTGGAGAACCTGCAGCGGGCCGATCCGACGGCGGTGGAGGAGGCGGCGGCCTTCAAGACGTTGATCGACGAGGAGGGCTACACCCAGGCTGCCTTGGCCGAGCGGCTGGGCAAGAGCCAGGGGTACGTGAGCCAGCGCCTCGGCCTGCTGGGATTGGCCGAGGAGGTGCGGGCCACGGTCGAGTCGGCGGAGATCTCGTTCACGGCGGCGCGGGCGGTGGCCACTGTGCCCGAGGCGGCCCAGGCGGCCATGGTCAGCCACGTCCAGGAGCTGCAGGCCAGGGAGGGAGCCAGCGAGGCGACCAGCCGCAAGGTGCAGAGCCTGGCGGCGCAGCTGCGCAAGTTCCTGGACCCCTACCACTGGGACGAGCCGCGCGCCGAGACCCTGGCGCCGGTGACGCGCAACTACCTGCGCATGATGCGCCACGTCGTCGCCCACCTGACCCCGGAGCAGGCCGCCCGGGCGGTCGATCTGCACAACGCCGGGGACCGCTTCGGGTCAATCCAGAACCTGCTGGGCAAGAGCCCGCTGAGCGTCGCCGGCGACTCGCGCCTGGCGTCCCAGATCCTCAACGCCCTGCTGGGCGAGAGCAACTCGTCCGACGGGCACTGGAAGAGTATCGCGGCGGAGGCCGGCTGGACCTGCGAGCAGTGCCGCTGGCGCCACGAGCCCCAGCCGGAGCATTACGTCCACCCGCTGTGCTGGCGGTGGAACGCGCACCGGGGGAACCTCGACGCGATAGCTACCTGCACGCAGTACCTGGGCTACGACGACCCGATCGTCCTGCCGATCACCCACTCGATGCGCACCGCCGCCGGCGAGGCGGACCTGCCCAACGGCGTCTGCCACGACGGGTCGGTGGGCGATTACGTGGAGACGCTGGCCGAGTTTTGCCGGCTGAACGAGCTGGCCTACCAGGCCGACGTCGAGCGCCAGACCGCCGAAGAGGAGAGAAAGGCCCGGGCGCACCTGGCGCCGCTGTGGGCCTACTGGAACGCCCAACAGGTGGGGACCCCGTTCGACCTCGACCACTTCCAGGCCCACGCCTGCCGGCGCTGCGCCCGGTTCAAGGCGGATCTCCTGGACAAGACCCCGGCGCTGCCGCCCTGCTATTTCGCCGTCAACCCGCTGAAGGCGGGCGGCTGGAGCGGGGCATCCACCAAGGCGCCCGACATGGGCGTGCTGGTCCGCCGCGATGGGGCGATGGTCCCCCGCTGCGCCGGCTACCGGCTGCGCGAGCTGCCCTTCCTGCGGGGGTTTAACGTGGCGTTTCCCAAGGCCGCCCACCCCTCGGTCATCGGCTGGCTGGAGGGCATCCTCAAGCAGGGCACGATGGGCCACTCCCACAACTATACCCTGCCCTCGGCGCTCAACTGGCTGCCCTACCCCCGGGGCGACGACGGCCACGCCGACGTCGAGAGGCTGTGCCGCTACGTGCGCGACTCGTGGCAGGTGCTCGGCGGCGATTCGGGCATCGCCCGGCTGCTGGACGTGGCCCTGTCGGAGTCGCAGGCCGCCGGCCAGCACCAGGAGCCGATTACTCTCGTGGACCCCCTGACCGGCGCGGCCGAGGACTGGGCCTCGTTCAGTTGGGATTTCGCCGCCGGCAAGCCGCATGGCTGGGGCGTCGTCGTCAAGGACTGGCCGCAGCCGTGGGCCGGCTAGTTTACGCGCGTAATAGCGGATTTGCATCGTAGAGCAGCCGGTGGTATAATCATGGCGACGATCAGGCAGGACGGGCCGGAACGGCGGATCACCTGCGACGTGCCGGAGTGCCGGCGGCGCAGGGAGCGGCGCGGACAGGAGAACGGACGGTTCCTGTTGTCGCTCCGCTGCGACGGGGAGACGGTGACGGTCACGGTGGTGTGCCCCGAGTGCGGCGGAACGCACACGGTCACGGTGCCGGTTCTGGACGTCCAGAATCCTGTCTGACGAACCGAATAGAATAGACGGGCTCGACCGGAGCCATCTGCAGCCTCATCACGGAGGCGTGGATGGCTCCGTTTTGCGTTTGGAGGTGAAAATGAAACGTCTGGTTTTCGTGGTGGTGCTCGTGTTGCTCGCGGCGCTGACGACCCCGGCGCTGGCCAAGCCCTTGCTCCTGCAGGGAGAGCCGCCGACGTTCGACGCATTCCTGGCGGCGCTGTCCGGACCTCTGGCCGCGGCGGCGGTGTCCCTGGCGCTGTCATGGCTGGTCGATCTGTGGCCTAAATACGAACAGCTCGATCCTCGCCTGAAACGGATTGTCTTCTTCGCTCTATGCTTGACCATCCCCATCGCGGCCGCCGTGTTACGCGGGCTGCTGGGATATGTGTCCTGGAGCTTCGATCCGTTAATCTGGCATGCGATCTGGAACGGCGTCGGCGCGTTCGGCGTGGGCACGCTGGCCCATACGCGCAAGCTAAAAACGTAGGGCCATGGCGTTCACTGCGGCAGATGTGATCCAGGGTGGCGCCCTGATTATCCTGTTCGCGTTCGTCATCGCGTTTACGGCCTATTTCCGCGAGCGCGACAAACGGTCGCAGGAGCTGACAGATAGGATCGTCAACCGCGCGCTCGACGCGATGGACGCCGGGGTGCAGGCTCAACAGGTGGTGGGGGAGGCGCTGGGAAAATTGTGCATCACGATCGATTCGGAGCACGAGCAGCGCGCGCAGGAGCACAAGGCGATCCTGCAGATGATCCGCGGCCTGGACAAGCGCAGCCTGGGGAGGCCGGAGAATGTTGGCAGCTAAGCTGCTGGCGGCGATGCTGGCCGGCGTGGCGGCCCATCAGGGCCGGCCGACTCTGGAGCGCACGCTCGGGCGCGGCTGGCTGGAGCTGGCGTGTTATGCGGCCGGGGTGATCCTGGGCCTGCCGTTCGTGCTGATAATCGCCGACGATCTCCACGAGATTAACAACCCACAACAGCGCACGATCGCGGCCTACCTGCTGTCGTTCCTGAGCATAGGGGCCGGGGTGGGAGTGGCCTGGTTTGTGGAAGGGCTGCAAACTGACCCCCATGGAGAACACCCCTATGGCTAGAAAGCCCCCCTGTGGAGAATGCCCCCATGCCTAGGAGAGCCGCGCGCGCCTGCTCGACGCCGGGATGTCCGAACCTGGTGCGGGGTGAAGCGCGCCTGTGTCGCGTGTGTTCGGCCAGGCAGCGCCGGGCGCAGGATGCGAGACGCCCCACCGCTGCAGCCCGCGGCTATGGCGAGAAGTGGCGCCGCCTGCGAGCGAGCTATCTGGCCCGCCACCCTGCCTGTGCAGCGTGTGGCGGGATGGCGGTGATTGTCCATCACATAGTGCGCAAACGAAACGGCGGCAGCGACGAAGACGACAATCTGATCGCATTGTGCCGGTCATGCCACTCGTATTTGCACGCAAAGACGGGAGAATCGTGGGGAATGGGAGTCAAAATCGCTGGACAGCGTGGCCTTTAAGACCGCGCGGGCAATCGGATTTTATTTTTTACGAGTGTGGGGGTTTTTGGATATGAAAGGTCCACCACCAAAAGACGTTAAGCTGAGGCAGCGCAGGAACCGCGCCCCGACCCGCCGGACGTTCGACAGGGGAAAGGTGGCGCGGAAATATGCGCCGCGGCTGCCGGGGCTGGGGCCAGGGCGCACGTGGCACCCGCTGACGGTGGCCTGGTGGCGGGACGTGTGGCACTCGCCGCTGGCTGAGGCGTACCTGGAGGTGGACAGGCACGCGCTGTACCGGTTGGCCATGCTGGTCGATATGTTCTGGCAGGAGCCGAGCAAGGCCCTCGCAGCGGAGATCAGGCTGGAGCAGCAGGCGTTCGGGCTGACGCCGGTCGACCGGAGGCGGCTGGAATGGTCGGTGGAGGTCGAGCAGGAGCAGCGGGGGCGCATCATGCGGGCGCCGGCGGACGCTGACGCCGGTGAGGATCCGCGGAACGTGCTGAAGGTGGCATTCGGATGAGCGTGCTGATGGTGCCGGCGGTGGACGAGGAGCCCTGGCCGACGCTGGGGGCGCAGGTGTGCGCGTTCATCGAGGAGTTCCTGGTGTTTGGGCCGGGCGACCTGCGGGGGGAGCCGGCGCGACTGGACGCGGAGAAGCGGGCGCTGATTTACCGGATGTACGAGGTCCATCCGCAGGGGTCGCCTCTCGCCGGGCGGCGGCGGTTCAAGCGGGTGGCTCTCAGCTTGCGCAAGGGAACGGCTAAGACGGAGATGGCCGCGTGGCTGGCGGCGGTGGAGCTGCACGCGGATGGTCCGGTGCGCTGCGATGGGTTCGACGCGAACGGGCAGCCGGTGGGGGTGGGGGTGGTGGACCCGTACATCCCGATGGTGGCCTATACGGAGGAGCAGAGCGACGAGCTGGCGTACGGGGCGCTGCTGGTGATTTTGCAGTATAGCCCGCTGGCGGATGATTTCGACATTGGCCTGGAGCGGATCATGAGGCGGGGCGGGGACGGGAAAGCGGTCAGTCTGAGCACCTCGCCGAATGCGCGGGATGGGGCGCGTACGACGTTCCAGGTGTTCGACGAGACGCACCGTTTCACGCTGCCGAAGCTGCGAGCGGCGCACCGGACAATGCTGGCCAATACGCCGAAACGTTTTTTGGCCGATGCGTGGTCGTTCGAGATCACGACGGCGCCGGCGCCGGGGGAGCGGTCGGTGGCCGAGGATACGATGGACTATGCCCGGCAGGTGGCCACCGGGCAGATCGAGGACACGCGGCTGTTCTATTTCCACCGGCAGGCCTCGGACGACCACGACCTGACCACGACGGACGGGATCCGGGCGGCGGTGCTGGAGGCGAGCGGGCCGGCGGCGAGCTGGTCGGATATTGACGGGATTGTGGACCAGTGGGCGGACCCGACGGCGGACCGGGCGTACCTGGAACGGGTGTGGCTGAACCGGTTGGTGAGGGCCAGCGAGAGGGCGTTCGACGTGGAGCAGTGGGACAAGCTGGCCAAGCCGGATTATACGGTCCCAGACAAGGCGCGGATCACGCTGGGGTTCGACGGCGCCAAGTGGAGGGACGCGACGGCGCTGGTGGGGACGGAGATCGGCACTGGGTTCCAGTGGCTGGTGGGGCTGTGGGAGCGGCCGGCCAACGTGGAGGACTGGGAGGTGCCGACCAACGAGGTGGACGCGGCGGTGGTCGAGGCGTTTGCGCGGTGGGACGTGTGGCGGCTGTACGCGGACCCGCCTTATTGGGAGAGCCTGGTGGCGGAGTGGAGCGGGCGAT
>JAFGEI010000056.1 GCA_016931695.1 Anaerolineae bacterium | reverse complement strand
TTGCGGCGCGTGCCCGGCGACAACTTTTACCTGCGCCTGGTTGGAACAAGGGACGAACGCTCGGTCACCGCCTGGTACGATGCAATGAAGGCCACGCTGCGCCTGGAGGCAGTCCACGACCCGGCTGCCGCGCTCGAACCCGGCGAAGTGCTCTACCTGGCCTCTGGCCCGGCGGAGCTGGTCGTCGAAGAGGGCGACCCGCTGTTCTTTGCGGTTTCGGCCGGATCGGGCGCACCCCGGCTGGACAAGCGCCAGGTTGAGGGCCGACCAGTTGGCCGTGGGCGGTTGTTCTTGACCGACCGGCGGCTGGTCTGGCGGGACAAGGATCGTGCTGTTTCCTGGCCCCTGGCGCGCCTCAACTCGGCCCATGCCTTTCTCAACCACGGCGTCATGTTCTTGATCGAGATGCGCCTCTACACGGCCCGTTTTTTGCAGGAAAGCCTGCTCAAATGGGTAACCTACGTGGCCATGGTGTCTGCGCAAGTCGAGGCCGAAACGGGTCACCGGATCACCACGTCGAATTTCTAGATGGGATGTAAATGCTCAGGCCGCCCGCCCAGATGCCCTCCCGCGCTGGAGAAGGGGGGAAAATGTGGCTGCCGGCACCCACGTCCTTCCCCTTTCCGGGCTTGGGAGGGCGTCTAGGGATGACCGGCCGAGCAGTTACGATGGGATGATATGGGCATTGACGCCATCACCCAAATGGAAAAAAGGGCGCGCTGGCTGCGCCTGGGGCAGCGATTGTTTGGGGAGCGGTCGCTGCTGTTGGCCGGGCGCCTCTTTTACCGGCTGCGTGTCGAGGGGGTAGAGTACATCCCTGCCAGCGGCGCTTGCTTGTTTGCTTTCAACCACGTCGCCCAGCCGGTCGACCTGATGACCAACGTCTTGATCCGCCGCCACCGGCCCGACATCTATCTTTTCGGCCTGCACGGCTTTCAGGGCGAAAACCCCCTGGCTCAATTCCTCGCGCTGATGGGCCAGCAGGAAGCCGAGGAGCAGGTTCTGCGGGCCTACAAGGCGCGGGGGCTATCGGCCGGCGAGCTGCTGCGGGCGCTGCGCCTGCTGCAAGCCGGGGCAGCCCTCGCCCTTGCCGCCGAGGGCGAGTTTACTTGGGATGGGCGTTTACAACACCCGTTGGCGCCGGGAGCGGCCTGGCTTGGGCTGCGCAGCGGAGCCCCCATCGTGCCGGTGGTGTCGAGCGGCGGCTATGACGTCCAGCCGCGCTGGTGGCTGGAGCGGATGCGCCTGACGGGACGGGTCACTATCCGCGTCGGCCCGCCGCTCATCTTGAGCGAGCGCCCCGTGCAGCGCCTGGACGACGCGGAGATGGAGGCCGCAAACCAGCGCCTGTGGGAAGCGATGGCGGCCTTGTTGGCCGGCCCCTCCTCTTTAGTGAGCACCGGTCGGAAAAGGTGACTTTATTCCCGCGAAAGCGGGAATGACTGCGCTTGAGAACCCGCCCTATTGGTCAAAAAGCAAGATCTCGGTGCGGCTGCGCTACCGGGCGTCCAGCAGTTCCGCCATAACCTGCCACAGCCGCTCGTTGGCGGCGTGCAGCACGTCATCGCTCAGCCGGTCGATTGGCGCATCGCACAGGGTGAAAGCTTGCCCCACGCGGATGGTCAACCGCCCGCTCAAGCGGATGTGTTCCATCTGCCAGCGCGGCTGCAAGTCATAGCCGCCGCTGGAGACGACGGGGACCAATGGCGCGCCGCTGCGCAGTGCCAGCCACGCGGTCCCCGGCGCCAGGGGATACTGCAAGCGGCCGTCCCAGGTAATCTCCCCTTCGGCGGCAATGGACAGGGCCGCACCGTTCTGGACCAGTCGCAATGCCCGCAGCAGCTCGCCCGCCGACAGGGCCCGCATTTTATAAGCCCGCAGCAGCCGGCGCTCGGGCTCCGGTTCGCCGAGCGCCGCCAAAAAGTGGACCAGCGGGTTTTCCCCGCGCAAGCCCTGCCAGCCAAAGGCATAGAGATCCGGGCGGCGGCGACGGACCAGCGCATTGACCAGCAGATCGGCTGGCTGCGAGACGTGGTTAAAGGGGAAAAGACATGCACCTTTGGCCGGTATGTTGTCCGCCCCCTCGACGCGCAGGCGATACAACAAGCGGCCTGCTATGAACAGCATCCGCTCCCCGCCAAGCCGCTTGCCCAGGCGCAGCCAGCGCCCCCGCGCTGCCATCTGCGACTTGGCACTGCCCAATCCCACTCTCTTTACCTCAAAAGTGCGACGTCTCGATGCGGTGCCCGGTTTTGGCCTCGACCAGCGGCGCGACCAGCGCCACGTACGTCACCCACTTGAGCAGGCTCTCTTCAAAAAAGTGTACCGTGTAGAGACGCCGTTCGACCATGAGCGCCAGTCCAATGTCCATCGCCGCGTAGGCCGAGTTGAGGCGCGCCAGTGACCAGGAGGCAGTGTTTTCCTCACCCAACCACGTCAGCCGCCGGTCGGTCAAGAACAGCCGTCCCCGTCCAACGGAGCGGCCCTCAATCTGGCTCTTGGCCGCCTTGTGGCGCGGCTCGGGCGCGGTGAAAAAGAGCGGATCGGTCGCCTCGGCCTGCAGCGCCGCCGGGCCGGAGGCCAGGTAGAGCGCCTCACCGGCCTCCAGCGCGGCCGCCGGGTCGTGCAGCGGCTCCAGGCACAGCGTGGCCTTCATTGCGTCGTACCAGGCGGTGACCGAGCGTTCGTCCCTTGTTCCAACCAGGCGCAGGTAAAAGTTGTCGCCGGGCACGCGCCGCAAGCGCCATTCGGCGCGGCAGGCGCGGCAGTACACCCGGTCGGCGCGGAAGCGGCGCGCGACGTGAACCAGAGCATCGTTTGCCGCGCACAATGGGCAGCGCCAGAGCAGCAGGGGGATCATTGTGCCAGGTGCTCCCGGTAGTAGGCGTAGGCGTCGCCCACCGTCTCGATCTCCCAGACGGCATCGGGAGAGATTTCGAGGCCCAGCTCCTCCAGGCGCAGCAGGATCTCGACCAGGCGCAGCGAGTCGACTCCCAGGTCGGTCACCAGGCAGGCATCCGCGCCGAGCTGCTCGACGTCGGCAGCCAGCAAGTCGGCCAGCACGGCCTGAAAGGCGGCAAAAGATAGCGGCGCGTCACTCGTCACAGGCCATCTCCCGCAGTCGAAAGCGCTGCACCTTGTCGGTCACGGTCATCGGCAGCCGCTCCACGAAGCGCACCTGGTCGGGAATCTTGAACGGGGCGATCTGGCCGCGGCAAAAGTTGAGCACCTCGGTTGGGCTCAACTTGGCTCCGGGCAGCAGTTCGACAAAGGCCCACACTGCCTCGCCGCCTGTCTGGTGCGGCACGCCGACTACGCCGGCTCGCCGGATGAAGGGATGGCGCTGCAAATAGAGCTCGACTTCTGCCGGATAGATGTTCTGGCCGCCGCGGATGATCACGTCGCTCTTGCGGTCGACCAGCCGCAGGTAGCCATCGTCGCCCAGGTACCCAACGTCGCCTGTGTAGAACCAGCCTTCGGCGTCGAGCACGCGAGCGGTCAGCGCTGGGTCGCGGTAATAGCCGCTCATCATCTGCGCTGTTTGGACGGCGATCTCGCCCCGCTTGCCGGCGGGCAGCGGCCGCCGCTCGTCGTCGACGATGCGCAGGCGCGCGCCGGGCACCGGCCGCCCCACCGT
Organism: Anaerolineae bacterium; assembly: GCA_016931695.1. Classification (GTDB taxonomy): domain Bacteria; phylum Chloroflexota; class Anaerolineae; order B4-G1; family DUEL01; genus JAFGEI01. Next base: position 15,883 of record JAFGEI010000056.1, on the reverse strand, counting down.
CGTGGCAACTTGCTGCCAGGGGTCGCGCAAGCCGGTCCAGGTGACATAGCCGACCTCGTTGCTGCCATAGACCTGTTCCAGGGGACAGCGGAAGCGCTCGTGTAGCGCCTCGGCCAGCTCGAAAGGCATCGGCTCGGTAGAAAAAATGATCCGCTGCACCGACGACAGGTCGTAGCGCTCCTGGCCGGTCGCGCGCAGCAGCAGGCGGCACATTGTCGGCGAAAGGGCGAGCAGCGACGCCCGCTCGCGCTGGATGGTTTCCAGTACCTGCTGGGGATGGAAGCGGTCGACCAGGATCACCCTGCCGCCGGCCAGCAGCGCGCTGACGACGCCCAGGTAACCGGAGTAGTAGCAGGGTGGGAAAGGCAGCAGCAGGCAGCGCAGCAGGCGCGGGCTGAGGCGCGGCAGTACAGCCGGGTGCAGCAGCCCCCAGTAGCCGTCGCGGGTGTGTACCACCCCCTTGGACAGGCCGCTCGTGCCGGAGGTGTAGGCGATGCGGCCCATCTCTTTCGGCGAGACCGGCGCGCGACGCGGCGGCCGGCTGGCGGCCATCACCTCGTCCAGCGAGAAAAACGTGCGCCCGTCGCCCTCGCCGCCGTGGATGACGACGGCGCGCAGGTGCGGCAGGTCGGGCAGCAGGCGAGCCAGCATGGCGGGATAGTCGTGGCCGTACCAGCGCCGGGTGGTCAGAACGGCGCTGGCCGCGCAGTCGGCCAGAACGTGGTGCAGTTCGTGCTCGCGCAGCAGCGGGTGCAGCGGCACTTCGACGGTGCCCAGGAGCCAGGGCACGAACATGGCATAGACCGCTTCTGGGCCGGCAGGCAGCAGGGTGACAACCCGCTCGCCTGGCTGGATGTCCAGGGCTTGCAGGCCGGCGACCAGAGCCTCGACGTTGGCCCACACCTGGCGGCGGGTCAGGCGTCGCTCGCGGCTGACGATGAACTCGGCATCAGGCCGGAAGCGAAAAGCCATGGCCTGCAAATGTTTTGGATTGAGCCAGCGCAGCGGGTTCTTGATCTTGGCCCCCTCACACGGCGGAATCGGGCCGAAAAGCCCGGAATACCAGGGCGGCGTTATGCCCGCCAAAACCGAACGAGTTGGACAGCACGACTTCCAGCGCAGCGCGGCGCACGCGGTGGGGCACGTAATCCAGGTCGCAGGCCGGGTCGGGTTGGTCCAGATTGACCGTCGGAGGGATCAGGCCGCTGCGCAGCGCCTGGATGGAAATGACTGCCTCCAGCGCCCCCGACCCGCCCATGAGGTGGCCGGTCATGGACTTGGTGGCGCTGACGGGCACGCGGTAGGCGTGCTCGCCCAGGGCAAGCTTGATCGCCTGGGTTTCGGCGGGATCGCCCAGGAGCGTGCCGGTGCCGTGGGCATTGACGTACGACACCTGCTCTGGGGTGACGCCGGCCCGCTGCAAGGCCAGGGTGATGCAGTGTGCCGACGCCCATCCTTGGGGATCGGGCGCGGTGACGTGCACGGCGTCGGAGGTGGCGGCGTAGCCGGCCACTTCGGCCAGGGGGTCGGCGCCGCGTGCCAGGGCGAATTCGAGTTCCTCCAGCAGCAGCAGCGCCCCGCCCTCGGAGACGACAAAGCCGTCGCGCCCGGCGTCAAAGGGGCGGCTGGCCGCGGCCGGGTCGTCGTTGCGCCGCGACAAGGCCCGCATCCGCTGCAAGGCGGCCAGCGAGATGAGCAAAATACCGGCCTCGAAACCGCCGGCAAACATGGCCCGCGCCTGGCCCAGGCGGATGAGGTTGCAGGCCTGCCCGATGGCGTCGGCCCCGGTGGCGCAGGTAGACGAAATACCCAGGCTGGGCCCACGCGCGCCGCTACGCAGCGCAATCTGGACCGCCGGCACGTCAGAGCTGATCGTGGTCAGCAAAAAAGGGTTGACGTGGCGCGGCCCCTTTTCGCGCAGCACGTCCAGGGCCTGGGTATAGGTCGAGATGCCGCCGATGCCCGCACCGACAATGGCCCCCACCTGGTCGGCGTTGCACTCGTTGACGGCCAGGCCCGATTGGGCCAACGCCTGTTCGAATGCAGCAACGGCAAAGTGGGTGAAGCGATCGGTGCGGCGCGCTTCTTTGGCCGACAGGTAGTTGAGCGGGTCAAAGCCGTGCGCCTCGCCGGCGAAACGCACCTCCAGGTCGCTGGGGTCAAACAGGGTGATCGGCCGGATGCCCGACTGTCCGGCGACCAGGTTTTGCCACATGGTCGCCACGTCCAGACCGACCGGGGAGATCACGCCCATCCCGGTGACGACGACGCGCGTTTCGGCCATCGGTTCAGTCCCCCGTGTAGCGCTCGAGCACCAGGCAGGCGTTCTGGCTGCCGATGCCAAACGAGTTCTTGAGGATCGCGTCCACCCGCGCCGGGCGGGCGGTGTGTGGCACGTAATCCAGGTCGCACTCTGGGTCGGGGTGGTCGAGGTTGATGGTCGGGGGGATGATCTGGTCGCGGAGGGTCAAGACGCTGGCCAGCACCTCGATGGCCCCGGCAGCGCCCATAGCGTGGCCCAGCATTGACTTGCAGGCGCTGACCGGCACCTGGTAGGCCCGCTCGCCCAAGATGGCCTTGATGGCCCGCGTCTCGGCAGCATCGCCCAGGGGTGTGCCCGCGCCGTGCGCATTGACATAGTCCACCTTTGCTGGTTCCAGGCCAGCGTCTTCCAGCGCTTGGCGCATCGCCTTGAGCGGGCCGTGCAGATCAGGGTTGGGGGCGATGACGTGATAGCCGTCCGAGTTGATTGCACAGCCAGTGATCTCGGCATAGATCGCCGCGCCCCGCTGCCGGGCGTGGGCCAGCGTTTCGAGCACCATGATCGCCGCTCCTTCGCTGATGACGAACCCGTCGCGTTCGGCGTCAAAAGGCCGGCAGGCACCGGCCGGGTCGTCGTTGCGGGTAGAGAGCGCCCGGATGGCGCAAAAGCCGGCCAGGGCCAGCGGCGTGAGGGGTGATTCGCTGCCGCCGGCAAGGATCACCTCGGCGCGTCCGCTGCGCAGCACCTCGACGGCCTCGGCGATGGCCTGCGTGCCGGAGGCGCAGGCCGCCACCGTGGTGCTGTTGTAGCCGTGAAACCCAGTGTGCCGGGCAACGTGAAAAGCGGCCATATTGGCCGGCAGCATCATTAAGAAAAAGGGTGAGAGGCTCAGCATGCCGCGCTCAGTGACTTGGCGGTTGGCCGCCTCAATCTCGACTGCCGTGCCGCCGACGGCTGTGCCCAGCAGCACACCGGCCTCCTCTTTTCCCTTGTTGTCCAGTGCCAGGTTGGCGTCGGCCAAGGCCATCTCGGCGGCAACCACTGCCATCTGACTGAAGCGGGCCATGCGCTTGGCCTCCTTAAAATTCAGGTAGGCACGGGGCTCGAACCCCTTCAACTCGCCGCCGATCTGGGCGGGGCAGTCGTAGAGCTCGATAGCCGTCAAGCGTTCAACGCCGGAGCGACCAGCCAGCATGGCCCGCCACGTATCTGCGGCAGTCAGGCCGACAGGCGTCAGGGCGCCCAGGCCGGTGATCACGACTCGGGGTCTGTCTTGGTTTGTGTTCGTTTGTTTGCCCATAGATTACCTTGCCTGTGTAGACGAGCGAATTACACTATGCTTGGGCATATCATCTCTCTCACTGCTTTTGTTTCCTGGACCATCCCGCCGATCACCTCGGCCACCGATTGGATCTCGCGTACCAATCCCACTCCCTGGCTGCAGGCGAGCACTCCTGCCTCAATCTCTCCCTTCTCGATCATCCTCCTCGTCTCTGTGCCAGCTACAATTGCCAAGATCTCCCACAGCTCGGCCTGCCGGGCCTCCAGTTCGGCTACCTTGAGGGCTGCCGGGTTCTTCCAGGCACGGACGGTGTTGTGCAGCGAGCCGAGAATCGGCAGGGTGTCTAGTTCAGTTGCCGCGATCAGTGCCTGCTTGACGTGGTGGTGAATGGGACATTCCTCCGTGACCAGCAGCCGCGTGCCGATGGTCACTCCCTCGGCTCCCAGGGCCAGTGCCGCCAGCAGTCCTCGGCCATCCGCGATACCACCCGCCGCCAGCAGCGGTACATCCAGCTCGTCGGCTGCGCGGGGCACCAGGACCATCGTCGTCACTCCCGACTCGCCGATGTGGCCGCCCCCCTCGGTGCCAAAGACGGTTACGGCATCGACGCCTGCCGCTTGCGCGCTGACGGCATGCCGCACGCTGGCGCACTTGTGCATGGTCTTGATCCCGCCTGCCTTGAGCCGCGCCAACAACGCCTCCGGCGGGCGGCGGCCGCTGGTCTCGACAATCGGGACACCTTCATCCAAGATCACATCGACGTAGAGATCGTTGTCGATCGGCCGCAGCGCCGGAAAGAGGCTCAGGTTGACCCCAAATGGCTGGCCGGTCAGGTCCTTTGTCCGACGGACAGCCCGGCGGAATTCGTCCTGGGTGGGGTACATTGCCGAGGCTATCATCCCCAGCGCACCGGCGTTTGATATTGCCGCCACAAACTCGGGGGTAGAGACGTGCATCATGCACCCGCCGACAATGGGGTGCTCGATGCCAAACAAGGTCGTGATACGGGTTTTGAACATGCCAGCCCTCCAGTTGTTTAGCGAGCCACCCGTCTGCTCGACTGACCAGCCGGTCCTTGGCCGCAGGTATTCTCTTGCCTCTGTGTTCGACCCACTGGGCGCGATTGCTCATATGTCCCTCCTTTATCTCGTTGTGCGTGCTGTGCCCAGTATAGCAAAGTTTGTGGTCGGCGCAAATTTTGGCTGGCGTGATGCGAGTTACTGACAACAACATGCAGCAGGGGGTAGTCTCCCTGTAGCGTGTTGTTCCGCCCAGTATTGCCCGGACTGCGGGCTAAAATCAGCCCCCGCAGGGGGCTTGGCTTATTGAGCCGGGCGGTTTAGCGCCCGGCGGGGTGGTCGAGCTTGTGCAACACTCAAGAGGGAGACCACCCGGCAGGGAGACTGCCCGAAATCCCGCCTTCCTGAAAATTTGCCCGTGGCGCAAAATCACGTATACTTGGAGCGCGATAGGAATTAATGTCTGTCAAGATCTATGTCGCCCCCGCGGCGTATGGCAAGACCGCCTACGTCCTCGACCTTGCGCGCACGGCAGCGCAGGGCCTGTGCGCCATCCCCCGCGTCGTCGTGCCGACCCACCTCCAGGCCCGCGCGTTCCGCGCGCGCCTGGCCAGGTCCGGCGGGGCCATTGGCGTGCGCGTGCTCACCTTCGACCAGATGTACGCCGAGTGCCTGAGCGCTGCTGGCGAGAGCTACACCGAGCTGAGCGAGCCGGTCCAGTACCGTCTCATCCGCACCATTGTCGACCGCCTGCACCTGGCCCACTATGCGCCGCTGGTGGGCCGCCCCGGTTTTGTACAGGTACTCCAAAAGCTGATCGGCGAGCTCAAGGCCGGGATGATCTGGCCGGAGGACTTTGCCGCGGCGGTGATGGGGCTGGGCGGCGAGCCGCGCCTGGAGGAGCTGGCGCAGATCTATGCCGCCTACCAGCGCCACTTGCAGTCCCAAGGCTGGGCTGACCGGGCCGGGATGGGCTGGCTGGCAGTGGAATCGCTGGCCGAGCGAGCTGCTGGGGTGGGCCGGGATTGGCCCCTCCTGGCGGTCGATGGATTCGACGACTTTACGCCGCTGCAGATGGCCCTGCTGCGCGTCTTGGCCGGGCGGGTGGCCGAGATGGTCGTCACCCTGACCTGCGGCGCTGACGGCCGCGATCGCCCCCTCGTCCACCATCGCTTCGACGAGACCCGCCGCGCCCTCGAGCAGGCGCTGGGCGCCGTGGCCTTGCCCCTGCCCGAGTTCTCTGTGCGCCATGTCCCGGCATTGCTGCACCTGGAGGCGGGATTGTTGGACAACGCGGCGCCGCAGATCGATGTCGCGGGAGCTGTGGAGCTGGTCCAGGCGCCCGACCGCGCCGCCGAGGTCCGGGCCGCGCTGCGCTGGCTCAAGGCGCGCCTGGTGACGGGAGGTATGCGCCCCGGCGAGGTTGCCCTGCTGGCCCGTGACGCGACACCCTACCGGCCCTTTGTCCTGCAGGCCGCCGCCGAGTTCGGCCTGCCGCTCCGGCTGGTCGATGGCCTGCCCCTGGCGGGCAATCCGGCTGTTGCTGCACTGCTCGATCTGCTGCGCCTGGTGCTGCCCCGCGCCGGGGACGATGCCGGGCCAGCCCTCCCTCGCCGTGCGGTGATCGAGGCCTGGCGCTCGCCCTACTTTGACTGGTCGGCCTTGCCGGAGGAGGGCGCAGCCGGGCCGATTGGCATCGCGCCAGGGGACGCCGACGCGCTGGATGGCGTGGCCCGCCAGGGGCGGGTCGTCGCCGGCCAGTCCCAGTGGGAAGAGATCCTCACCGACCTGGCAGGCTACTCGGAGGAGGCCACCGGGGATGAGGAACGTGACTTGCCGGCGAGCGTCCCCCGTGGTTCAGAGGTTCAGGCCCTTCATACCAAGTTCCGCCGTTTCGTCCAGCGGCTCACCCCGCCCGGTGGAGAACAGTCGTACCGGGCATTCGTCGGCTGGCTGGAAGCCCTTGTCGGGCCGGACCCGCAGCAGCGCGATTCGTGCCACCCCGCGCCCGGCGAGCCTACTGCCTTGCATGTCGTCGCCTGTGCCCGCGATGCCGCCGGCGAGGTCGCCGAGCGGGACGTGGCGGCACTCCAGGCGCTCAAGGACGTCCTGCGTGGGCTGGTCTGGGCCGAGGAGGCGCTGAACACCGCCCCGGTCAGTTTCCCACGTTTCTTCGACGAGCTGGTGGGAGCGGTGGAAGCGACGACGTACCGCATACCTGTCCGCCCCGAGTGCGAAGAGATCCTCGTCGCCGACGCGGTGCAGGCCCGCGGTCTGGCCTTTCGCGCCGTGGCCGTGCTGGGGCTGGCCGAGGGCGAGTTTCCCGCCACCCTGAGCGAGGATCCCTTCCTGCGCGACGCCGACCGGGAGCGGATGAGAACGGCGCACGGACTGCCCCTACGGCCCTCCGCCGAGAGCGCCGAGGCCGGGTTCTTTTACGAGGCCGTCACGCGCCCGCGCGAGCGGCTGCTGCTCACCCGCCCCCGCCTGGCCGACAACGGCGCGCCCTGGCAGGCCTCGCCCTTCTGGGAGGAGGTGCGCCGGCTGCTGCGCGTCGAGCCACAGACACTGATCAGCGAGTCGATCCCCACGCCCGACCAGGCCGCCTCGTGGCCTGAGCTGATGGAGAGCGCGGCCGCCCACCCGGCGTGCGCGGCGGCGCGCAGGTGGGTCGAGGAAGCGGAACCCGAGCGCTGTGTCGCGATGGAAGAGGCGGCGCGCATCTTTGGCCTGCGCAAAGGAGCTGCGGCGGACAGTCCATTCGAGGGGGAACTGGGCGCCCTCGCCGGCGATTTCGCCGCCCGCTTTGGCCCGGGGCGGATGTGGAGCGCCAGCCGCCTGGAGGCGTACCGCGCCTGCCCCTTCCGCTTTTTCGTCGCCCACGTGCTCAGGCTGGAGCCGCGCGAGGAGCCGGGCGAGGGGCTGGACGCCCGGCAGATGGGGACGATCTACCACCGCATTCTCGAGACGGTTTACCAAGACCCGGCAGTAGCCGACCCGACCGACTTGGAGCAGCTGCTGGCTGCCCTGCCGGCGGTGGCCGGGCGCGTCCTGGACGAAGCGCCGCGCCGCGAGGGTTTTCGCGAGACGGCCTGGTGGGTTCAGACCCGGCTCGAGATCGTCGACAACGTCCGCCGCTCGCTGGCGGCGCTGGCTGAACTGCCGGGCGACTATATTCCTTATGGCCACGAGATGGCCTTTGGATTGGCTGGCCGGCCGGCGCTAGTCGTGCGCGCGGGCGCGGACAGCTTTTGCCTGCGCGGCTACATCGACCGGGTCGATCGTTCACCCGCCGGGAAGGTGCGCGTCGTCGACTACAAGACCGGCAGTCCATCCGCCTACACCAAGGCGGCGGTGGCCCGTGGGGAGAACCTGCAGCTCCCTCTCTACGCCCTGGCGGCGCGGGATGCTCTGGGGTTGGGCGAGCCGGTAGAAGGGTTCTATTGGCACTTTTACCAGGTCGAGGCCAGTTCGCTCAAGTTGAGCAGCTACGAGGGCGGGGCGGAGGGAGCGATGGCGGACGCGGTGCGCTACGCCTGGGAAGCAGTCCGCGCCGCGCGCGCTGGCCGCTTTGTGCCCTCACCGCCCCATACCGGCTGCCCGTCGTATTGCCCGGCGACAGCCTTCTGCTGGCACTATGAAGCGGGGTATGGAGGCTGAGATGGTGCACCCCATCGTCGCCCAGATGGAGCCCAGCCCGGAGCAGGAGCCGGCCGTCGTCGAGCGCGGCCGCGACGTGGCCGTCACCGCCGGGGCCGGGACCGGCAAGACGCGCACCCTCGTCGCCCGCTATCTCTCCCTGCTGGCCGAAGGGCTGCCGCTTCGTTCGATCGTCGCCATCACTTTTACCCGCAAGGCGGCCCGCGCGATGCGCAACCGCGTCCGCGAGCAAGTGCGCCGCTACCCGGCACGGGACGACCTCTCGGGGGTGGAGCGGGAGCGCTGGCAGTCGCTCTACGCCGCCCTCGACGCGGCGCGCATCGGCACCATCCACAGTTTGTGCGCCGAGATGCTGCGCGCCCATCCGGCCGAGGCGCGGGTCGACCCGCGCTTTGAGGTGCTGGACGAGGGACTGGTCGGTATCCTGCAGCGCCGGGCGGTGGACGAGGCATTGAGCTGGGCCGCCGACGATGCGCAGGCAGCGGCGCTGTTCGCTCTGCTGGGCGAGTACGGGCTGCGCTCGGCACTGGGGAGCCTGCTGGGGCAGCGGGGGGACGTCGAGGACGCTGTGGCCTCCCTGCCCGAGGACTTGTTCGCTCACTGGGCGGCGGCGCTGGCGGCGCGGCAGGAGCAGGCGCTGCGCGCGCTGCTGGCGCGCCCGGCGTGGGGCGAGGCCGTCGAGGTGCTGGAGAACAATGCGGCGGACAAGCCGGATGACAAGGCGGCGCTGGAGCGGCAGGAGGCGCTGGCGGCGCTCGGCGGCGCGACGGGTCCGCTGGCCGACCGGCTGGCGTCGCTTGCCCGCCTGGGTGCAATCAACCTCGGCGGCGGCAGCCAGCGTTCGTGGCCCGGAGGGCGGGAGCAGCTCGACGAGGTCAAGGGAGCCCTACGCGCTCTGCGCGAGCTGTGGCGGGGCCAGGCCGGCTTGTTAGAGCGGCGGCTGACCGACCTGGACGAGAAGCTGGCGGCGGCGGTGCCCTTGCTGCGCCAGACCCTCGCCGTCGCCGGCGCTCGCTACGACGCCTTCAAGCGCGAGCGGAACAGTCTCGATTTCGACGACCTGGAGCAGGGCGCGCTGGCGCTCCTGCGCGGGGACGCGGCGGTGCGGGCGCGCTGGCAGGCCGAGGTCAGGGCGATCCTGGTCGACGAGTTCCAGGACACCAACGGTCGCCAGCGAGACCTGGTGGCGCTCTTGAACGGCAATCAAGGACGGCTCTTTATCGTCGGCGATGCCAAGCAGTCGATCTATCGCTTCCGCGGGGCGGATGTGACTGTCTTTCGCACCGAGCGCGAGCGGATCGAGCGCCAGGGGGGCGCGGCATTTTCCCTGGCAACGTCCTACCGCGCTCACCGCGCGCTGGTCGAAGCGCTGAACGACTTGCTCCGTCCGGTGTTGGGTGAGGCGGAGGACGCGGCCCGGCCCTGGGCCGAGCCTTTTGCGCCGCTGGGGCACCACCGCGCGGACGCCGGGCCGGGATTTGCTGCGCCTCACGTCGAGCTTCACCTGGCCGCCGGCACCAAGGCCGATGGCGCACTGCACCGGGCGGCCAATGCCCTGGCCGCCCGGCTGGTGGAGTTGGTGACCGCGGGCACGCAGGTGGTCGAGGACGGGCAGCCGCGCCCCCTCGACTATGGCGACGTGGCCATCCTCTGTCGCGCTTCGCGCTCCTTTGGCCCCTACGAGGACGCCCTGGAGCGGGCGGGCGTGCCCTTTCTGACTGTGGCCGGGCGTGGCTTTTATGGCCGCCCCGAGATTCGCGACCTCCTGAATGGGCTGCAGGCCCTGGCCGACCCCCGCGACGACCTGGCCCTGGCTGGGCTGCTGCGCTCCCCGGCCTTTGCCCTCTCCGACGCTGCGTTGTACCGGGTTTGCCAGGCGCGCGACCGGCAGGGTGGGGCGGCCTCGTTGTGGGACGTGCTGCAGGCGGGAGGGGCGGGCCTGGTTGGCGACGACGGCCGCAAAGCGGAGCGGGCGGCCCGCGTCATCGCTGCCTTGCACCGCCAGGCCGGGCGAACTATTGTCGCCGATCTGTTGAAGGAATACCTGGACGCCACTGACTACCGGGCGGCGCTGATCCAGGCCGGGCAGGCGCGGGGCGCGCGCAACGTCGCCAAGCTCCTGGCTGACGCTCACGCCAGCAGGATTGCCGGAGTAGGCGAGTTTCTCGAGTACCTGCAGGGGCTGCGCGACGCCGGCATGCGCGAGGGCGAGGCGCGCTCGACGGCCGAAGGAGCGGTCCAGGTGATGAGCGTCCACGCGGCCAAGGGGTTAGAGTTCCCGGTGGTGGCGATCGGCGACGTCACCCACGCGACGCCGGGCAGCAGGGGATTGCTGGTGGATGCAGAACTCGGGGTGCTGGTCAGGCTCACAGGTGAGGGCGACGCAGAGAGCAGCGTCTACGAGCTGGGCAAGGCGCGAGACCAGGATCAGGCGGAGGCCGAGTCAGAACGGCTGTTCTATGTCGCCGCCACCCGCGCCCGCGAAAAGCTGATCTTGAGCGGCTGCGTTGGGCTCAGGCAAGGGGGGCAGATCGGCAAGGCGGGCGGTTGGCTGGGCAAAATTGCCGGGCCGCTGGGCCTTGCCGACGAGGATATTGCCTGCGACGCAGAGGGGGCCGGGGTCGTCCATCTCGACCTGCAGGTGGGTGAAACGCCGGTGCATTGTGCCATCTACGAGCCGGGAGTTGTCTGGGCGCACGCTGCGCCCGGGAGGGTGGGGAGAAGCGATCTGTCGCTTGCCCTGCCGCCCCCGCTGCTGAGCCCCGTTGTGCCGGAGATGAAACGTCTCGACCCGCGGGCGTCCCAGCAGGAGCGCATCCCGCCGCAGCGGGTCTGGCGCGTGGTGCCGGCAATCGAGCGCCCACGCGCGCCAGCGTGGGTAGTCGGCTCGATCGTTCACGAGGCACTGGCGGCGTGGCGCTTCCCTGATGGCAGCTTTGAGCACTGGGCCGAAGCCCGCGCCCGCGGCTATGGCGTCGCCGATCCGCGGGTGCTGGCCGACGCGATCCGCCAGAGCCGCCGGCTGCTGGAGCGCTTCGCAGGGCACTCCCTGTACCAAGAGATGAACCGGGCGGATCGGCGGCTGCACGAGGTGCCGTACAGCCTGGAGGAGAACGGCCGCATCGAGAGCGGCATCATCGACGCCCTCTACCTGCAGGATGGCCTGTGGACGGTCGTCGAATTCAAAACCGACGACGTGCAAGACGATGCACGGTTCAGGGAGCTTTTGGAGCAAGAGGATTACGTGGCCCAGGCCCGTCGCTACGTAAACGCAGTCGAGCGCCTGTTGGGGCAGCGGCCGCGGTCGGTTTTGTGCATGCTGAACCATGCGGGGGGGGTGCGGCTGCACGCGGTAGCGTAGCGCCCCAGCGGGGCAGCGAGGGAATCTCCCGGCGTAACTGGCGGTAAGGGAAAAAGTGAGGGGAGGCGGGCAGTGCTTCGATGCCCGCCTCCCCCTGCAAGTTACTGCCTCGAGTTATTCGTTCTTGGTGATGATGGGCAGGTAGATATAGTACTGGCTTACGACGACATCGAACGTGCCCACGACAGTCACGTCCGCACAGTTGGTTGTCGAGACGGCGATGGTGTATGCACCGGGGAGGGTCCAGCTGTAGACGGTGGTGGTGCCGGTCATGCCGTTGCTCCAGGCGATGAGAATGGGCGGCGTGGCGTTGGGCGGCTCCCAGGTTACCGTGTAGGCACCTTCTTCGCCCACCATCAGCTGGGCCGGCCCAGAGATGGTGGCGGTGAGTACCTCGACACAATCCACGGTCACTTCCAGTGTGGCTGTGACGAGGGCGCTGCCCGCACAGTTGGTCGCCGTAACGTCGATGGTGTAGGTCCCCTCGTCGGGCCAGCTGTACGTCGTGCTGGTGCCGGTCATGCCGTTGCTCCACAGGATGTCGATCGGTTCGGTGGCGTTGTGTGGCAGCAAATCCACGCTATAGTCGCCCGGCTCTCCGGGGGCCAGTTGAGCGGGCCCGTCGATGGCGGCGTCGGTCAGCTTGACGCATTCCACGACCGTCATCGTCAGCGGTACCATAACCAGCGGGTCGACCGGATCGTTGCTGGCGATGCAGAGGGTGCCGGTGTAGTAGCCCAGTCCCAGCCCGGCGGAGTCGAAAGTGACGTCCACGATCGAGCTCTCGCCCGGCAGCGTGGCGCCCTCCTCCGGGAAGAGACTGACCCAGGGGATGTTGTTGATCAGGTCGCAGGTCTCGGGCGTCGTCTCGATGAGGGATAGGTCGTCGTAGTAAACGGAGGAGGCGCCGTTGGCGAACAGGTCGACAGCGCCGATGCTGGTGATGCCACCGCCGCTCATGCCCTCCGACCAAGAGCATGCCCCGAGGAGCTGGTCGTCGTAGTAGATTTCCTGCCAGTCGTTGATCAGGTCGATCTCTACGCGGAGCTCCACCCACTGGTCCTGGATCATGGGCAGGGGGGAGCCATCACACTCGCCATCGACGATGATCAGGCCGGTGGCGCTTTGGGCGTGCACCTGGGTGGACCAGTTGTTGGTCGCGCCAGCGTCGTCGTACTGGTTCAGCAGGATGAAATACGACTCCCCGTCAAAGTCGCCGGGGATGTACTGCCAGGCGGTGTAGCGCCAGAGGCCGGTGTTGATGGTGTATTCGTGGACCAGGTCTGCATCGGCGACGATGTCGATCGAGTTAGGTGCGCTTGTGGCGTGGGTGTCGGTGGTGAACGCAGTGTAGGCCGGGTCGTTGCCCCAGCCCTTCCATCCGCCCAGGCCGTGCATATCCTGGCCGGTGGGATAAGAATCCCAATCCTCGAACCAGTCCCCTTGCTGCGGCTCGCCGCCCAGCAGGGTGGTGTCCTCGTAAACCTCCCACTCCAGGGGGCTGTCGCCGAGATTGCCGATGGTCAGTGGTTCGGTGATGGTATCGTCGGGGAGGATAAAGGGCTCCATGGTCGCCGGATCGACGGTGATGGTCGGTGGGCCGGCTGAAGGCATCACGGCGATGGGCAAGTGCGCCGCGGCGGGGACGGTAAAGGCCGTGGTCGGCGCAAGGACCAGCTCGGCAAAGACCCATTGGTTGATCGGCAGTCCGGTGACGTCCGCCGTCACGCTAAAGGCCTGGGTGCCGAGCGCCCCCAGTTCAAAGCTGTTGGGGGTGACGGTAACCGTCATTCCCGGCGGCGCGACGACGCTGGCGGTCCAGGTCACCGAGTAGGGCAGCGTGCTGGCGACCTCGCGCATCCAGCCGCACGATTCCAGGCACCAGGCATCGCCCATGCTGGCCAGGTTGAGTGTCTTGGGATCGCCGCCCAGGGAGGGATCGGCGGCCAAAAAGTCGGCTATGGTTTCGTCGAGGACCAGGCCAGGGATGCCGGCCTGGCTCAGGTCGATACGACCCGCGCCCATGTCGAAGGGATCGGCTGGGGTCGCCGCGTCCTCCTTGAGCACGGTGGCGTTCCAGGCTGTGCTCATGAGCACCGACTGGATCTCGGACGGCGTCCATTCGGGGTGCAGTGCCGTGAGCAGGGCGGCCGAACCAGCCGCGTGCGGGCTGGCCATGGAGGTGCCGCTCATGCTTTCGTACTCGTACCCGTCCATCGACGCAGCAAAGATACCCAATCCCGGCGCGATCACGTCGGGCTTGATCACCTCGGGCAGCGAGGGATTCTCGCCGCGGGAGCTGAAGGCGGCCATGATGTCGCCGTTGGCCGGGTCGAGATCGACCCAGGTACCGGCGATGGTTGCCGTCTGCACGACGGTGTTGGTGAGCCAGGTTCGCAGGACGTCGGAATCGGTAAAGCCGAGGTGGACGGCTGGCAGGTAGTGGGCGTCGGCGTTGACGGACTCGCCGTTGGCGGCCACATTCGCCAGCACAAAACCGCCGGCGCCGCCGGCCAGGACGTTGGCGCCCTTGTCTACGCGGGCGATCGTGCCGCGGTCGCAGACCACGATTTCACCGTTGGTCCAGGTGCCAGCGGGGAAGGGAGTCAGGCATTGTCCGTCGTCGGGGTCTCCCGGGGGAAAGGCGTCAAAGTCGCGGGCGTGGACGATCTCGGCAGGGCCGTAGCCGGCGGTGATACTTTGACCGTACATGTCGTCCGGCGCGGTTCCGCCCACCATGTCGATCAGGGCGTTGGCAAAGATGCGGTTGTGGGTGCTGGCGCCCACCGAGAGCAGCCAGGGTGCGTTCGCCGGTGAGCCGACGGTGCCCTCGCCCGGGCCGTTGTTGCCGGCCGAGGTCGCCACCATGATCCCCGCGTCCCGGGCGCCCAAGAAGGCCAACGCGCCCAGGTCGAGCCAGGGGTTGGTCGGGCCGCCGCCGATGGAAAAGTTGATCACGTCGACGGTGTCGCTGATAGCCTGCTCGGTGGCGGCGATGCTGCCGGCCTCCGGGCAGCCGGCGGAGCAGACGTCGTAGGCAATGATGTTGGCGTGGGGAGCCACACCAGAGATCGAGGCGGTAAAGATGGCCGTGGGAGCGGAAATGATCCCGGTGACAAAGTTGCCGGCCGTCGTGCTGGCGGTGTGGCTGCCGTGGCCGTTATTGTCCTCGGGCCCGTCGGTATAGTTCCAGGCGCCGATGAGCTTGTCGTTACAGAAGGAGGGATTGGCCACGCAGTAGCCGACAAAGTTGCCCGAGCCGAAGGGGTTGACGTGCACGTAGCCGTCGACCGGCCCGACTTGGGCGAAGGAGGGGTGGTCGTGGTTGATGCCCGTGTCGAGGATGCCGACGATGACGCCCTCACCCATGGTGCCGGGAAGCCCACCGGTGGTGGAGCCGTCCCAGATGCCAGGGGCGCCGATCCAGGTCGGGCCGGCGTCGGTGAGCGGGTAGCGGATTTGCTCGGGCAGCACCTGTAGGACCCCGTCCAGTCCGGCGATTTGGGCCGCTTCGGCGGCGGTCAGCCGAACGGCCATGCCGTTGAGGGCCAGCTTGTAGCGGTAGAGGATTTCCACCGGGTGGCCAACAGCCTGCTCCATCGCGCTGATAAACAGGTTCTGCTGGTCGGTGAGGTATTGGCGGTACGTCGCGACGACTGGGTCGTTGACGTCGAGCTTGCGCTCGCCTCTCGCGGCGGGGTTGGTCGCTTCCAGGCCGGCCACGCCGCCGCGGTAGCTGGCAACGGGAGCACCTTGTAGTTGAATGATGTAGACGGCGGGCTCGCCGGGGCTCGGCGGATGTTGGATGGTGCCATCTCTCCCTGCCGCCTCGAGACCACCCTGCTTGGGGAACGTCGCTTCTGCAAGCTGCGTGTCGTTGGTTGCTGCCACGGGGACGTTCATGATGGACACCAGCAGGGCCAGAAGGCCTAACAAGTACAGTACTTTGATTTGCTTCATTTACTTCTCCTTTTGATTGTTTGGGATTTGAAAGCGGCTACTCAGCCCGCCGCTCCTGGCCGCTCTCCCCCCCCTGGCCTGGGCAGAGCATTCAGGCGGACAGCCTGAGCAGTTGCATTTGCGGAACCGGCCTGATATAGCAAAGGCTTTTTCCAGGCAATGGAGAGTCGGTGAAATCCAAGGCACTATATCATGGCGAGGATAGTTTGTCAAGGATTGGATTTTTGTTGAACCGGCGCGAAACCGGGAGACTCAGTAGATCCAAATTTGTCACCCTGAGCGACGCCCAGAGGGCGGAGCGAAGGGTCTCGTTCCTTGCAGAACGAGATTTCGCTTCT
>JAFGEI010000055.1 GCA_016931695.1 Anaerolineae bacterium | reverse complement strand
TGCTGCTGGCGCTGGCTGCGGCAATCGTCTGGCAGCGGATGCGGGGGTAGCGGGGCGCGCTGCAAGCGCGATCTATGAGAACGGTTCTGTTCGAGTTTCGGACCAGCTGTTCGGTAGGGACGCTTTGCGAAGCGCCCCCGTCAGGCACCTCGGACATGTTTCACGTGAAACAAACGGTCAGGAGGCGAGGAGGGGGAGCAATACGTGGAGGACGATGTCGGCGCTAAAGTGGGCGACCATGGCGGATTCCAGCCCGTGCTGCCAGTAGAGGTAGCCGCAGGCGAGGCCCACTACCCCGTTCAACACGACGGCCCGCAGGACGATCCAACCGGTCAGCGGGAAGATGGCCGCCGTCGCCGGCAGGTGGCCCAGGCCAAAGAGGATCGCCGCCAGGATGTTGGCCGCCCAAAAGGCGCCCGGCGTGGGCTTTCCGTCCGCCCCGCGCCACAGCAGCCCGATCAACCAGGCCAGGAGGGACATGACCAGCAGGCGTAGGAACAGTTCCTCGGTGATGCCGCCGTAGAACGAGGCCAGAAACCCCTGCCACGCCGGCGGGTGCGCCGCGTTCTCCGCCGCCACTTGAGGCAGGCCGGGGACAAACAGGTACAGGTCGAGCAGGATGATGGCGATGGCCCCGACCGCGCCCAGCAGGACCGCCAGCGGCAGGAACTGCCGCAGACGTGCCCCCACCGGCTCCCGCGCCAGCAGCCCTTCGATAATCGGCGCGCCCAGGCCGATCTGTCCTGCCAGCAGCAGCCCCAATCCGACCGCAATCGCCACCAGCACCGCGTTCTGGCTGACCTGGGCGACGATCACCACCCCCAGCGGTACGGGCAGGGGGCCGATTTCCTCCAACGCTGACCCTTGCAGGGTCAGGCTGTAGGGAATGACGGCCGCTACCCCTACGACGCCGGCGGCCCACAGGATCAGCGCCAGGCGCCAATCGAATCGTTTTTCCCCCATCTCTTTCTCCCTCCCCGGCCCTGAGCTGGCGCCGTGGGTAACTGTCTGCCCGGTTATGGCCGCCTCACAGTTCCGATAGTCTTCCTCTCGAGTGCTGGTCTAACCGAGCGGCAGAAAATCGGCCATGAATTAACGCGAATTCACACGAATTGAGGCCAAATTCGTATCAATTCGTGTGAATTCGTGGCCGAAAATTGTCAACAACACCCAATCGGAGCACTACCACAGTTCCTGCCGGGCGAAAATTCCCCACGCCCCCACGAATGCCGCGACGACCAGCCCGCAGCTCACTGCCAGGGCCGACCACGCCGCCTCGCTGCCGCCAACCGCCAGTTCCGCCGCCCAGCTGAGCAGCTGTCCCGGCAGGTGTTCGCGCAGCGCCGGAATCGCGCCGAGAGCGGAGAGGAGGATCGCCCAGCCGATGGCCAGCCCCCCGGCCAGCACCTGGGAGCGGCTGGCCGCGCTGCAGAACAGGGTCAGGGCGACATAGACCAGCACGAACAGCAGCATCAGCCCGTTGAGCGCTGCCCAGCGCCAGGCATCGAGGGCGTCGAACAGGATCCAGGTGTAATAGTAGGCGGCCAGGCCAGCCACTGCAATGCCGATGGCAAAGGTCAGTCCCAGGGCGGCAAACTTGGCCCCCAGGAACGCCAGGCGCGGCACGGGTTTGACCAGCGTGAGCGCCGCCGTCCCGCGCTCCTTCTCCTGGGCCACCGCGCCTACGGTCATCAGCAGCGCCAGGATGACCCCAAATTGGCTGACGTTCTTGACGTACTGCGCCACCGCGTCTGCCGTCGTCGGTGGGGGGACGAGCCCGGCGATCGTCTCGCCCTCTGGCAAGAGCTTTAGCAACTCGGGGGTGAGCCTGGCGACCAGCGGCGACGTCAGCCCAAAGATCAGCAGCACCACCACCACGACCAGCAGGCGGTACGAACGCCACTGCGCCAGCAGTTCCTTGCGCAGCATGACCAAGAATATGCTCACGCCACCTCTCCCGCACCGACCAGCTGCAAAAAGACGTCCTCCAGGGAGGGCCGGGCGATCTCGTAGCGCGCCAGGGTCAGTCCCGCCGCGACTGCCGAGGGCAGCAGTTCGCGCTTGGCCGCCGCCACGTCGCTCGCCACGACGCGGACGGCGGTACCGACCACGGCGACGTGCATCGCCCAACGCGCGTTGCGCAGCCCCTCGGCCCAGGCCGCGAGTGCCCCCTCGTTCCCCGGCTCTCCCTCGATCTCGAATGCCGGCGCGGCGTACCGCGCCAGCAGTTCTTCGCGCGGCGCCTCGATGACCATGCGCCCCCTGGCGATGATGCCCACCGTATCGCAGACCCGCTCGACATCGGACAGGACGTGAGTTGACATAAGAATAGAACAATCTGCCCGCAGCCGGTCGAGCAGCTCCAACACCTCCCGCCGCCCGGCCGGGTCGAGCGCGCTCATCGGTTCGTCGAGAAAGAGCAGCGCGGGACGGTTGATCAGCGCCTGGGCGATTCCCAGCCGCTGGCGCATGCCGCGCGAGAACGCGCCGATTCGCCGCCCTCCCACCTGGCTGAGCCCAACCTGGTCGAGCAGCTCGTTCACGCGGGCCCGCCGCTCCCGCCCCGGCAGCCCAAACATGCGCCCCACGTGGTCGAGGAGTTCCCGCGCCGTCATCCAGGGGTAGAAAACCGGCTCTTCGGGCAGGTAGCCGATGCGCCGGGCGATCTCGCGGCGCGCGGTAGAAACGTCCATCCCCAGCACCCAGGCGCGCCCCCCGCTGGGCCGGGCCAGGCCGGTGAGGATGCGGATCGTCGTCGTCTTGCCAGCGCCGTTTGGCCCCAGGAAGCCAAAGACCGCGCCCTGCTGCACCGTAAAGGTCAGCCCATCCAGCGCCTGGACCTGGCCAAAGCGTTTGCGCAGCCCCTCGACGCGAATGGCGGTCACTTACTCCTCCCGGCCAAACAGCAGATACAGCACCGGGCCGATAAAGTTGACGAACAGGATCGCCAGCGCCCAGGCCCACTTGGGGCCTTTTGTCCGCTCGCGGCGGAGCAGGTCGACCAGGGCCAGGAGCATCAGTCCCACCTGCAGGACGGCGATGGGGATCAACAGCAGCAGCCATTGCTCCAGGTTGTCCATTTTTCCCTCTCTTGCAGCGCGGCTACCCGTTCCGCAGCCGCGCCGCTCGCCACTGCATCAGCGCCAGAAAGTAGGCGAAAGCCAATAGCTCGAGCGCCAGGGGGGCGTGGACGGTCATCCAGGGCGGCTGGCCCCATCCGCCGCGGCCCACCGTCAGCAGGACGTCGCCGCTTTCCGTCGCCAGCTCCCAGTCGCGGAAGCGGGACGCGGGCTGCAGCAGAAATCGGGCTCCGCCAAACTGGATCTCGACGCCGCGCGGGAAAATCCCGCGGGCAGAAGCCCGCGCCTGTCCCTCCGCCCACATCTCGTACGTCCCCGACAGTCGAGCGGCGCGTCCCATGCGCACCTGCCGGCCCTGCCCGTCGACAAAAGAGACCGCAGAGCCCAGGCCGATCGTCAGGTCGCCCAACCTGGCGCTGCCCGCCATCATCCGGTGGCGGCGGGTAAAGAACCCGGACGTTTCGACGACAATCTCACCAGCCGTTATTTGCTCCATTGCCTCACTTCACCGGTTCCATTTTACCCCTTCCGGCCCATCTGGGCAAACCAGGCGGGTGCGCTGAGTTGGCTGGCGCCTGGTCAAAAGGGCAAATGATGGTAAAATGGACATGGGTCGTGCGTACCCGGCCCGGCGGATCGAGTGCGCGTCTGGAGGCTCTCCCATGGCAGGCGCAAGGAGTTGTGTGCTCGGCGCTAACCCCAAGCGGGAGAGATGAGAAGGAGGATTGTGATGGAGTTGATACTCTCGGCAATTGCTTCGGGCGGGTTGATTGGCGCGAGCGACCAATACCTTTGCCTGCTGCTCATCGCCATTGGCGCCAAGACCAACCTGATCGAGATGGCGCCGCAG
Source organism: Anaerolineae bacterium (assembly GCA_016931695.1). GTDB lineage: Bacteria > Chloroflexota > Anaerolineae > B4-G1 > DUEL01 > JAFGEI01. The sequence continues at coordinate 1,125 of JAFGEI010000055.1, read as the reverse complement.
ATGCAGTTTATGGAATCGTGGTGGTTCATCGCCATCATGGCCCTGTTCTGGCTGATCACCCTTGCCCCCGCCTACGCTTCCCTGCTCTCTCCAGGAGTGATGAATGTCGTCAACACGGTGACCAAGTTTCTCAGCGGGTTCGTCGTTCCGGTCTCTGGCGCGCTGGTGGCGCTGGCTGCGGCCGGGTTCATCGTCGAGATGCACCCGGAGCTGGGCGGCATCCTGGAGACGCTGCGCATCTTTCATCCGGAGGGACACGGCGTGGGGGGAGCGGGATGGATCATTGCCGGCGGCGGCGCGGCGGCGGCCTCTGTCCTCGGCGGCGCCAAGTTCCTGGCCAAGCCCGCTCTCAACACCGCCACCGGGACGGCCGGCCACCTTTCCGCCCCGATCCACGCCACGATCGAGAACGTCGCCTCGGTGGTCTTGATGGGCCTGTTGTACGTCCTGAGCCAGGTCAATCCCTGGCTGCTGGTCGTCCTGCTGGTGGTCGTGGCGCTCATCCTGCTGGGCCTGATGGGCTATGCCATCTACCTGATGTGGAAGCTGAGCAAGGGGGTGGGACGGGTGTTCCGGCTCATTGAAACCCGGCCCAAGGCGGGCCTGGCCATCGTCGCCGAGTTCCTGGCCTGGGGATCGGGCTGGTTGATCTGGAAACACTGGAACCGCGGCGCCCCGCGCCTGGCGGTCTGGCTCGTCTGGCTGGCGAGCGTCATCTTTTTCATCCCGGCCATCAGCGGGCTGCTGGTGGGGTTGCCTTTCCTCGCCTCGGCGGTGCTGCTGGTGGGCGAGTCGATGACGATCGTGATCGGCCTTTCCATCGGCGCGCGCTCGGCCCGCTCGCTGATGCAAACCTTTGACGACGCCGGGCAGCCGATTGCCGCGGCTGTCCCGCAGGCGGCTCCTTCCCCCACTGGCTGACGCAGAGCAGTCGCCGCGGGTGGGCCAACCCTCCCATCCGCTGCTGGGCATGCTTCTCCCTTCCCGGGGCGCGGCAAAGGGCTGCTGCGCCCCCGGAAGTTTCATCCGGGCGCATTGATTAGTTGGGGGAGCCCTAGATGATCTCGGAATTTCTGCCACGAATTAACACGAATTTCACGAATTTTCTACTTTTTTCGTGTTAAT
>JAFGEI010000054.1 GCA_016931695.1 Anaerolineae bacterium | reverse complement strand
GTACCATACCTCGTGGCAGGTCTGCTCTGGCGGCGCCGGGCCGTGGTGCGCCTTCGAGTACGGGACGTGCGGCGGGGCGGTGCCGGTCCCGGTGATCGAGGCGCAGAGCGTGCTGCGCGACCCGTGCGTGCGGGAGGGGAGCTGCCCGCCGGGGTATCCGTAGCGGCGAAGGGGTAGTATCTCTTCTCAGGACCGGCCCGCCTGCTCGCGGGCCAGCCGATTTGCCCGCGCCGATTGATAGCCGCGGATTTCCTTGGCCAACGGGTGAGCCGGGGCGATTCTGAGATGCGTGATCGAGCAGATGACCGGCATCTTTTCCATTCCCGGTGGGGTGATGTCACACGAAATCCCACCCTCGTCACCAAGGTAGAACAGCCGCCGAATCGACAACTCGCGGTGGCGCGACAGGTTGAGCCCTTGCTTCTTCAAGAGCCGCACCAATCCGCTCGTCGGTCGCGCCGGGATGGGGAGGTGGGCCTCCATCCTGGCTATGAGTGCCCGGGCTTGGGTTACGTCGTCAATCATAATCTCCACCTGCGCCAATCCTCAACGGATAATATCTTCCACCACTGTGTCTTGCTGTGCTGGGACATTCGAATCTACCCCCATCCGCAAGGCCGGTACTGCCGCGGGCACCTCCAGGTCCGCCACGACAAGCTGCCCATCGACCATCGCCTCGCGCATACGGGGATTATACACAAAGCTTCTGGAAGGCGCTACCACTCTATTTCCCACGGGCTGCCCCAACTGTTCTGCTACGCAGCTTCTTGCTGTGTTGTCCCTGCCGCCAATCTATGCTAAACTAGCGCCAACAGAAGACGGGACAGTCCCAGTTGCAAACTGGAACCCGTCCCGTCGCCCACCCCTGAAAGCCCCAGGGGACCGGCCCACTCATTCTACACCAGCGCCGCTCTCCAGGCAAGGGGGGGGCGGCGTTTTGCGTGGGAGGGAGATGCCCGATGCAATGCCCAAAATGCGGAAAAGTGTGGCCCGACGAATTCAACGTCTGTCCGATCTGTGCTGTCTCACTCCAGGCCGAGATCGCCGCCGGCGCTTCCGGCGCGATTGCCCAGGGCGACCACTCCAAGGCAGCCGGAGAGGGCGCCGTCGTGGCCGACCAGGTGGGCGGCCACATCATCGTCGCCGGCGATGGCGCTCGTGTCGTCATCGGCGAGGAGCCGGTGGCGACTCCCGCCGTCGACCATGACGCAGCCCTGGCGGCCTACTTGCGCCACGTCGTCGGCCGCAACCGCTACCTTCAGCTCCAGGGCATCCGCTCCGGCGGGAAGCTGGTTCACATCGAGTTGGAGCAAATCTACATCACCCTCCGCGCCACCCGCCAGCGCACGGTGACCGCCGAGGAGGCCTGGCTGGAGGACGAGGCCTGCCTGGCTCCTGGCGAGCGGCGCTTCCCCCGCCCCGATGTGCCACGCACCCACACCGAAACCGTCACCGTCAGCGTGAACGAGGCCCTGGACGCGCACCCGCGCCTGGTCGTGCTGGGCGACCCCGGCAGCGGCAAGACGACGCTGCTTCGTTACCTGGCCCTGCTCTATGCTCGCGATCTGGCGGAAGGGAACGGGCTGGTCAGGGAACGGCTGGGTTTGAATGAAAGCGACCGTTTGCCCATTCTCCTCCCCTTGCGCCGTTTCGGCGCGTACTTGAAGGCTCGCCGCCCCGAGGACGATGGCACCGAGGGCCACGCGCTGCTCCTGGCGCTCCTCGGCGAGATGCTGCAGGGCGAGCGCGTCGACCTGCCGGGAGATTTCTTTGATCCATACCTGCGCCAGGGCCGCGCGGTCGTCCTGCTCGATGGGCTGGACGAGGTGGCGGACCCCGACCTGCGCCGCCGCGTTTCGCGGCTGGTGGAGGCCTTTACCGCTGCCTATTCCGACTGTCGCTACGTGGTCACCAGCCGGCTGGTGGGTTACAAGGGCGCAGCCCGTCTGGGCGAGGCATACGCCACGACTACGGTGCGCGATTTCACCCTGGATGATGTAGAGCAGTTCTTGTGCAACTGGCACATGGCAGTGGCGGTTGGGCAGATGGGCGCAGGGGAGAGCACAACCGCCTACGCCGAGGGACAGACCCGCCAACTGCTCCAGGCGATCCGGGAGAACGAGCGCATCCGCGACCTGGCGATCAACCCGCTGATGCTGACGGTGATCGCCCTCGTCCACCGTGACCGGGTCAAGCTGCCCGACCGGCGGGCCGAGCTGTACGACGAGGCGGTGAACGTGCTGCTGGGCAAGTGGGACGAGGCGCGGGGGGTGCATGAGACTGTGGTGTTGGAAGGGCGGCCCTTCGACGCCAACGACAAGCAGTTGCTCTTGCAGACGACGGCGCTGTGGATGCAGGAGCGCCAGCAGAAAGAGATCGAAGCCGCTGACCTGCGGCGGCTGCTGGGCGACCAATTTCACGCCATTCTGGGCGACTGGCGGGCCACGACACGGGCAGTGGACTCTTTCCTGCAGGTGGTCCAGGAGCGGGCCGGGCTGTTGGTGGAGCGGGGCAGGGGGTGTACGGCTTCAGCCACCTCACCTTCCAGGAGTACCTGGCGGCGCTGGCCGTGGCGGGACGGGACGACTACGTGGCCTACACCCTGGAGCGCTCGGGGGAGGCGTGGTGGCGGGAGGTGATCCTGCTGGAGGCGGGCCATCTGAGCATGCAGAGCCGCGAGCGGACAACGCGGCTGATCCAGGCCATCGCCGAGCGCAAAGAGGAGCCGTCGCCGTACCACAACTTGATCCTGGCCGCTGCCTGCGTGCAGGACGTGGAGCGTGAACGGCTGGAGCGGACGGTGGCAGAGGGGGTGAACGTGCGGCTGCGGCATGCGTTGGACGCCCGCCCGCCGGCCTGGCGGCGCTGGCTGGGCAAGTGGGGCATCAAAGCCTGGATCGAGCAGCGCGGCGAGGCGATCGATGTCCTGGTGCGGGGCGGGGCGGGCTACTGGAGTATGCCCTATGGCGAGCCGGAGTGGGTGGAGATTCCCGCCGGGTCATTTCTGATGGGCAGCGATAGGAGGAAGGACCCAAAGGCAAATGCCGATGAACTGCCACAACACGAGGTAGAGTTACCAGCCTATCTCATTTCCCGCGTTCCTGTTACCAACGCTCAGTATCGGTTCTTTGTGGCGGCAAGGGGGCACGAGGCACCGGCAGGCTGGGAGAACGGCCGGCCGCCGAAGGGAAAAGAGAGCCACCCGGTGGTCGACGTGACCTGGCACGATGCCGTGGCCTATTGTGCCTGGCTGAGCGAGGTGACGGGGAGGCGGGTTGGGCTTCCGTCCGAGGCAGAGTGGGAGAAAGCGGCGCGGGGGACGGATGGGCGTATCTATCCTTGGGGAAACCGATTCGAGGCAACGCGGTGCAACAGCTCAGAGTTGGGACTTGGAGACACGACGCAGGTTGGGGTCTTTCTGGATGGGGCCAGCCCCTACGGGGTGTTGGACATGGCGGGGAACGTGTGGGAGTGGTGCCGGACCAAGTGGGAGGACAGCTACCGGGATTATAACTTGCATTCCGCACTTCTCTAACAGGGTTGAGTCATGGTAAAATTGTGGCACTGATACCAAGAGCGAGGTGCCATGATGATC
>JAFGEI010000011.1 GCA_016931695.1 Anaerolineae bacterium | reverse complement strand
GGGGTGAAAGCCCCACCCTCGGAACCGAGCTCGGCGCTGAGAGCGCCGGGGCGAAGCTCCGGCGCACCAGCGACGGGCGAGTTTACTTTGACTTATGTACTGGCTTGGGCTATACTCCAGAGCGAGGAGAGAGGAATGGAGGACACAAAGGCTTGTGCGGGGCAAGAAGCATACGTGACCTTGCATGGCAAGCGCTATCTGATTGCCCGCATCGCCTGGGTCATACTGGCAGTCACCAGCCTGGCGGCATTCGTCATTTCGGTTCCTGCCTACTTTGGCATGCAATACCGCTCGCTGCCCGGGCCGGAACGGGCTGCCCTGGCAGAAGCTGGCATATCCCTGCGCTTCTATTCCGTTTATTCCGTGGCGATCTATTGCCTCACCGTCCTGGTCTTTGCTGCCACGGCGTTCATATTGTTCCGCCGCCGCTCCCAGGAGTGGGTAACCTTGTTTGTTTCCGGCGCCTTGCTCGCCTTTGGCGTCGCCGTCAGCCCGACGATGGAGACACTGGCCGTGGCCAGGCCAGCCTTGAAGGCCCTGGCTTATTTCGTCCAGTATGTCGGCGTTGGCGGCTTTTTGCTCGTCTTTTACCTCTTTCCCGACGGGCGTTTTGTACCGCGTTGGAGCTGGGTATTGGCTGTGATGTGGACGGGATGGGGGCTGCTGTGGTCGATGCTTCCGACCGCTGCCATCGAACCGGGCGAGCTGTCCCCGCTGATGCGTTTCTTTTCGTACGTCACCTCGGTGGATCCAGGCATCATTTCTACCATGTACAACTATGTTCGCTATTCGAGCCTGCTGCTGGTGCTGGTGGCCTGGTTCGGCAGCGGCGTGTTGGCCCAGTTGTATCGCTATATCAAGGTCTCGGGCCCGGTGCAGCGCCAGCAGACCAAGTGGGTGGTCTTTGGCATGGTGGCGGCATTCATCGGCTACTTTGGCTACAACATCCTGCGGGTAGCGGTCCCTACGTTCCGGGGACCGGGCCCGGCGTCGGTATGGTATTACTTGATCGGCGAGCCGATCTCGATGTTGTTCTTACTCCTGGTTCCCCTTTCGATCCGGGCGTCGGCACTGCACCACCGGCTGTGGGATATCGATCCCATCATCCAGAATACGCTCGTCTATGGCACGCTGACCGGGGCGCTGGCGCTTGCTTACCTGTTCGGCGTCTTTGTCGCGCAGCGAATTTTCCGCGCTTTTACCGGCCACCAGTCCGATGTCGCAGTGGTGCTCATCACCCTGGGGGTTGCGGCCCTTGTGCAGCCGCTGCGACGCCGCCTGCAGAACTTTATCGACCGCCATTTCTACCGCGAGCGGGTCGACTTTCGACGGGCGTTTACTACCTTTTCCCGCGAGGTGCGGACGATTATCGAGTTGCCCGAGCTGCTGCGGATTCTCATCGACCGCACCATGGACCTGCTGCACATTACCCACGGTGCGGTCTTTTTGCGCCACTCTGAGGAGGACCGCTTTTACCGGGAAAAAGCGCGCAACTTGCCGCCGGATTCGATGGACACGCTGGTCCTGGAACCCCGCCTGTTGGAGCGGTTGCGCTCCAGTTTGACCGTATACCAGCCCCAGGAGCGCCTCTTTTCCATCCTGGTGCCGTTGATTGCCCCCAAGACCGAGGGGAGCGAGCTGGTGGGTGTGTTGGGATTGGGGCCGCGCATGTCGGGGCAGAATTATTCGCGGGAGGATCGGGCGCTGTTGATGGGATTGGCCGATCAGGCGGGCACGGCGATCTATGTGGCGCGGCTGATCGACGAACGGCAGGCGGAGGCTCGCCGGCGCGAGGAGGCGGAGCGGCGGCTGGAGGCGCACCGCCACTCGCCCATCGGGCGGGCGGAGGCCTTTGCCCGGAACCTGCTGGCAGAGCCCGAGACGGCATTGATCGAGCTGCACCAGCTCGCCCAAGAGGCGGGGTACGAGCCGGATGCCGCCAGCCTGCTTGACAACCTGCCCCGCGTGCTGGACAGCCTGGGCGAGCCGGGAATGTCCAGGCTGGCCGAGGGATTTAACTACCTGTACCACAGCCAGTTCGAGCCCGAGATGCTGCCGGTGGCGCTGCGCACCCTGATTGCTCAGCTGGAGAGCAGTGCCGTGCAGTACGCAGAAGAGGCATTGCAGGCTTACCGGTTGTGCCAGCAGGCGCTGGATGCCAGCACGGTGGCCCAGATTGTCCGTTTTGTGCCCGCGCTGCTAAAGAGGGAGAAACCGGCCGACAAGGAGGTGTTTCTCGGCGGGCTGTCCTACGCCTTGATCGAGGCCCAGTCGGTGGCGGAGGCGCTTCACGCCTACGAGCGCGTCGACACGGGCCAGGACAAGCTGGCCTACCTGGCCAGCGCCATCGACCGGCTGCGGCGGGTGGAGTACGTGGCGCGGACCGAGCTGGGGAGCGCCGACCGGGCGATCGTCTTGCGCGTGGCAGAGAATTGGCTGGGCGTCGTGACCAGCGCAATGAGCGAGCTGCAGACCCGCGCCCGCATCGTCTGCCGCCTGCTTACTCGCCACACCTGGCAGGACGACGTTGTCTCCCTGGCCCTCAGCCTGCGCAACGAGGGGCGCGGCGCGGCCCTCAACCTGCAGGTCACGCTTCCGCCAACCCCAGAATACACGGCACTGGACGAGGTCGCGCGGGTTGAACGGCTGGCCCCCGGCGAGGAGAGCCGGGTCGAGCTGCGGGTGCGCCCTCACCTGGCGGGGGGGGGCGACCAGTTCCGGGCCCGCTTTGTGATTCTCTACACCGATCCCCGTGGTCCTGACCAGGTGGAGGACTATGCGGACGTCGTTCGCCTGTTGGCCGTGGAGGGCGAGTTCCAGTTCATCCCCAATCCGTACGTCGTGGGGACGCCCCTGGAGGCCGGTTCGCCGCTCTTTTTTGGCCGCCAGGACGTGGTGGCCTACATCCAGGAGAACCTGGCTGCGTACCATCGCAACAACCTGGTGCTCGTCGGCCAGCGCCGCACGGGCAAGACGTCGCTGCTCAAACAGCTCCCGGTGCGCCTGGGCGACGACTATCTCCCGGTTTACCTCGACGGTCAGGCGCTGGGTCTCGATCCCGGCCTGCCGAATTTCTTTCTCGCCCTGGCGACCGAGATCGCTTTTGCCTTGGAAGACCGCGGCATCGAGCTCGAGCTGCCCGAGTACGAGGACTTTGTCGAGAGCCCGGCGGCCTCGTTCGAGCGGGATTTCCTGGCCCGTGTTCGGCGGGCGATTGCCCAGCGTCACCTGCTGGTCATGTTTGACGAGTTCGAGGAGTTGGAGACGGCGGTGCAGCGCGGCAACCTCGATCCCTCGGTCTTTGGCTTCCTGCGCCACCTGGTTCAGCACGCAGACAACCTGAGCGTGATCTTTTGCGGCACGCACCGCCTGGAGGAGCTGGCGGCCGATTACTGGAACGTGCTTTTCAACATCAGCCTCTATCGTCACATTGCGCTGCTGGAAAAGCCCGAGGCGCTGCGCTTGATCCAGGAGCCGGTGGCCAAGTACGGCATGCGCTACGACGACCTGGCGCTGGACAAGATGTGGCAGGTGACCGCCGGGCATCCATATTTCTTGCAGTTGCTCTGTCACAGCCTGGTCAATCGCCATAACCGGACAGAGCGCAGCTATGTCACGGTGGCGGACGTCAATGCGGCGCTGGAAGAGATCCTGGCCTCGGGGGAGGCGCACTTTGTCTACCTGTGGGCGGAGGCGAGCCTGGAGGACCGCCTGGTCCTGGCTGCTCTCAGCCGCATGATTCCTCTCACCGGCCATGTCACCCTGGTGCAGGTCGCCGACTATCTGGCCGAGCGGGGAGTGAATATCGAGCGCCGGGCTGTCAGCGATGCACTGCACCACTTGATGCTGCGCGATATCCTTGCCGTGAGCAGCGAGGTCGATCCAGCGGTCGGCGAGGTATACCGCTGGCGGTTGGGCCTGTTGGGGCTGTGGGTAGAAAAGTACAAGTCGATGGGCCGGATCATCGACGAAGCACGAGGATAATCTGAGGACGACGATGGACAATCCCTACATTTTCCGCGGGCCTGTACACGCGCCAGAGATGTTTTTCGGCCGGGTGCACGAGCTGAAAGAGGTCGCGGCCTTTTTGCGCGGCAACCAGTCAGTCTCGATTGTTGGACCGCGCAAGATCGGCAAGACGTCACTGCTCTTTCACCTGATGCGCCCCGAGGCGTGGCCGGCAATTGGCTTGGCCGAGGATCATCTCTTTGTCTATTTGGACTGCGAGGTGTTGGGCGAGGGGGACCCCGGCGACATCCTCGGCCAATTCTCCGGAGAAATCGCGGCGGCGCTGGAGGAGCGGGGGCTGCCCCCAGAGATGGCCCTCGACCGCTCGATGGACAAGCCCTCGCGCCTCTCCTTCGAGGCGGCGATCCGCAAGCTCAACCAGCGCGGGTTGCGGGTGGTGCTGATCTTGGACGAGTTCGAGCGCTTGAGCACCAACAGCAGCCTCGACGTCAACTTTTTCAACGCCCTGCGCTCTGCTGCCGGGCGCTACCAGCTGGCCTACCTGACCGCCTCGGCCCATCCGCTCATCCACCTCACCTACTCGGGGCGCTCAAAAGAGATCCTTTCCAGTCCTTTTTTCAACATCTTTGCCCCCCTTTTCCTGGGCTTTTTGGCCGAGGACGAAGCACGGCGGATGATCGCTGTTCCGGCCCGAGACGCCGGGCGGCCTTTTTCGCGCGAGATGGAGGACTGGATTTACGACCTGGTCGGCGGGCATCCATTGGCGCTGCAGGTCGTTTGTTTCCACGCCTTTGAAAAGGCGGGTGATCTCGAGGCGATCGAGCGGGAGGCGATGCAGGAGCTGGCGCCTCATTTCCAGTACTATTGGCACAACCTTGCGCCCGAGGAACAGGGGACGCTGCGCCGGATGAACGGCATCGCTTCTCGCGCCGCAAACGACACGACCCTGCGCGGCATCCTGCGCGACCTGGTGCAAAAGTGCATGCTGGTGGTCCAGGACGAGGTCTATCAGTACCCGTCGCGAGCGTGGAAGAGCTTTGTCGCCGGGCAGGGCATGGCCTCGCTGACCCTGGCCCGGCCGGACGGCTCGCTCGCCGGCGCCCGCCTGGGAACCTACGAAGTGCTCGAGTTGTTGGGGCGGGGCGGCATGGCCGAGGTCTATAAGGGGCGCCATCCTCGCCTGGAGCGCATCGTTGCCATCAAAATTCTGCCGGCCAGCCTGGCGGAGGAGGTCGATTTTCGCCAGCGTTTCGAGCGGGAAGCACGGGCGGTCGCGGCCCTGCGCCATTCAAATATCGTCCAGGTCTTTGATTTCGGCGATATCGATGGCGTGTATTACATGGTGATGGAGTTTATCGACGGCGTCGACCTGGCGCGTGTTGTGCGCCAGTCGGGGGCGCTCCCTCTGCCGTGGGCGCTGGTCGTTTTGCGCGACGTCGTCGACGCGCTCGACTATGCCCACGGGCAGGGTTTGATCCACCGCGACATCAAGCCCTCCAACGTGATGCTGACAGGGGAGCTGGTGGAGGAGCACGCGATCGATTGGGCGCGTCCGCCTGATGTGCCCGCCGCGACTTTGTCGGCGGCTCAAGTGCGGGCCATTCTGACCGACTTTGGCATCGCCAAGATGCGCACCAGCGATACCGGGGCAACCAAGACCGGAGTGATGATGGGAACGTTGGATTACATGGCGCCGGAGCAGGTGCGCGTTTCCAGCCAGGTTGACCAGCGGGCGGATATCTATGCCCTGGGGGCAATGTTCTACCAGATGCTGGCCGGGGAACTGCCATTCAAGGGCGACAATCCGGGTGCGGTGATGCTGGCTCACCTGCAGCAGCCGCCGCCCGACCTGCGCGCCGTCGTGCCCGAGATGCCAGAGAACGTGGCCGCGGCGATTATCCGGGCGATGGCGAAGGAGCCCGAGCAGCGGTTTTCCACGGCGGGCGAGTTCTTGCAGGCGATCGTAAAGCGCGAGACGTAACGGCTTTACGTTTCACGATTAGGAGAAAGATGATGAGACAGTTACGTAACCGATACTTTCGTTTGTTTGTAGCCCTTGGCTTGGTCGTCGTTGTTGCGTTGGGCATCACCCGGGTGGTTCGGGCGGTCGAGTTTGACGATGATGGCACGGTTGCCGCCGGCGAGGTGATTGACGACGATCTTTTCATCTCGGCTGAAACTGTCACGATCGATGGCGTCGTCAACGGCGACTTGTTTGCCTCGGGATCCACGGTTGTCGTCAACGGCGAGGTGAACGGAAACCTGATCGTCAGCGGCGCAGAAGTAGAGATCAACGGGCTGGTGGCAGGGAGCCTGGTTTTTGGCGGGCAGATGCTTCTGTTGAACGGCGAGGTGGGGGGGACGGTCTATGCGGGGGGAAGCCAGCTAACCCTGGCCTCGTCGGCCAATGTAGGGCGCAACGTCTTTTTCGGCGGGTTTTCCCTGGATACGGAGCAGGAGAGCGTGATCGGACGAGATTTGATCATGGGGGGATCCCAGGCCCGATTGGCAGGAGAGGTTGATGGTGACGTGCAGGCGGATGTCGCCGCCTTCGAGTTGAGCGGCTATGTCGGCGGGGATGTGCGGGCGAGCGTGGAAGAGCCCGGGGAGGGGCCACCCATCCAGTTCCTTTGGCCGGGCCTGCCGCCGATGATGGACCCGGGGATCCGGGTGGCGGAGAGCGCCCAGGTTGCGGGGACGCTGACGTACATCAGCCCCGTGCCACAGGAGGAAGCCATCCGGGCTTCCCCGGTGGGTGGAATTGTATACGAGCAGGCACAGCTGGATGTTGAACCGCAGGCTGATCTGGCCACGAGTGTGGGGCCTTGGCTCCTGGCGCGGCTGCGGGATTTGATCACGCTGCTGGTCCTGGGCGGGATCGCCGTCTGGCGCATTCCGGCGTTGTTGGGCCGCCTGGCGGACAAGGCGCGGACTGCGCTGCTGCCGTCGGCGGGGTGGGGAGCCCTGTCCTTGATCGCAGGGTACGTAGGGATCCTGTTTGCAGGCACGGTCGTTTTGGTTCTTGGGTTCTTGCTGGGGGTGGTGACGTTGGGCGGTCTGGCCCGCACGGTCTTTGGGATCGGTTTTTCCAGCCTGGGATTGGTATTTGCGTCGTTTTCGTTGGCCGTCGCTTATGGGAGCAAGCTGGTTGTGGCTCATTGGATAGGAAACGGGCTGCTGCGGCGCTTTTCTCCGCAGCACGCGGGGAGCGGCTGGGGAGTGATCCTGGGGGTTTTTGTCTACATGCTGTTGCGCTCGATCCCGTTTCTGGGCTGGGTGGTGGGCGCGCTGGTGACGCTGGTGGGCCTGGGCGCGATGTGGCTCTTGTTCCGGGAACGGCGCCGGGCGCCGGCGGTGCCGGCTGGCGTGAGTGACGCTTGACAATTCGCCTCGCAGCAAGTATAATACCCCCACGCTGCGGGGTAGAGCAGTGGTAGCTCGTCAGGCTCATAACCTGAAGGTCGCTGGTTCGAATCCAGCCCCCGCTACCTGAAAGCACCCTTCGGGGTGCTTTTTTTGTTGTACCCTCGATTGGAACCAGAAACCCGGAGGTCACAAGCCCGTTTCGCTATCCAGTAAACCGCCCCGCGCCAATTCCTCCACCACTGCCGGCAGCTCTCCCACCCAGGTGACGATCAACCGCTGCCCGGCGCGGGTAAAGGCCATGTACAGCGTCCTTGGGATCGGCCATTGCCCTCGAGTCCAAGCGCCGGTTCAGCATATCGATCAGCGAAGCAATCCCTTCCCACGAGGCGTGCAGCACCAATATCTGCTGCAGAGACACTGTGGATGCTGAAGCAGCGAGTTCAGCAGATTTGGAAGGGCCTTGCCTGAGGAATCTCGCCGGCGAGGCTCTATAGATAAACCGCTTCCTGCTCGAGCTTGACCCCGGTCGAGAGCATGTGGTCAATCAAGGCGACCACGTCGCTCATGAGTGGGTGGTGCCGCAGGCGAGCCAGGTTGCGCTCGTCTGCCGGGGTGAGCGGCTGCGCCCAGTGGCGGTGTGCGTCTAGTGTGGCGCAGTCCATGCAATAGGGCGTGAAACGAGGCGAGACTTGTTCGCGAAGTTGGGCGAGAATGGAGAGCCCGCCATAATCGACGTCGGCCCAGAGCAGCAAGGGAATATTGAGTGACAGGCTGCTGGCCAGCGTGCGCAGCAGGTGGCGGCTGGCCGGCGACGGGTTGCCCCATAGGCAAAGAGCGGCCAATCCCTGTCCCTGGTGTTGTACCAGGCTGTAGAAGGAGGTCAGGTTTTCCACGCAGATGACGTGTTCAGCATCTGCTTTCACTTGCGCCGCCTGAGCAGCCAAAACGGTGGGGATGCCGACAGAAGGATAGAATTCGGAGAGGAATATGATCTGTCCCTTAGGATCCACCAACTGCCAGGGGCCATAGAGGTAGAGATGATCGGGGTTGGGTAGCAAGCCCAATTCACGCAGCACCTCGCGGCAGGAGAGGGTGCGCCAAGCAGCGTGATGGCGGCGGGCCAGTCGGGCGACGGCTCCCTTGAGCGTGTCGAAGCGCTTGCTATCGTTAAAGACGCGGACGCTGAAAACCCGGTAGGGGATCTCTTCGCGCGCGTCGCCAGGAAGGGCGGCGAGGGCGTCTAGCAGGTCTTGGTTCCACTCCGCGTCGGCCAGATCGAAGGGGGTGGGGGACTTGCACGCGGCGATCTGTTGCAGGGTGTGATCGATGGCCCGGCGGCGCCAGCCGTCGAAGCGGAAGCGATTGCCAGCAAGGAGCGTACACAGCCGGTGACGCTGGTCTGACAGGGATTCCCGCTTGACAAAAACATAGAGCGGAGCGACTCTCGTCCCGGTCAATTCCACTGTGTCGAGGAGATGCCCTTCCTGGCCTGGCAGCCAGGATAGGGCGAGCAAGCCGCGCCGCTCCAATTCTCGCAGCTGTTCGTTGGTCGTCGCGCGCGGATTGGGGTCGGCCTGGCTGTAGTAACCAGCCAGGTTTCTGGCGACGTCGTCCATGCGGATGCAGACTGCCCGTTGCGGAGCGCCGCCGCGGCGCTCATACCCGTCCAGCAACAGGTGGATCAGGGTCGCTAGGTCGGCTGTTGGGATGAATGGGGCAGGCATGGTCCGCTAAGCGCTCTCCAACTCTTTCAACATCTCGGCCTTGTCGATCTCGATGACGAAAGCGTGGTTGTTCTTGCGCACCACGGTGCGCACCGAGTCGACGTAGGGCAGCAGCCCGGCGGCCTTGTCGGGTGGGGTGGCGATCACGACCTGGAGCTGGCAATCGACCATGAACTGGAGCGCGCTGGCAGTGCGGGCGCCGTCCATCTTGCCAAAGGCCTCGTCGAACAGCGCCAGGCGGATGGTGTCGGAGGGGCGTGGCTGGTTGAGGCGGTAAGCCTGGGCAAAGGAGGCTGCCATGGCCACGTAGAATGGGGTTGTTGTTTCGCCGCCCGATTTCTTGGCCTTGATTTTGCTGAGCCAGGCCCGGTCGCCGTTGGGATAGTGGATGCGAATGTCGTAATGGAGATAGTTGCGATAGTCCTGCAGCGCGCGCAGTTCGGATTGCTGCTCGTCGGCGGGGGCGGCGGTCAACCGCTCGAAGAGCAGGTCCCAGCCCTGTTGGTGGCGCTGGCGAAAGTCGGACTCGAACAGCGACTTGCCCAGGACCGCCTGGCTGTCCATAATCATTTCATAGACCTGGCGCAACATGGGTTCGGGGCGGGTGACGAACTCGAAGCGCTCGCCGCCAAAGCGGAGGCCCGAGAGAGTCATGTTGAGGTGGGCCAATTGCTGGCGGGCATCCTCGATCTGCTCGCGCAGGCGATGGATGAAATTCTCGACCAGTTCCTGCTCGGCCAGGGCGCGCTGCTCGGCGATGCGCGTCTCGTACTCGGGCAGTTCTGATTCGATGTACCGTTCCCGTTCCCTTGTGTAGCGCGCTGCGTCCTCGTCGTCGTCATAGCCAAACTGGTAGGTGAGGCTGTAGCTCTGCTTGGCCTCGCGCAGGCGGTCGCGGCTGCGATTTTCGGCGGCCTGGTAGTCGCTCTCGTAGCGCGCGGCATTCGTGCGCACTGTCTCTACGGGCTGGCGCTGGCGGCGGCGCTCATACTCCAGCTCGGCTTCCTCTGCCAGCGACTCGGCGCTCTCCGCCGACAGCAATTGGCGGGCATCCTGCAGGGCCAGGTCAGCCTGCCGCTCTAGGTTGGGCAGCGTGTCGGTTTCTAGCGTCTCAATGTGGGCCTGCAGGCTGCCGGTGCGCCCGGTGCATTCGTCCATCTCTTGCTGCACTGCGGCCGTCTGCTGGCGGCATGCCCCGACCTCGGCGCGTAGGGCCTCAATAGAGCGGAGGTCGAGAGCGTCCAGTTCCTCGCGCAGCGACTCTACCCGTGCCGCCTCCTCCGGCAGTTGGACCAGGATGGGCAAGTCGTGTTCCAGCTCGATGAAGCAACGCACCTTGTCGCGGGTCAGGGAGAGGCGCTCGCAGAGGGCGGCGTCCTGGGCTTGCAGGCCGAGCATCTCCTGGCGGATGGCCTCCAGCCGCTCCTCGCGTCGCTCGATCTGGCGCGGAACGGCGCGCTCGCCGACGAACCAGTGGCGGTAGTGGGCTGGGTCGAGGTGGCGGGCCGTAAAGGCACGGCGGACGAAGCAGTCGCGGGTGACGGCAGTGGGGTGGTCGCGTAGCGCCTCCAAGTCGTCGCACTTGGCATAGCCGCCGAGCAGAAGGTCGACCGCGGTGCGGGCAGCGGCGTGATCGGTCTCGACCTCTTCGGCCAGGCTGCCGGCGCGGGCCGCGGGGGCGTGGCACAGGATCATCTCGGTGTCGAGCAGGCCGACGCCGTGCAAATTGTCCTTGTGGCGGCGGCGGTGGTAGAGGCGCATCGCCGCGTCATAGTGCTCGCTAGGCACCAGCAGGTCGAAACGGCTGCGGCCGAGAATTCCTTCCACGGCATCCTGCCACGTTTCGTCTGGGACGCGCAGGACGGTGCAGAGATAGATCACCTGGTCGGCCGGCAGGTCCAACTCGGCTCGCAGCAGGCGGCGCAGGTGAGCAGCCTGGGGCGCGGCGGACTCGTAGCTGGCGTCGCGGTCGCCGGTGCGAAGCTGCTGGATTTCTCGTTCCAGTTCATCGGCTTCCCGCTGCAGCTGGTCGCATTGGTTGCTGACCAGGGCCTGTTGCCCGGCATAGTAGCGGCCGAGGGTCTCGAGGTTGGACTGCATGGTGTGGATTGTCGCGGGCGAGGGGTGAGGGGCGAGGAGTGAGGGACAGGGAGGGAATTCGTCGACAAAGGCAGTGAGGGAAGAAGGAACGGGCTGGTCGTCTTGGGCCAGGAGCGCTGCCAGGTGCAGGGCGTCCTCGTGTTCGCGGTCGAGGCGCTGGCGCAGTTGCTGCTCGCGTTGGCGCAATGACTCGACCTGGGGCGAAAGGGCCGCGATTTCGACGCGCAGGGCCTGTTCGCGGGTGGCAGTGGTGTCGGTACGCAGGGTGACCTCGGCGTCGATCAATGCCTGTTGAGCGTAACTCAGCCGCTCTGCCAGCGCATCGCGCTCCAACTCCAGCCGCCCAAGGCTGACCTTTTTCTGGTCAAGCTCCAGGCGGCGGCGTTTGAGCGCGGCCAGGTAGTCGTCGCTCTGGGCGCGGCGGTGGGCATAGCCGTTGATCAGGCGCAGGCGGCGCTGGCTGGAGCGCTCCTGGTCGAGTGCCTCGATTCGTTCGAGCGCGGCGATACGCTGGCGGACGTCGGCAGCGAGGGTTTCGAAATGGCGCATGGTCTCCAACTGGTCCTGGAGAGCCTTGACGTCGACCAGGTTTTCGTCGAGCAGGTACTCGTGCACAAAATCGCGGATGTTGGTCAGCGGACTGAATGCCAGGCCCTTGACGATCTTGGCTGGGAAAGTCTCTTTGAGCTGACCCAGGCGATTGAGCAAGTGGAAGCGATAGTCCTCCAGGCGGGCAAAAGTCTGGGCGCGGGCGCCGGGCGGCAGGGCAAAGTGGTCCATGTGCCGGCAAAAGGCGCGGCTGTCGAAAAGCTGGCCTGGGCTGTGAAAGAACCAGGCGTCGTTGAGAGGCGCGTTGTGGACGATAAAGTAGGCGATGTCGGGCGAGCGGTTGTCGGCGTAGGCGTCGATGACGGCGCCGTGGGCAAAGTGGCTCCCGTCGGGGTTGCGGAACTCGAGGGCGACGACGGCGGTGGCATCGCTGCGCAGAAAGCGCTGCTCTTCCGTGCCCAGTTCGCCGCGCACATACCCGGCGAGGGTGCGGCGGCTGGCGCTCATCGCCGCGCGGTTGAAGCGGACGTCCCGCTGCCCGCCGACCAGGGCAAACTGGATGGCGTCGAGGATGGTCGATTTGCCCACCCCGTTGACGCCGATGAAATAGGTGGTGCCCTGACAGGGGATAGTCACGTCTTCAAAGAGATGCCAGTTGACCAGGCGGATGCGAGTGAGCTGTTTCATTCTCCTGCCTCCTCGTCGACCTGGTATTTGCGCAGCCAGGCTTCCATCTCGTCAGCTGTCTGGACGGGTAGGATCATCTTGACCGAGCCGCGCAGGCGCAGGCGGGCCTCGCCGTCGCGCACGTCGAGGGAGCGGCCGTCGAGGGGTTCGATCAGGCCCAACCGACGCAGCCGTTTCAGGATCGTCTCGTACTGGACGACGCCCAGGGCTCGCTCCTTGCCGGTGATGGTACGGTATTCCTCGCGCACCTCGCCCACAGTGACGACGGGGTCTTGGGCCAGGCTGAGCCGTTCTGTGTGTTCCTCGTAGAGCTTGCGCAGCACGACGATCATGAGCGATTCGTCCAACCTGTAGTGGCGGCGGCAGGTGCCAAAGTCGGAAACGACCTGAAAGACGCGATGATAGTCGTCGTGCAGCAAAGTAAACCCAGAGACGGCGAGCAGAGCGGCAAAGACGGCCTGGTGGCGGAGGACGAGGTAGTAATCGTCCTTATCTGCCTCGTCTTCCTGGTAGAGAAAGGTCTGCCCTACCAGGCGGTTCATCACGCGGGGAATCTCGCGTCGCGTTTTTTCCGGCAGAGCGGTGGACTCGAGGATCGAATACGCGGTAATGGACATTGGTTTGCTCTTTTTCCTTGTCGCCTTGTCTCTTTACTGACGTTTCACCAACTCAAAGGGGCGCACTCGGATGGGGCCGAGTGCCAGCGGTTCACCGGGCAGGGGTTCGACGTCGTAATTGACCTCGGGATGGTTGCCATAGGCGATGGTATAGATCAACCACGGCAGGTCGCGCTCGAACACCGTGGGGGGCAGGTCGCGGACGTGGATGGAGCGGTTGCCGTTCATAAACTGGCCGACAAAGCGAACAATCCTGGCCGGGGTGATTGCATGCCCCATCTCTTGGAGGGCTGCGGCGCGCAGGGCGCGAATGTCGGCGGGGTCGAGGGCCAGGGCCGTGATGGGGTCTGGGTCGAAGGGTGCACGGCGGTGGGGCATGGTGTAGAAGCTGTCGCTGTCGGGCAGGCGGACGGGGGCGGCGTGGAAGGAAGGCATCTCGTCGGGCAGCCACTCTGCACCATCGGTTTGCAGGCAGGCCAGGCCGCGAGCCAGGAGGGCCAACCGGTCCTTGAACCCGCCGTCGCTGCCGACCAGCTGGTAGCGAATCTGGCGCAGCGAAGTGCGCAGGTATTGGGCGTGGCGGCGGTCGATCTCTTCCAGCAGGGGGTCAAGGCCTTCTAGCTGATCGATGATGAAACGAGTATAGTAGGTTATCTCGTTTGCAGCCTGGGCTGGGGAGAGACGGCCTTGCGTTGCCATCTCTGCTGCGGCCTGGTCGAGCCATGCGGCGTCGAGCTGCCACTCGTGTAAGCGGGCGACAATGTCGCGCCGATAGCGGGAGACGTGATCGGAGGTTTTGAGGGCGTGATAGGCTGGGCCGAGGGCGTGGGCATAGTCGTCGTATTGGAGGCGCAGGAGTTCGGCGACGGGGCGCTCCCGCGTGACGCGCTCGGTGTAGCGACGGATGTTTTGGTTCAGTTCGTTGAGGCCGCGCACGACCTGGCGCACGTTCTCATAGGCCTGGGTGAGCGCGAGGGCGGGGGCAAAGTCGTCGCTCTGGGTGGTGAGAAGCTGATGGGCGGCGTAGAGCTGCCCGGTGTACTCGCGCGGTTTCTGCTCCTGGATGGTTCGCAGCGCCTCAAGCAGGGCAAACGCATAGTCGGGCAGAATAATGAACTCGCTATAGTCGGCCTGCTGCTCTTGCTCCAGCCAGCCGGCGTCGATCAGGCGGCGCAGGAGCCAGCCGGCATAGTTCTGCGCTTCGCTGGCGCAGGATTCGTCGCTCGCGTCAGGCTCCTCAGGGGGCAGTGAATTGTCCATCGAGCTGCGCATGTTTCCGATGCTCTCGGCCTCGTCGCTACTCAGATAGTCGACGGTCTCGGCAAGGACGAGCTCTCGGGTCAGGCCAAAGCGGTTGAACTCGGCCATGCCATAAATGCGCAGTAGGATTGCCAGGTAGTGGCGCTGCAAGCCACCCTGGCTGCTGAGGACGTTGAACAGGGTGGGGGGGAGAACGTCAAAGGGATTGGCTAGTGCAGCCATCTTTTTCTTCTACCCATTTGAGCACGTCACTGGCGCGGCAGTGGAGGGTATTGCACAGGCGCGCCAGGGCGTGCAGGTCGACGTACCGCGCCTGCCCGGCGTCGAGGCGATAGACGAGGTCCTTGGGCACAGCGGCGATTTCGGCCAGGCTGCGGAGGGACATTCGTTCGCCGGTGGCGGCTTGCCGTTTGCCTATCAGGATGGTGATTTGCCCTTTGGTTGATATGGTTCCCATAGCGGTTCTTTGAATAGAACTTTTGTTCTAATGCTGTCACATTCTACCATACGGTTGTCGTTTTGTCAAGACTTTTGGGCGCAAAGTCAGGTTATTCGTTTTGCTGAGTAGACAGTTGGGTGAAGGGGGTGTGCCATTGCAGAGAAAGTGCAGAAATGCTATAATTAAGGTGTAGTGAGTGAAGTGAGGTGAAGAGCATGTTCAAACCACAACACTTGACATTCGATGAACTGAGCGAGCGCCTGCGAGCATACGAAATCAAGCATGGCTACTCGACCATCGAGTTTTATCGCCGTTTCGAGAACGGCGAACTGGGCGACGACGACGACCTGATGATGTGGGCTGGGCTATACCACCTCTACTTGACCTCGCTCCCTGTCCGGCAGTTTATGCAAAGGGAGCCAGCGTCAGCGTGACTATCGACGACTATTTTGCATCCATCGAGCGCAGCCTGCGGCAGAACGTCAGGGTTGGCAGAATCGAGGAGCCGATCACCTGCCTGGCATCGGATGACTACAATGGGCTCATCCGATGCCGCGTTGTTTTCTGGGACGATTCTTACCTCGATTTGTATGAGGTTGTCAGCACCGAGTTGGGATACCCTGTTCGCATTCCTACGCCTATACGTACATTCGTGAGGGCCAGCGTGTGTTTCGTTACGATAACGCTCCGCA
Source organism: Anaerolineae bacterium (assembly GCA_016931695.1). Taxonomy (GTDB): domain Bacteria; phylum Chloroflexota; class Anaerolineae; order B4-G1; family DUEL01; genus JAFGEI01. The sequence goes on along the minus strand of JAFGEI010000011.1, from coordinate 388 downwards.
TCACCCCGAGGTTGCGACTCATCCTCACCACAAGCATATTGGCGCATCTGATCGGCTGGCCCCTGCTGACCAGCCGAGTCTGAATCAGATGTTAGCCGAGATAGAAGGTTGGCTGTCTGGCCTTGTTTGACATTTCGAGCTCCTCTCGTGCAATGGAATCAGGTTCAATCGCAATCGTTTAGGCTCCTTTGAACCGCAGATCGCAAGGTTCGCTCAAACGCCAGACCTGACGTGCCTAGGTGTAGGAGTCTCGAAAGGGACTCATAACCTGACGGTTTTTGGTTGATGGGAAACAAGAAGCGCCTCTCAGAGGTGTTTTTTGTCTCTTGTGCTTTGCTCATCTGTGTGCTAAACTTTGCACAGGGTTTTGAAATGGCACACTTGGCTG
>JAFGEI010000053.1 GCA_016931695.1 Anaerolineae bacterium | reverse complement strand
GGCGGCTTCGCCGCCTGCGAAACCCCCCTTTTCCCCCTTCCCCGTGCTTGGCAGAGCAATCTACTGAAATGTGCCATTGTCAAACTAGTAAACAACGCGCAAGCTCCTGGGCAGGATCTCGACTTCCAGATGGCTGGCCTCGGTGGCGATGGTCTCCCCATCGGCGTGGACCACCTGGGCGCCGTCCCTGACCGTCAGGCGGACGCGGGAGGAACGGCGCATGACAATCCGCGGTTTGTCCGTCTGCGTGCCGCGCATGAAATGGGGCACGAGGGAGATCATTCGCAGCCGGCCCATCTTGCCGCCCATGCAGAGGTCGAAGAGGCCGTCGTCGGGAAGCGCATCGGGGGCGACGAGAAACCCGCCCCCCAGCCGCCGCCCGTTCATGATCGAGACCATCAACGTGGGCCGTTCCAGGCGCCACGTATCGCCTTCAATCAACGTGACCGGCGCGCGGTAGTAAAAGAGAATCGTGCGCAGCACCGCCGCCAGGTAGACAGCGTTGCCCCGCAAGCGGGTGAGGCGGCTGGCGTACATGTTCACCGCGGCGTCGAATCCCAGGCCGATACCGTTGCCAAAGTAACGGTACCCCTTGGCGTAACCGATGTCCACGGTGCGGGTCCAGCCGCGGGCCAGAGCGGTGCAGTTCGCCTCCAGGTCGGTGGGAGCACCGATACCGTAGGCAAAATCGTTGCCCGTGCCGATGCTCAGCAGGCCGAGAGCGGCATCCCCATGCCCGGCCTGGCGGGCCAGCATCAGCCCGTTGATGACCTCGTTGACCGTCCCATCTCCCCCCAGCGCGACGACGACCCGGTAGCCGGCCGCCACGGCTTCCTGGGTCAATTCGGCCGCGTGCCACGCCCGCTCGGTATCGACCAGGTCAAAAAAAAGCCCGTGTTCCTTGAGCAGCCGGGTCGTGCGGGGCAGCACTGCCGCCGCCGCTCCGCGTCCGGCCGTCGGGTTGACGATCACCAAATGGGTGGCCATAACACCTCACACGAAAATATCCAACGTATCCCGCAGCATGGTCGCGGCGGAGGGAACGGGGGTCGGCTCGTCAACGGTCAAAGTGATGCGGCCATAGATGTCGGTGGTATACGTGACGCCCATCTGCTTGCGGCCGAGGTGGGAAAAGGGATGATCGGCCGCCAGGGGAACGGGCTCCACGCGCAGCGCCAACTCCCCATCCGCCCGCCGTTCGGCGGTAGCGAGCAGCTTGTAGATCCGCCCCTGCTGGCGCGCCGCCCGCACGTCGGCGCCGCTCAGGCCGGTGATGCCGCCCCGCTCGACGTCCTCCAGCCGCGCCGGGGCGTCCATGACGGCGTTGACCAGGATGACCAGCTTGGCCGCCGCGTCCCACCCCTCCAGGTCGAACGAAGGGTCCGCCTCCAGGACCCCCTCGGCGGCAGCGCGAGCGCGGGCCTCCGCCCACGACAGGCCATCGCCCAACAGCTCCAACACGTAGCCGGTGCAGAGATTGGGCACCGCCTCGATGCGCGTGACCGTCGCCCCACGCAAGTCACGGCGCCCGACGTTGATCGCCGGCAGCCCGCCGGCCACGGTGCCGTCGAAGCGCAGCTGCACCCCGTGCCGCGCCGCCAGGCCGTGCAGCTCGCGGTAGGCCAGCACCAGCGGCCCCTTGTTGGGCGTGACCACGTGCATGCCCCGCTGCAGGGCGGTGCGGACGTGGCTGAGGCCCGGTTCCCCTCCCCGCTGCAAGTTGACCGGCGACGCTTCACACAGCAGGTCCGCTTCCGCCTGGGCGACCAGCTCGAGCGCCGTCCTTCCCGGTTCTCCCCACCGCGGCAGATCGGCGACCGCGCCGCCAGCCCGCTTGAGCGCCGCGATGCGCGCCGGGTCCAGCCCGGCGGGATTGCAGGCCGTTCCCCGGCTGTCCGCCGCGCCGACCAGCAGCAGGCGCAGCGCGTAGCGCCGCTCGACCTCGGCCCCTTTTTCCGCCAGCAGGTCGCAGAACCGCCAACCCAGGTTGCCCAGGCCGACCAGCAGGATGCGGACGGTACGCAACAAAGGTTACCCCACTGCTTCCCGCCCCATGCGAAACGCGGTGCGGTTGACGGCATCGTACTTGGCGGGAACGCGGCGCACGATGGCCTCTTCCCACGTCTCGGCCGGGGTGTCCAGCACAGCCGACAGCGCGCCCAGGATCACAGTGTTGATCGCCCGGGTCGTGCCGGCCTCGGCGGCCAGGGTGAGGCCGTCGACGCGCACCAGCCGCCCGGCGCGTCTTTCCAGCGCCTCACAGATCGCCTCAGAAGCGGGGTACGTCGCGTCGCCCACCGTCACCGACATGGGCATAATTCGCTGCGTGTTGACCACCACCGTGCCGCCCGGGCGCAGCCAGTCGACCCAGCGCGCCGCCTCCAGCAGCTCGAAGGCGACCAGCGCGTCGACCGTTCCCTTCTCGCAGGTGGGAGAACCCACCAGCGGCGCCCAGCGAACGTGGCTTTCCACCACGCCCCCCCGCTGGGCAAAGCCATGCACCTCCGACTTTTTCGCCTCCAACCCCAGGTCGAGCCCGACCTGGGCGGCAATGTCCGAGGCGGTCAGCACCCCCTGCCCGCCGACGCCGACGAACAAAAAATTCATCTTGTCCATTTTTACCTCATTGCTCCCGTTCCCGCTCATCACTCGCTGCCCCCGGTCTGATAGATTGCATCCACCGGGCAGACCTGCAGGCAGACAGTGCAGCCAGTGCAGAGCAACGGGTCGATGCTGGCCTTGTGCCGCCCGCTCTTGGGATGAGTCTCGTCGCTCTTGAGGATCGCCGGGCAGCCGACGCGGAAACAGGAACCGCAGGCGGTGCAGGTCTCCAGGTCGACCTCGACCACCGGCCGGCGGTGGAAATAGGGAGTAAAGACACAGGCCCCCTTGACGAGGATGACGGCCGGTCCCGCTTCCACCGCCATCGCCGCCTTCAACGCCTGGTTGATGCCCGCCACGTCCCAGGCATCCAGTTCCCAGACGTGCTCGACGCCCAGCGCGCGGGCGACGGGCGCAATCTCGATTCGCTTCCCCTCCTCGCCCATGAGGGTGATGCCGGTGCCCGGGTGCTGCTGCCCGCCGGTCATGGCGGTGATGCGGTTGTCGAGCACGGCGACAATGATCTTGCTCTGGTTATAGACCGCGTTGGCCAGCGGAGAGAGCCCGGCGTGGAAAAAGGTCGAGTCGCCGATGATGGCGAACACGTTTTCTGCCGACCCCGCTTTCTTGAGGCCGTGGGCCATGCCGACGCTGGCCCCCATCGAGATCAACATGTCCATCGCTTCAAAGGGCGGCAGCACGCCCATCGAATAACAGCCGATATCGCCGGAAAAGACGGCGTTCTTTTTCCAGCGGCGCAGGTTGTAGAAAAAGGCACGGTGGGGGCAGCCGGGGCAGAGGGCAGGGGGACGAGTGGGGAGCGCGACCTCGTCCACCGGTTCGACCAGCTCGGGGGCCGGTTCGACCGGCCAGGCCGCCTGCAGTGCCGCCTGGCGAACCTTGGCCAGGGTCAGTTCGCCGACGCGTGGCACGGGTTCAGCGCCGACCACCGCGATGCCCATCGCCCGCACTTGCTCCTCGATAAAGGGGTCCAGCTCCTCCACTACAGCGACGGCGTCGACCTGCCCGGCAAACTGGCGGATCAGCTGCTTGGGCAGCGGATAGGTCAGGCCGATCTTGAGGATCGAGTAGCCGGCCAGGACCTCGCGCACGTACTGGTAGGCCACCCCGCAGGTGATGATGCCCAGCGACCGGTCGCCCCACTCGATCCGGTTGACCGGCGCCGTCTCGCTCCACTGGGCGACGTCGAGCAGGCGCTGTTCGACCACCGGGTGGCGGCGGCGGGCGGTGGCGGGGATAATGACGTACCAGTCGGGTTTGCGCTCAAATGGCGGCAGCGGTTCAAAGGCGCGCGGTTCCTGCGGCATCTCGACCTCTACCGGCGACTTGGAGTGCGAGAGGCGGGTGGTGGAGCGGAGAATGACCGGACAGTGGAACTGCTCGCTGAGATCGAAAGCGAGGCGGGTAAACTGGCGCGCCTCCTCGCTGTCGGATGGGTCCAGGCAGGGAAACTTGCCAAAGCGGGCATAATGGCGGTTATCCTGTTCGTTCTGCGAGGAAAAAGCGCCCGGGTCGTCAGCGCTGACGACCACCAGCCCGCCCTGCACCCCGGTGTAAGAAAGGGACATCAAGCTGTCGGCAGCGACGTTGACCCCAACGTGCTTCATCGCCGCCAGGGCCCTGGCGCCGCCAAAGGCTGCCCCGGCGGCCGCGTCCAGGGCCACTTTTTCGTTGCTGGCCCACTCGGCCCGCACCCCGGCGTACTGGGAGAGCGATTCGAGAATCTCGGTCGACGGCGTGCCGGGATAGGCAGAGGCGAACTGCACTTGGGCTTCCCACGCCCCCAGTGCAATCGCCTCGTTGCCAGATAACAACACTTTCATGATGCTTTCCTCCCCAATCTGTTGCATGTTCGCGTCCTTGTTGTTATAGCACAATTTCTCGCTTTGCGGTAGTGACCCGTCTACAAGTTGCACACTTTCTCGCCCGGTGTATAATGATGTGGGAGGCGAAGGATGTTAGTCAAAGACGTGATGACCCCCAACCCCATTACCGTTCGCCCAGGCAGCGACCCGCTGGCGGGCGTGGCGATCTGCAAGAGCGGTGGGTTCAGCCGCCTGCCGGTGGTGGACGACGACGGGAAACTGATCGGGATCGTGACCGAAAACGACCTCAAGCTCTTTCTCTCCACCGCCCCCTCGCCGGGCGTGATGAAGCGGCAACACCGCATGGACCAGGTGATGCGGTCGCCGGCAATCAGCATCTCGCCCGATTACCCGCTGGAAGAGGCGGCCCGCGTCATGGTCAAGCACAACATCACCGGCCTGCCCGTCGTGGACGAGACGAACCACCTGGTGGGCATCATCACCCACTCGGACATCTTTGCCCAACTGGCCGATACGCTGGGGGCAGAGACCGACTCGCTGCGCGTCACCGTGCAGGTGCCCAACCGGCCGGGCGAGCTGGCCAAGCTCGCCGACCGGATCGCCCAGGCCGGGGCCAACATCTGCTCTGTCGTCACGCACTGCGCGATAGACTGTGACAAAGAGGACGGGCGCATCAACCTGACCCTGCGGCTAGAGGGCACCACGTTAGATGATATCGCGAGCGTGATTCGCCAGGACCCGGCAGTCGAAATCCTCTACGCCTGGCAGCGGAAATCCCCACCGCCGGAAGCGAACGGTGCATAGCTGGGTGACCCCGGTGACGAAAAATACTTTGAACGGCCTGCTGCTCGGCTGTTTGCTGCTGGCGGCATGCACCGCCCCTGAGCCGGCGGACAGCCGGCCGCCAGGCGATGGAATACCCCTTCCCGAATCGACCCCGCCCCCCCAAACCCTGCTCCTCCCCGGCGAGCCGGCGGAAGGCGAGCTGCTGGAAGAGGCAACGGATCGCTGGGTCTTTGCCACGGCGGAAGGCCGGCTGGCGACGGTCGAGGTCTGGTTCCGCCCCGCCACCGCCTCAGGCCCCGAGGCGGCGATGGAGGTTTCGTTGATCGCCCCGGACGGCACGGCGCTGGCCCTGGAGCGGGGCACGGTGACCCTGCCGCCCTACATCGTCGAGCAAGAACTGTCCCAGACCGGCTCCTACCTGCTGCGGCTCGACGCCCGTTCCGGCACGCCGGGGCGTTACACCTTGCTGGTCACGCTGTCCGAAGAACGGACGCTCACCCGGCCGGAGGTTTACACCGGCACCCTCGCCACCGGAGAACAGTTCGAGGAAGAAACCGACATCTCCCGCAGCTCGGGTTTCGTCTGGCCCAGCCCCAACCGCGGCATCTCGGGCTGGTATTTTCACGACGCCGCCAATCCCCGCCACGTCGGGCTGGACATTGCCGCCGCCCTCTACGATCCCATCATGGCCGCCGCGGCAGGCACTGTTTCCTTTGCCGACGCCTCGGGAGGGTATGGCAACATGGTGATGATCGACCACGCCGACGGGTGGCAGACGTGGTACGCCCACCTCTCCCACATCGCGGTCAAAGTGGGGGATTTGGTCGCCCAGGGCGAGATCATCGGCGCCGCCGGAAGCACCGGCTACTCCACCGGGCCGCACCTCCATTTCGAGCTGCGCCATTTCGGCGTACCCGTCGATCCCCTGGTCTATTTGCGATGAGCCAAGTCACCGAACAACCAACCACCGAGCAGATCCTGGCCGAGGTCGAACGGCGGCGGGCGAACCGCGAGCAGGCCGCTTTGGAAGCGGAAACGAGCGCAGTGACGTCGCCCACGGCGCAGGGGGTCGTCCGCGCCGCCGACCGGCTGATCTTTTGGCTCTCCAAGCACTGGCTGGCTATTGCCAACCTGGGCGCCTTTCTTTACGTCGGCATCCCCTTCCTGGCCCCCGTGCTGATGTTCGTGGGCTGGGAGGGGCCGGCGCAGGCCATCTACACCCTCTATCGCCCCCTCTGCCACCAGCTTCCCTTTCGCTCCTGGTATCTCTTTGGTTCCCAGTTCAGCTATACCATCCAGGAGCTGCAGCAGCTGGTTGGGCCGGAGGCGCTGGTCGAGCACGGCTACATCGGCGACCCGGCGATGGGTTTCAAGGTCGCCTTCTGCCAGCGGGACGTGGCGATCTATGGCGCTATTCTCGTCACCGGCCTGTTGTATGGACTGGTCCGGCGCAAGGTCAAGCCGATGCCGCTGTGGGCCTACCTGCTCTTTGGCCTCGTCCCCATCGCCCTCGACGGGGGAGTCCAGTTCGTCTCCTACCTGCTGCCCCGGCTGACCTCCACCATCACGATGCCCCTGCTGGAGAGCAATCCCCTGCGGCGGACGGTCACCGGCATTCTCTTTGGATTGTCCACGGTCTGGCTGGCCTATCCCAATGCCCAGGAAGCGTTCGACGAGATTCGGGAGACGTTACAGAAACGCTTCGGGTGGAAATAGCCCCCGGCTACAGGAGGGGGGGGGCAGATCGATGGGTGAGAAGCGACGTTTTTCCTGCGCCGCTCTCGAGACTTGCCGGACGACCTGGCTGCCCATCCTGCTGACCCTGCTGCTGGGCGCGATCCTGCGCCTGGCAGCGTTGGACGCCGTTCCGCCAGGCCTGACCCACGACGAGGCCAACAACGTCGTCGACGCGGCCTCCGTCCTCGGCGGGGCGCGCCCTTTCTATTTCCCCGTCGCCCAGGGCAAAGAGCCACTCTACGTCTACAGCGCGGCCCTGGTCATGGCCCTGGTCGGCCCAACCCCCTTCGCCCTGCGCCTGACCACCGCCCTGTGGGGCGTCGTGCTGATCGCCGCGACCTATGCCTGGGCGCGGCGGGCCTTTGGCCGTTCGACTGCGCTGTGGACCGCCGCCGGGCTGGCGGTCTCTTTCTGGGGCGTCAGCACCAGCCGCGTCGGCCTGCGGGCCATCGCCCTACCCGTCCTGCTGACCGCCGCCGTCGCCGTCTCCCGCCTGACCGACGCCAGACGCCCCCGCCGGTGGGAGGTGGTTGGCGCCGGTCTCCTGCTGGGGCTGGGACTCTACACCTACCTGGCCGCGCGGGTGACGCCGCTGCTGTTGCTGCTGTTTGGCCCCTACCTCTTGCTCGTCGATCGGGCGCGCTGGCGGCAGCGGTGGCGCGGCTGGCTGGTGATCCTGGTCGTGGCGGCCCTGGCCGCCCTGCCCCTGCTGCTCTACCTGCAGGCCCACCCTTCGGCCGCGATCCGCGTCGGGCAGCTCGACCAGCCGCTGCGCGACCTGTGGGGCGGCAACCCGCGCCCGCTGCTCGACAACGTGCTGGCAGGCCTGGGCGCCTTGAGCTGGCGCGGCGACGGCTTTATTCCCTACAACATCCCCGGCCGGCCGATCTTGGACCCGCCGATGAGCCTGCTGTTCGCCGCCGGGCTGCTGATCGCGCTGTGGCGCTGGCGGGAACCGGCCTACGGCTTTGCCCTGCTCTGGCTGGTGGTGGGCTTTTTCCCCGCCCTGGTCACCGGCGTCGACGCCATCCACTTGCGGGCCATCGCCGCCCAACCCGTCACCTACCTCTTCCCCGCCATCGCCATCCACCAGCTGCTCGCCACGGCCAAAAGCCACGCGCGCACCCTCTGCTGGCTGCTGCTGCTGGCGCTTTTTGCCTGGACCACCGTTCACACGGCACGCGATTATTTCTTCCGCTGGCCGAACGACCGCGACGTCCGCGTCCACTACCACGTCGACCTGATAGCAGTGGGCGAGGCGGCCGCAGGGTGGGCGGACGACCTGCCCACCGCCATCTCGGCCCGCTATCCGGGCGAGTACCACGACCCCCGCCTGCTCCAGGCCGAATTGGGCGGCGCGGCGGCGTCGCTGCGCTGGTTCGACGGCCAGCACGGGCTGCTCCTCCCGCCCGCGGCGGCGCGGCTGGTCCTGCCGGCGAACGTCCCGCTGGACGCGGCGCTGTGGGCCGCCGTCGAGCCGGCGGCGACGCTGCTGGAGACGGTGCCGCTGCGCCCCGACGACCTGACCCCCTTCCTCGCCGTCTACCGCTGGTCGCCGCCGGCAACCCGGGCCCGGCTGCAGGCGTCGATGGCCGCCGCCGAGCAGCCGCCGCAGCTCCCCGTCGACGTGGGCGGCGTCCTGGCCTTTCACGGCTACCGCCTTGAGGGCTGGAGCGGCGAGCCGGGCAGTTCCTTCGCCGTGCTCACCCTGTGGGAGGTCGCTGCGCCGCTGCCGGCGGAGCGGGAGGCAGTGCTGTTCAGCCAGCTGCTGAACGACGCAAACCAGGTGGTCGCCCAGCAGGATCGGCTGGACGTACCGTCGTGGGACTGGCGGGAGGGGGATGCGCTGCTGCAAATCCACCACCTCACCCTGCCCGCCAACCTGCCGCCGGGCCGCTACGCCCTCATCGCCGGCGCCTACACCACGCCCGACCGGGTCGCCGCGGTCCTGGCCGGCCACGAACCCGATCCGGCCACGCCGCGCCTGCTGCTCACGGTGCAGGGAAATCCAGCAGGGGACCACCTGCTGCTCGAGTTTCTGGTCATCGATTCGTCACCCTGAGCAAAAGCAGCAGGTCGCGCTTGCAGCGTGACCTCGATCAAGTGTTGTTGAGAATTTTTAGCCACGAATTGACACGAATTTTGCCTCAATTCGTGCCAATTCGCGTCAATTCGTGGCCGATTTTCTGCCGCTCGGTTAGACCAACACTCAAGAGGGAGACTATCAATTCGAATTCGTGGCTAATTTTTGCTATTCGTCGCGAACAACACTCGAAAGGGAGACTATTCACCACTCCGACACGGATCAAGTCGATGAAAAAGACAACCTACGTGGCGATGAACGTCTACTGGTTCGGGATCGCTTTCCTCTGGAACAGCCTCCATCCCATCGTGCTGCCGGCGCTCTTGCTGGCCTTTGTCCCCGAGTCGCGCAAGAACAGCTACCTGGGCGGCCTGACGTTCGCCGGGCTGGTGCTGGCCATGATCGTCCAGCCCCTCGCCGGCGCCCTCAGCGACCGCAGCCGTTGCCGGTGGGGGCGGCGCCGGCCCTGGATGCTGGCCGGCACGGCGTCCAGCCTGCTCTTTCTGAGCCTGATCCCGCTGGCGGAGAGTTTCTGGAGCTTGCTGGCGATCTATCTCGCCCTCCAGCTCGCCTCCAACGTCGCGCACGGGCCGGCGCAGGGGCTGATCCCCGACCTGTTGCCGGAGGAGCGGCGGGGACTGGGGGCAGGGATCAAGAACCTGTTCGACATGCTGGGCCTGATCGCCGCTTCGGTCGTCGCCGGGCGGCTGATCGAGGGCGGGCAGAAGGCGCTGGCGGTCGCCGTCATCGGCGGCGGGGTGGCCATCAGCGCCGCGACCACCCTGCTGGCAACCCCCGAGCCGCCCACGTCCGCCGCCGCCGCGTCCCCCCGAACGCCGCTCTTTCAGGTCGACCTGCGCCGATTCCCCAACTATACGCGGCTCATCGTCTCCCGCTTCTTTATCCTGGTCGGCATCTATGCCGTGCAGGGGTTTGCGCAGTATTTCATCCGCGACCGGCTGGCGGTGCCCAACCCAGCCGAGGTCACCGGGTCCCTGATGGCAGTGATTGGACTGGCGCTGACGGCGATCGTCTTTCCGGCCGGGTTCCTGTCGGACCGGCTGGGACGGCGGTCGCTGAACCTGGGAGGGGGAGGGCTGGCGGCGCTGGGGATTTTTCTGCTCGTCTTTGCCCGCAGCGTCGCCGCGCTTTACGTCTTTGCCGCCGTCATCGGCCTGGCGGCGGGCATCTTTGTCAGCACCAACTGGGCCTGGGCCACCGACCTGATCCCGCCGCAGGAGGCGGGCAAGTACCTGGGCTTCTCCAACCTGGCGACCGCCGGGGCCGGGGCGGCGAGCCGCCTGGCCGGCCCGCTCATCGACGCGGTCAACAATCTGCGCCCTGGCGACTACCTGGGTTACCCGCTTCTTTTCCTGCTGGCCTCCGCCAGCGCCGTGCTCGGCACGCTGCTGCTGCTGCGGGTAGACGAGCAATGAGCTGCCGCAGCACCAGCTCGGCGCGCCAAAAAGCGACCGCCGCCATGCCGTGGGCCAGCACGGCGAACAAGGGCGGCGTCTGCAGCGTGTAATAGGTCCAACAGGCGCGCGTGGTGCCCCACAGCTCCAAAAAGTAGCCCAGTCCCGAGCCGGCGGCAAAGGTCAGCACCGCCCGCCGGTAATCGGTCGGCGTGGCGACCAGGAAAGCGCACAGCAGCAGCGCCATCACGGTCAGCGACTGGGTCATCGTCGGCCAGACGAAATAGAGCATCAGCCCGTAAAAGGCCGGCATGACCAGCCAATAGGTCCAACGGAAGAACGTCACTCCTTTTTTCTCGATCCCGATGTCCAGGAGGCGCACGAGCCGGTCGATGGACAGGCTGGCGATGGGCCAGGCGGGAACGATCCACAGCGGCGGGCGTTCGAGCGTGTAATAGGTCCACAACTCGGTCTGGGTGCCCCAGCTTTCGATCACCAGCCCGCCGACCAGGCCCACCACGACGATCCAGCTGTCCGCTTTCAGGTCCGCGCCGGCGGTGATCAAGAACGACATGACGAGAAAATCGCCCAGCAGCAGCCAGTCGAACTGGACCCACCAGGGACGGTGGGGGTCAAAGTAGGAGAGCGCCTCTTCCGCCAGCGGCCACCAGACGATGGCGATCAACACGACGGTGGCGAAAAAGGCGCTGACGAGAAAGTAGCTGGCGCGCGTCCACCCCAGGGCGGCGACCAGGCGGTTTTTCTTGCCTGCAGTCGATTTGTCTTGTGACACGTCGATTCTCCGTTTCCTCTCCCCCGTTTATGCCCGTCGTCCCAGCAGGAGCGAGCCCAGCACCAACGCCAGGCCAACGGCGACCACCGCCACGGCCAACAGGCCGCTGGCGCCAGCTCGACGCGCCGGCGGGGATGGCGCCACAGCCGGCGGGGGGGACGGGGTGGGCGTTGGCACATCCGTTGGCGTGACCGCCGGATGGGAGGTGGGGCGGGGCGGGGGGCTGGTAGGGAGTGGGGCCGCGGTCACCGTCGCCGTGGGGGTGGGGAGCGGCGTCCCGGTCGGCGTCGCCGGCGGGGTCAACGCAACGGTCGGCGTCACCGTCGGCGTGGGACCGGCCACCGAACCGGCGATGATCGGCGCCCCGGGCACGTCGTACGGCATCGGCTCGCTGGCGCGGTAGAGGTCGCCCAACTCCCGCGTCAGGCCAAGGTAGAAATCGCCATAGACCACGCTGGGCTCGATGTACGAACCCTCCGGCCACTCGTTAAAGCTGGTGATGACGACCATGTCCGCGCCGCTCTGGATCGCCCCCGCCCAACAGTCGCGGTAGTACGCGCCATCGGCCCGGTCGCGGACAAAGGCGTCCGGCCGCCCGGTGACCAGGTCGTGGTAGCCCGGCATCACCGTGGCCACCCAGTACTTGACCGAACCGTGCTCGGCATTCCAGCGGCGAATCCGCTCCCCCCACCGGCGGAGCGTCGCCCCGGGGTTGGGGTCCCAGGCCACGCTGTAGAGGTGCGTGCCGTCAAAAGGGCCCAGGTAGCCCAGGTCGACGCCCTCCATGATCCAGATGCTCAGGTGATGGGGGTCGAGCCGTTCGCGCACGGCGACCCACCAATCGACCGGGAAGCGATTCTGGCGCCAGAAAAAGACGACCGGCCGCCCGCCGACGCGCAGGTAGGCCGGATGGTTGGCGTGAACGTCCAACAGGTAGCGCAGGCCTTCGACGACGTCCTGCTCGGTCTGGAAAAAGGGACTGGTGGTCTCGAAATCGACCGCCGCCTGGAAACCGTGCCGCTGGGCGATGTCGAGCAGCAGGGCCAGGTTGGGCTCGGTCTGGTTGTTCTCCACCTGGGGGCCGTACCAGGATTGGACAAAGGCGTCGATTCCCGCCTGCTGCGCCCAGAGCACGTGGCGCTCAACGGCGGCGGGGTCGGTGGAGACGTAGGGTTGGAGCGGCTGGTCCGGCAGGCCCGACTCCCACACGTCCCAGCCAAACCAGGCGTAATAAAAGGCCAGGACCAGGCGCTCGCCCAGCGCGTCGGCCGGCGCGGGACGGGCCATGCTGCTGGCGAGGAGCAGCAGCGTCACGACGAGAGCCAGCCGGGCCTTGTTATTCAACGTAGCGGTATCCTTGCTCCGCCAGATACTGCCGCTCCTTTTTTTCGTGGATCACCGCCAGCCGGGCCTTGATCTTGTTCCACTCCTCCCCCGCCAGCGGATACCCGTGCAGGACGACAAAGCAGAAAAAGAGCAGCAATCCGGGCACCAGCGTCCACCCGACCAGGATGCCGGTCTCGGCGGAAGTGGACTGCAGCCCCTTGGCCAGCGATTGATCGTAGCCGTAGCGGGCGAGGAACCAGAGAAAGACGGCCTGGGCGATGCTGATCGCCGGCTTGGTGATAAAGCTGTTGACCCCGGCATACATCCCCTCGCGCCGCAGCCCGGTGCGGTGCTCGTCCATGTCCACCACGTCGCCGTTCATCAACGGGATGAGGTACATGCCGCCGGAAAATCCCAGGCCGAAGCAAAAGAACCCGATGGCCGCCGGAACGAGGAGCCGGCCTCCCAGGAGCACGGCAAAGCAGCCGCAGGAAAAGAGCAGGGCCATGATGCGCATGCTCTTTTTGACCCCCCACGCCTCCCGCTGGCGCATAAAGAGCACCACCCCGGCCACGATGCCCACGGCCAGGGCCACGTAGAGCGGAACCGGCGGCACCGCGATCTCGTCGAAATAATAGAGCACCCCCTGCATCAGCCCCGTCTGCACGTAGATGATGGTAAAGCTCATCACCTCAAAGAGGATGAACGACCGGTTGGTAAAACACTCCCATAGCGACTTGAAAAAGGGAAACTGTTCCTCCTGGCGCTGAAAGTGCTTTTCGCGGTAGAAAAAGGTGCTGACCAGGATCGTCGCCCCCATCCCGATGCCAAAGGCGACCATAATCAGCTGGTACAAGGTGGCATCTTCGCCCGGCCCCGGTTGAATCATGGGGATCAGCACCAATGGGACCGCCAGGGGAAAGACGGCAAAGATGATTTTCCAGAGGAGAATGCTGCTCCGCACCTTGTTCGAAATCGCCATCTCGAAGGGCATCACATAGATGCTGGTGGCGATGGAGGTGTAGAGAATGTCAAAGAAAAAGAGCAGCACCAGCATCTGGAGGAACATTGCCGTCTGGTTGCTCCCGCTGCCCGGCCAGTTGATCCAACAGGCGATAAAGGCCAGGGCATAGAGCGGGGCGCCGTAGCGGATGTAGGGGATGCGCCGCCCCAGGCCGCTCCTGGTGCGGTCGCTGACGTAGCCGAACAGGGGGTCGTTGATCGCGTTCCAGATGCCGAACAAGATCCACACCCTTGCCGCCAGGAGGGGGTCGAGACCACGCCAGCGGGTAAAGTAATAGGTCAGCACGCCGCTTCCGGCCAGACCCTGCAGCATCGCGCAGGCGGCATCCGCTGCCGAGACCCAGATGCGGCTGGAGAGGGGAACAAATTCTTCTCGCAATACCTTCGATTCGGCCATATTACCTCCGGGATGCATCCAGCAGCCGCTCCAGGCGGTAGCCGGATTCCTGTTCCGCCTGCGCGAGCCGGCGGATCACTGCACTGCGCGCGGCGATTTCTTGCGCGGTAACCTCCGGCGCGCGCTGGACGTCGCTCAGGCTGTCGACCACGGCCACGACCAGCATCCAGTCGAGCAGCCGGGTGAAGGATTCGTGGTGGAACCAGAGTATTCCCTGGTGGCGGTTGACGCCGATGAGCTGCTGCAGCTCACGGTCGCTCAGCCACGTTTCGAGAACCCGGTACGGGCGCTCGGCGGCGGCCGCGACGGCGAACCAGTCCTGGTGCGTCAACAGGACGCGGATCGTGACCAGGGCGGAATCGACCGCCGCTTCGTCCACCCCCAGATCCCGCAGCGCGCCGGCGACGGTCCGGCCCAACAACCACTCGTCGAACCAACTGCGGGCCAGCAGCGGCGCAGGCCCGCCGTCGACCTGGCCCAGGGCGTGGGCAAAGAGCCAGCCCAGCAGCGTCCCCCAGGCGCAGGGATCGTCGCCCAGGAGCGCCGCCACCCGCTCGCCAACCCACGCGAGCTTCGGCGGCAAGCGCTCCGCCAGGAGCGGCAGCTGCAGGGCCGCCGCCAGCCTGGCCTGCACGCTGCGGGCGACGCGGGCCGCGTCGCCGCTGCCGCCAGCGACCTGCTTGACCGCCCGCAGCAGGCGCTCCAGCCCTTGGCCAACGTCCGTTAACAGCTCGCGCCGTTCAGCAGCAGCGGGGTCGAGCAAGCGGGCGTCCATCAGCCGCCGGAAGGCAGGCCCGTTGACCAGGGCGCGAAACGGCTCGTGAACCGGGCGGAGCAGCACCTCCTGCAGCGCTTCCTCGATGCTGGGGACGCCGCGCCCGCCGAGGTAGGCCGCCAGGTGCGCGTAGCGGCGGGTCTCGTCGTCCCACACCTCGGAAAAGCCGACCAAGACGTGGTACTTGTAGGCCGCCAGCTCGACGTACAACCCCTGCTCGAACAACTCGCGGCTGCTGCGGATGTACTCCAGCCCCGTCACGTGGTCGCGAAAGGTGCAAAAAGCGCGCGCGTCGTCGTGCAGGCCGAGTCCCTCGCCCAGCCCCTTGCGCAGCAGCCGCGGCTCGTCGCCCTCCTCCCCCGGCGCCGAGTAAGCGACCGAGGTGCGGATCCAGCCCCTCGTCTCGGCATAGCGGTTGTGATAGACCACCAGCGCCCGCTCGTCGCCCGCGCCGCTGCGGTTCGAGTAGGCAAAGACGTCCTCGTCGACGTGCCCCTCTGGCGTGACAAAGTCGTAGAGCAAAAAGTTATCCACGCCGGCAAAGAGATAGCGCCGGCGCAGCAGCGGAAAGACCTCGCGTTCGTGCCGCTCGACCAGGTAGCCGTCGACCGGCTCGTCCCAATAGGCACGGCGGTACTCCATGCCATATCGTTCCGTAAACCCTTCGACCTGGCCGTGGCCAAACATGGGCAGGCCGGGCATCGTCGCCATCATCACGCAGACGCCGAAATACTTGTCGCCCTTGCCGAACTGGTCGACGGCGGTGCGCTCGTCGGGGTTGTTCATAAAATTGACGTAGCGCTTGAGGATGCGCGGGTCGAATTCGAGGGTGTTTTTGATCACCAGGCGGTACTCGGCGTTCTTTTCGTCGCGCAGCATGTTCATAAAGGCGCTGTTGTAGACGCGGTGCATGCCCAGCGTGCGCACGAAATAGCCCTCCATCAGCCAAAAAGCCTCTGCCAGCAGCAGGGTGTTCGGCGCCTCCTGCGCCACCCGGTCGACCAGCTCGCGCCAGAACTCGGCCGGCATGTGCCGGTCGAACGCCTCGCGGGTCATGCCGAACTCGGCCCGCGAGGGAATCGCCCCCCCGGCGCCGGGTTCGGGGAACCAGAGCCGCTGGTAATGTTTTTTGGCCAGGGTCATGGCGGCGTCGAAGCGGATGATGGGGAACATGCGGGCGACGTGGAGGATCTTTTGCGTCACCGCCTCGCGCACGGCCGGGTTCAGGTAATCGAGCTGGGCGGTGTCGTTCCAGGGCATGCTGGTGCCGTCGTTGCCGTGGTAGACGTAGCGCTCGCGGCCGGACTGGCGATCGACCCGCTTAAAAACCACCGCTGCGTCGGTCCGGTCGTAGTAGTGATCGTCCAAATAGATGCCCACCCGCTCGTCCCAGGAAAGGTCCGGGCCGTTGAAGGAATAGGCCGGGAACGGGCTGTGATCGAGGCCGATGAACCAATCCGGGTGTTCCATTACCCAGGGCGAATCGATGCCCATGTGGTTGGGCACCATGTCGCTCGCCAGGCGAATCCCCCGCCGCCAGGCCCGCTCGCGCAGGTCCTGGTAGGCTGCATCCCCGCCCAGGTCGGCGGCGATCTCGTAATCGAACAGGGAATAGGCGGAGGCCACGGCGTCGGGATTGCCGCACAACTGCTTGATCCGCCGCGAGGCGGGGCTGCGCTCCCACAGGCCGATGAGCCACAAGCCGGTCATCCCCCACCGGGCCAGGCTATCCAGCTCCAGGTCGGGGATCTGGTCCAGCCGGTTGATGGGACGGCCGTGTTTTTTGGCGAGCTGGTCGAGCCAGACGTAGGCGTTCTTGGCCAACAGGACCACGTTGGGCATCCAATCCTGGTCGGGGCTAAAGCGCTCGGCTTCGAACTCGAGGGCGCCGAATTCATAGATTTGGGCCGGGCCGGGCCCGGCAAAGACCGCCTTCTCCTCCTCGCGGATCAGGTCGAGGCTGCTGAGCAGGCGGTAGAGATAGCGGCCCAACAAGAACCCCCATCGCTCGCGGATGTACTCCAGCTGTCCGGGCAGGGAGTGCGGCACGACGATGGCCGGGTCGCGCAGCATGTCGATCAGGTTCTGCCGATCAGGACCAAAGACGGGCTGGGTCTCGAAAAAAGCGCCGAGCTCGGCCACCACCTGGCGGTAAGCGGTCTCGACCTCCAACTCGGAATCGTCGAACAGCTCCAGGTAGGGGGCGCAGGCGGGGTTGACGTTGGCCAGCCAGAGCATGAGCATCTCTTCCAAAAGCACCTGGCGGTGGGACACGCCCGCCGTCTCTCCCTGCACGTAGGCCGCGACGGGGATCTCCCGCCGGTAGACCGCCACGGGCGGAAAGTGGTCGGCAAAGCGGGCCAGGGCCTGGTCGACCCGCTCCGCTCCCAGCCGTCCGTCCAGCCAGGCCAGCGCTTTTTCCAACACCTGGGGATTGACCTGCTCGCTGTACACGTCGATCACGTGGTGCATGATCTCGTCGATCAGGCCCATGGCATTGATCTGGCCCGCCTGCACCGCCTGCTCGGGGAAGCGGACCAGGTCCCGCCGCTGGTTCATCTTTTGCGCCAGCCCGCGGGCGGCGGTAAAGTTGGCCAGGATCAACCGGCCGGTCAGAGAAAAGAGCGCGTCATCAAACTGGTACCGGTCCCGCGCCTGGCGAGAGATGTGGAATTCCTTGCGCACCTGGCTCATCGATCTTGCCCCCGCTGTTGAGTCGTTACTCCCTGTATTCTACCCAGCAAAGGAGAGTTGGCAAGCGGGGAAATTCCCGGTACAATCAGACGATGACCAACGACACACTCCTACCCCGGGATGCCATCCGCCAGTTCCTGGCCAACGAACTGGCAGGCAGCGCCCTGCTGCGCAGTTTCATGACCTACCGCCACTGGCGCGTGCCCGCCGGCTTTGGCGAGGACGGGCCGTGGTTCCGCGTCATCCGCATGGAATCTATTGTCAACGTCAACCCCTTCACCGCGCTGGCGATCCACTACAAGCAACACCAGCTGCCGATGCTGCTGCGGTGGGCCAAGGCGGTCGAACTGGAGCTGGCATTGCACGATCCGGCCATGGCCGATCAACTGTTCGCGCTGCTCAGGGATTTTGCCCACTACCAGATCGTGCTGCGCCAGGTGGGGGAAGGCTACCAGATGGTGCTCGCCCCCGACGACCAGGGCCGCAGACTGGCGGCGGTTTTCACTGCCGACGATACATTGGATGCCTTTATGGCCTGGGCCGCGCCCCAGTTCGATTTCCAACCCCTCATCCTGACCCTGGGCGGCCGGGACCTCTTTGCCCAGCTCCGGAACGCCCCTGTCGACGGCGTCGTCTTTGACTGCAAGGGACCGGTTCCTCCCCGCGCCTTTGCGCGGGAGTTGGCTGAGCACATACTGGGAATAGATCGGCAGGGGCACACAACCACCTGACCTGCGGCGGACAAGGAACGAGCTGCAAGGGCGCACCCCACAGCTTTGCCGCACTAAACTTTGACCAAAATGTGGCATTGGATAGTCCCCCTTTCAAGTGTTGTTCCTGACGAATGGCAAAAATTAGCCACGAATTTACACAAATTTACACGAATTGATAGTCTCCCTCTTGAGTGTTGGTCTAACCGAGCGGCAGAAAATCGGCCGCGAATTCACACGAATTGAGGTAAAATTCGTGTCAATTCGTGGCCGAAAATTGCCAACAACACCCAATCGGAGCACTGCCAACCAGAATTATTAGCGTTAATTCGTGGCGAAAAGCGAAATTGTGCTATAATAGCCCTGGAGGTCACCGTGGAAGTCATCCTCACCCACGAAAATGCCGACTTTGACGCCATCGCCTCGCTATTGGGCGCGCACAAGCTCTTTCCCGAGGCAGTGCCGATCCTGCCGCGCCGCGTCAACCGCAACTGCCGCTCCTTCATCGCCCTCTACGGCGTCGGGCTTTCCTTCCACCAGGCCGACGAACTGCCCCGGCGCCGCATCCGCCGCGTCATCCTGGTCGATACCCAATCGCTGACCACCATCAAGGGCATGAAGCGAGACACGCCGGTCCACGTCATCGACCACCACGAGATGAGCCAGGACCTGCCGCCGCACTGGACCGCCGCCATCGAGGTGATGGGCGCGACGACGACGCTGCTGGTAGAAGAAATCTCGCGCCGCGCGATATCGCTCAACCACATCGAAGCGACCCTGCTCCTGCTGGGCATCCACGAGGATACCGGCAGCCTCTCCTATGCCAACACCACCCCCCGCGACCTGCGGGCTGCGGCGTGGCTGATGGAGCAGGGCGCAGACCTGGACGTTGCCAACGACTTTCTCCACCACCCGCTGGCCCCCG
The DNA here is from genome assembly GCA_016931695.1 of Anaerolineae bacterium. Classification (GTDB taxonomy): domain Bacteria; phylum Chloroflexota; class Anaerolineae; order B4-G1; family DUEL01; genus JAFGEI01. The sequence goes on along the minus strand of JAFGEI010000053.1, from coordinate 14,260 downwards.
CCCAGCGCGAATTGTACGAGCGACTGCTGGACGATACCGTCATCCACGAAGTGGGCGGCCACAACATTGCCATCGCTACGGGCCGGGTCGAGAACCTGGACGAGGAGATATCGACGCTGGCCCACAAGCTGCGCGAGCTCCTCGATCCATCCGCCCTCTTTGTCCTGGTCGCGCTGAACGACCACGTCCAACTCGTCGCCCGCTCCAACACCGACGACATCGACGTCTCGACCGTCGCCACCCACTTTGGCGGCGGGGGGCACACCCGCGCCGCGGCCGCCCTCATCCGCGACCGCGCCCTGGCCTCGGTGCACAAGGAGCTGATCGGCCTGCTCCCCAGCACCGTCCACCCCGCCGTCACTGTCGCCCAGATCATGTCCCGCGGCGTTCAGGTCGTCGCGCCCAACACCAGCGTGGCCGAGGCGAATGACCGCATGCGGCGCACCGGGCACGAAGGGTACCCGGTCGTAGAGCGGGACAAGGTGATCGGCCTGCTGTCGCGGCGGGCCGTCGATCACGCCCTGCGCTTTGGGATGGTCGCCCTACCTGTCCGCCAGGTGATGCAGCCCGGCAGCATCACCGTCGCCCCTGAGGACTCGGTGGAAAAACTGCAACGGTTGATGATGGACAGTGGATGGGGCCAGGTACCGGTGGTCCAGGGGAGCGAGATCGTCGGCGTCGTCACGCGCACCGACCTGATCACTCTGTGGGGAACCCCGGCTGCCAAGCCCCAACGGGAGCGGATCCAATCCCTCATCACCGCGGCATTGCCGGCGCAGACCGTGGCCCTCGTCCAGCAAGCCGCCGAAGCGGCCAAAGAGATGGGCTACAGCCTCTACTTTGTCGGCGGCCTGGTACGCGACTTGCTGCTGGGCGCCGCCATCGTCGACGTGGACCTGGTCGTAGAGGGGGACGCCATCGAACTGGCGCGCCGACTCTCCCGGCGACTCGGCGGCCGCGTCGTCCCCCACATCCGCTTTGGCACGGCCAAGTGGCTGCTCGACCCCGAGGTGTGGCAAAAAACAGCAGGCCCTCCGCCGCCCGAGCGTTCGATTTCCGCCATCGACTTTGCCACCGCCCGGACCGAGTTCTATACCTACCCCTCCGCCCTGCCGGAAGTCGAACGGAGCGCGATCAAGCAGGACCTGCATCGGCGCGATTTCACGGTCAATACTCTGGCCATCCGCCTCGATCCTCCTCACTGGGGCAAGTTATTGGATTTTTACGGCGGGCAAAAAGACCTGGAGGAAAAGGTGATCCGCGTGCTGCACAACCTCAGCTTCATCGACGATCCCACCCGCATCCTCCGCGCCGCCCGGCTCGAGACCCGGCTGGGATTCCGCCTCGACCCCCGCAGCGAGGGCCTGATCGCCAATGCCCTGCCGCTTTTGAACCGGGTCAGCGGCTCCCGCATCCGCCACGAACTGGAGCAAATCCTGGCCGAGCAGGAGCCGGAACGCGCCTTGTGCCGCCTGGCCGAACTGGAGGTCGTGAAGCAGATCCACACCGACCTGCGCTGCGACCGCTGGCTGGTCACGCGCTATCGCGCCGTGCGCGAGGAGCTGGACTGCGAGACCTGGGAGTTGGAACCGGAAGGCCGTCCTTTCACCTATCTCGCCCTGCTCCTCTACCGGCTGCGCCCCGCCCCGCTCCAGGCGGTGTTGGAGCGGCTGCAGATTCACGGCACCGAGGCCCAGGACCTCGAGCGGATGCCCGATTTGCAGCAGTCCCAACGACAGGTCGCCCTGGCGCGCCGCCCCAGCAGCATCTATCACGCCCTGCACCACTATCCAACCCGCCTGCTGGCAGTGGCCTGGATCGCCGACGACCGGAAGCGACTGCGGGCCAAATACCGCGCCTTCCAAACCCACTACCGGCACGTCAGGCCGATCCTGACGGGAAACGACCTGAAAGAAATGGGCCTCAAGCCCGGCCCCTTGTTTGGACGCCTGCTGCGCGCCCTGCGGGATGCGCGGCTCGACGGCCGGGTTACGACCCGCGAGGAAGAAAAGGCCCTCGTACGACAGTTGATCGAGAAGGGATAGCGGCCACTTGATTCGTGGCCAAGAAGGAGACAGCCGATGAACGTGCAAACCGAAATCGTGCGCGGCGACGTGATCAGCGCAGAGGGATACGAGCTGATCCCCGTCGTCCAGCAAACCTGCGGCAGATGGCAAAAAGCGACCATTGGCACGCACTTCCACGGGGCATCGGGGGGGGGATTCCTCCACCTGCGCCCCTTGGGCCTGATCGTCCAACAAGGAGAAAAAGAGCACATGATCCCCATCCCCGACCCGACGCGCCAGATGTTGTTGGGGATCGTGCTGGCAGCAATTGCCGTGCCCGTCCTGTTGCTGATTGGCGTACAACTGGCTCGCAAGTAAAAGGAGGAAATCGATGGAGAACGACATTCAACACCTATTTGACATTGTCAAAGAGCTGCAGGAGCAGGCCAACGTCAACGCGGTCTTTGGCCAACCGCTGCAGGTCGAAGGGAGAACGGTGATCCCGGTGGCCGAGGTGACGTACGGCTTTGGCCTCGGCTTTGGCTCCGGGAGCGACGTCGAAGGGGAAGAAGAAGGTGAGGAAAAGGCTGAAAGCGGCGAGGGCGGAGGCGGGGGCGGAGGCCTGCGGGCGCGCCCACTGGGGCTCGTCGAGGTTACGCCGGAGCGCATCCACGTCGAGCCTGTAGTGGACGAGCAAAAAGTCGTCCACGCGGTGATCTTGCTCATGGCCTGGCTCGGCGCCTGGATCGCCGGGGCGCTGATGCTGATCTTGCGCAAAAATCCGGCGGGGTAAAAGATCACACCTCCCCCCGCTCTAATATACTTCTAATCCTCTTCTAACGTCATTCTCACGTGCAGTTGATATGCTGCTTATGTGGCGGATGCGCGGGAATCCGGTGCATCCGCCCGTATTGTAAGCAGTTACACTCAATCATCAGGGAGGTTCTGGAATGGGAAAAATCATTGGCATTGACCTGGGCACGACGAACTCGGTCGCCTCGGTTTTGGAAGGTGGTGAGCCGCAGGTGATCCCCACTGCCGAGGGCGGGCGCCTCTGCCCGTCAGTGGTCGCCTTCACCAAGGCCGGAGAGCGGCTCGTCGGGCAGACCGCCCGGCGGCAGGCCGTCGTCAACCCAGAGAACACGGTCTTTTCGATCAAGCGCTTGATGGGCCGGCGCAATGACGACCCGGAGGTCGAAAAGGCCCGCAAAATTCTGCCGTACAAGATCGTCGGCGGCTCCTCCGGCGATGCCCGCGTGCACATCCCCCAAACGGACAAAGAATACACGCCACAAGAGATTTCGGCCATGATCCTGCGCAAGCTCAAGCAGGACGCCGAGGCTTACCTGGGCGAGACCGTGACCCAGGCCGTCATCACCGTCCCCGCCTACTTTAACGACAGCCAGCGCCAGGCGACCAAGGACGCGGGCAAGATCGCGGGCCTGGAAGTGCTGCGCATCATCAACGAGCCCACCGCCGCCAGCCTGGCCTATGGACTGGACAAGAAGGGGGCGGAAACGATCCTCGTCTTTGACCTGGGAGGCGGCACCTTTGACGTCTCGATCCTCGACGTCGGCGAGGGCGTCGTGGAGGTCAAATCGACCAGCGGTGACACCTTCCTCGGCGGCGACGACTGGGACCAGCGCATCATCGACCACGTTGCCGACGAATTCAACCGGGAACAGGGCATCAACCTGCGCGCCGACCGGCAAGCGCTGCAGCGGCTCAAGGAAGCAGCGGAAAAGGCCAAGATCGAGCTCTCGTCGATGCTCGAGACCGAGATCAACCTGCCCTTTGTCACCGCCGACTCTTCCGGCCCCAAGCACCTGCAGATGAAACTCACCCGCTCTAAATTCGAGCAGATCACCCAGGACCTGGTCGAGCGATGCCAGGTGCCGTTCGAGCAGGCGTTAAAAGATGCCAAGATCAACGCCTCTGAACTGGACGCCGTCGTGCTGGTGGGCGGCGCAACCCGCATGCCCATGATTCAAGAGATGGTGCGCCAGTTGAGCGGCGGCAAGGAACCCTACAAAGGGGTCAATCCCGACGAGGTCGTCGCCGTCGGCGCGGCGATCCAGGCCGGCGTGCTGGCCGGCGACGTGCGGGACGTGGTCCTGCTCGACGTGACCCCGCTGACACTGGGAGTCGAGACGTTGGGCGGGATCCGGACGCCGCTTATCGAACGCAACACCACCATCCCCGTGCGCAAGAGCGAGACGTTCACCACCGCAGCCGATGGACAGACCGTGGTCACGATCCACGTTCTGCAGGGAGAACGGCACATGGCCGCCGACAACATCAGCCTGGGACAGTTCAACCTGGAAGGGATTCCGCCCGCGCCGCGGGGCATCCCCCAGGTCGAGGTCACGTTCGATATCGACGCCAACGGCATCCTCAACGTCTCGGCGAAGGACAAGGCGACCGGCAAAGAGCAAAAGATCACCATCACGGCCACCACCAACCTCAACAAGGACGAAGTCGAGCGGCTGGTGGGACAGGCCAAGCAGCACGCCGCGGAGGACGAGCGGCGCAAGAACCTGATCGAGGCGCGCAATACCGGCGACCAGATGATCTACCAGACGGAAAAGTTCCTCCGCGAACTGGGAGACAAGGTCTCGGCCAGCGACCGCTCGCGCATCGAGCAGACGATCGAGAATCTCCGCCAGGCGCTGCAGGGCGAGGACGCGGCGCGCATCAACCAGCTGATCGAGGAGCTGCGACACGCCAGCATGGCCCTGGGCCAGCAGATGTATGCCCAGCAGCAGGCCCCCGGCCCCGGCGGCCCGCCCCCCGGCGCTGGGCCTGAGCCAGGCGGCGATTCCGCCCCCGGCGGCGACGACGTGATCGAGGGCGAATTTCAGGAAACGTAGCGGCAACGACCTGGCGAATCCACCTGGATGCTTTCCGCTCACTACCCGTTGGCGGGGCATCCAGGTGGATGGCCCGGGTCGTTACACACAGAGGCAGTATGGCAAACAAACAAGTCAAGGTACCCATCCGGGTCAAAAAACAAGAGAGCCCATCGCAACCCACGCCGCCCAACTCTTCGGAGATTGAGGATGCGTCGCCGGCAGTTGTCGAGTGCCCCGAATCAACTCCGTCGCCCGTGACCCCCCTGCCGCCAACGCCGCCCGAGGAGAAGCCAGCGGAAATTGCCGCCGAACTGGAGCGCTGGCGCGACCGGGCGCTGCGGCTGGAGGCCGAGATCGACAACTTTCGCAAGCGGCAGCGGCGGCTGGCCGAGGAACAGATCGCTGCCGAGCGGGAGCGGCTCCTGCGCAGCTTTCTCAACGTGGCCGACGATCTCGCCCGCGCCCTGGCCGCCAACGGCGGGGAGAGCAAGGGCCTTCGCACTGGGGTCGACCTGACCTACCAGGGACTGGTGCGCTTGCTGAACCTGGAAGGGGTGGAACCCATCGACGCCGCAGGGCAGCCGTTCGACCCTCTGTGGCACGAGGCTGTCGGCACGGTTCCACACCAGGCGGCCGGGGTTGAACCGAATACGGTGGCGGAGGTGGTCCAGCCGGGCTATTGCATCGGAGAGCGGCTGCTTCGACCGGCCCACGTCATCGTGGCAATGTGATGGGTGAATTTCGCCCCGCACCGCTCGGGCGATAGACGACAGACCGATTCCCCCTCCCTGTCCCTCCCCCTGCGCTGACGCGCAGGGGGAGGGAATCCTGCACGAGCGAGGCGACTGTTTTTCTAATCGGACAGCGCCAGGCTCCTCCGCTTCTAGCACGATATTGTCAAGGCAGCCGCGGCGACAAAAGCTATATCACGCCCAACTCTTTTCCAACCTTTTCAAAAGCCTCCAGCACAAACTCGAGCTGCTCGTCCGTATGCGTCGCGATGTACGACGTGCGGAGCAAGGCCAGGTCCTCAGGCACAGCCGGCGAGACCACCGGGTTGGTATAGACCCCGGCGTCGAACAACATCTTCCACGCCTGGAAGGTGCGGATATCCTGCCCGAAAATGACCGGTACGATCGGCGTCTGGCTGGCGCCGACGTTGAACCCCAGGCGCTGAAACTCGTCGCGCATGTAGCGGCCAATCTCTAACACGCGGTGGCTCCGCTCCGGCTCGGCGATGATGACGTCCAGGGCCGCCAGGGCCGCCGCAGCATTGCTCGGCGGAATACTGGCGCTAAAGATGAGAGAGCGGGCATGATGCTGGATGTAGTGGATGGTGTTGGCACTGCCAGCGATAAAACCGCCCAGGCTGGCAAAAGACTTGCTGAACGTCCCCATGATCAAGTCTACCTGATCAGTCACGCCGAAATAGGCCGCGGTCCCCCGCCCGTCTCCCAGCACCCCAACGGAATGTGCGTCGTCCACCATCAACCGCGCCTCGTGTCGCTGGCAGATCTCGATCAACTGTGGCAGGGGGGCGATATCCCCGCCCATGCTAAACACCCCGTCCACAATCACCAACCGACCGGCATCCTCAGGCAAGGAAGCGAGCATCCGCTCCAATCCGTCCAAATCGTTGTGGGGAAAGCGGCGCATCTTGCCGTAAGAAAGCCGGCAGCCATCCAGAATGCTGGCGTGATCCTCTTTATCGGTGATGGCAAAATCGCCCCGGCCGACGAGCGAGGAAATGGCTCCGACATTGGTCTGGTAGCCGGTAGAGAAAACCAGAGCGGCCTCCATGCCGACAAATTCCGCCAGGCGGCGCTCCAACTCCAGGTGCAACTCCAGCGTGCCATTCAAAAAGCGGGAACCGGTGCAGCTCGTTCCATACTGGCGGACGGCATCCTGTGCCGCCTGTCGAACCTTGGGATGCATCGTCAGACCGAGATAGTTATTCGAGCCGATCATGATCAGCTTGTGCTCACCAATCCAGGCAACTGTACCCTCACTGTTCGTCAACGGGATAAAATAGGGGTAAAGGCCCAAAGCTTGCACATCTTTGGCCGCAGTATACGTCTGGCATTTTTCAAAGATATCCATCATAAACTCCTTTCGCATTTAGCACCTGTTGGATAGGATTGGAACTTTGTTCATTATACCTCACATTGCTAATTTATCTAAGTCGTAGTCGTAGTAGGGGCGGTGGAAAAGTGGACAAATTTCGGGGTTCCCGAATTAACGCCAGGGATAGGGGGGGCTTTACTGTGAACCCCCAGTGCTGGGGGCCGGGCATGGAAAGTTTCTCCACGAGGTTGTGGAAAGAGGGTGGATAACCCCGGTATTCAAGGAGAGGCGACCCGGTAAAGACGGGGGGCCGCAAGGCAAATTATTCACAATCCGGTCGAGTTATCCACAGGGCAGGCGCAGGTTATCCACAACAACGCGCGGAGCCTCCGCCATATTTGGGGGCGGGGGGGGCGGTAGGGGGCAGGTGTAGGGGTGAGAATGGAATGTGGATGATTACGCGGCGCTCTTTTCGCGGTAAAGTTGTTCGCGGAGCGACTGGATCTCGCGGCGCAGGTCGTTGTCCTTTTCAATCCAGTCGGCAATTTTCTCTTGTGCGTACAAGACCGTCGAGTGGTCCCGCCCGCCAAAAAAGGCGCCAATCTGGGATAGGGAGGCTGCTGTCTCCTGCCGCATCAGGTACATGGCGATCTGTCGCGGGCGGGCGATGCGCCGCAGGCGGCTCGGTCCGGTCATTTCGTTCTCTGTCAGCTGGTAAAGATCGGTCACAGTCTGCAGGACGTCGTTTAGTGTCAGTTCGGGCCGGGAGCAGGCGGTCATTTCGGTGAGGGCGGTCAGGGCGAGATCGGAGGTCAGGGGCTGGGCGGTCAGCGTCGACATGGCGATGATCCGGTTCAGGCCGCCTTCCAGTTCGCGGACGTTGCTCTGGATTCGTTCGGCGATGAGGTAGAGAATTTCGTCGGGTATGTCCAACGCTGCGCCCGCTGCTTTCCGGCGCAGGATGGCGATCCGCGTTTCCAGTTCGGGCGGCTGGATGTCCAGCATCAGCCCCCACTCGAAGCGGGAACGGAGGCGTTCTTCCAGCAGGGCCATCGCCCGGGGGGGGCGGTCGGAGGAGATGATGATCTGCGAGCCGCTGCCATGGAGGGTGTTGAAGGTGTGGAAAAACTCTTCCTGGGTCGATTCTTTGCCAGCGATGAAATGGACGTCGTCGACCAACAAGACGTTGACGGTGCGATAGAGCTCGCGAAAGGCCTCGGTGGTGTGGTTGCGGATCGCTTCGATGAGGTTGTTGGTGAACGTCTCGGCGGAAACGTAGAGGACGCGGAGGCCGGCCGCCTTGCAGACGTGGCCGATGGCGTGGAGCAGGTGGGTCTTGCCGAGGCCGACGCCGCCGTAGAGAAAGAGGGGATTGAACGCCTTGTTGGGCTGCTCAGCCACCGCCTGACAGGCTGCCTGGGCCAGGCGGTTGCCCGGCCCAACGATGAAGGAATCGAAGGTATAGATGGGATTCAGGCTGTTGTTCCCGTGACTATCTGGGATCGCTGTCTGCAGCGGCGGAGGGAAAGCGGGCTGGAGCAGGGGGGCCGGTTCTGGTTGTGCCTCTTCCCAGACGACAAAGCGCACGGATACCGTCCGGCCGGCGAGGCGGGTGAGGACGCGGACGATTATCGAGCGGAGCCGGTTTTCCAGCCAGTCACGCCCGTAAGCATTGGCGACGCCGATGACGAACAGGCCATCTTCGTATGCCACCAACCGGGCGCCGTGAATCCAGGTGTTAAACGTCGCCCGCGTCAATTCTAGTTGTAGCTCACCTAATGCAGCCTGCCAGATTTGGTCGGCATCCATTCATCACGCTCCCCGCACGGGTACGACGCAGGGCAGTAAAAAACGTATACTTGCAACCACGCGACAAATTACCCACCGCTGCTCCTTCCAGCGAAGCATCGAGGTCCGAACCGTTGCTTTGCTGATTAACAGATGACCCAGAGGGCCCTTGGGTTGGATGGCCTGCCGCGCGGCTATCCCAATATAATTACAAAGAGAGGCTTTTTGTTGGTTGAGGATGCAACTACAGAAGCCGGGTGCTTTTTCATCCTCGCATGCGGGCACATTGTACCAAAGCTGCGGAAACGGGGCAACCCAATTCCCTGCTGTTGCCTTAAAAGAACCCGCAGTTTAAGCTTTCTTATGGCAAGCTGTTCTCGCGCAATTTACGCGATTCTAGAGACAGGGGCGGGCTGGCGCCGCGCGTGTTTCCGGAAGGCACGAGCGCGGCAACCCCCATATGTGCTGGTTGTGGGCTGCCGCGCCCCAACATCTGCCGGACTGGTGACTGCGGCTTTTCTGCCGGGATCGCCGCGCATATCTTTGTGCAGCTTTTTCCCGTTTGGCATCCCCGCGATTTGTTCCTGTAAAGTAATTTTCCTGAACGCGAAACAGGGAATAACACATTGCCTCCGCCGGCAAAACTCTTGCCCCTTTCTGCTCCGGCGGGAACCTGGCCTCCAGCACTAGAATGGGCCGGAGAGGATTTCTTTATGGGCCCGCAACGGCGCGGGGTCGGCGGCCTGCAGGGCGGCCAGGGCGCACTGGATTTTGGGCAGCGCGTCGGCGACGTAAACGTGGGCCATCTCGCGTTTCCGCGGTGAGTGAGGGGCGTCTCGCATCATCAGCCAGCTGTTGAGGATGTGGACGGCGGCCTCTACCATGTCGACGGCATAGTACTCGACGAGTTGCACGTCCTCGCTCCCTTTCAGGTGATCGACGCAGTGGCGGTAGACCTGGACGGCCTGCTCCAGCCCTTTTTTGAGCGGGGCCAGGTCGGCGTCGTCATCCGGGCTGCGCCACTCGTCCAACAGATCGTCGATGCCGTGTCCCAGCAGCCCCCCGGTGGCGGCGACGACCTGCAGCTGGCTGGTGCCCTCGTAGATGCTCGTCACGCGGACGTCCCGCGCGTGCCGCTCGACGTTGAACTCGCGCATATAGCCGGCGCCGCCGTGGATCTGCATCGCCTGGTAGCAGGTGCGGTTTCCCATCTCGGTGGCATAGTACTTGACCAGGGGGGTCATCAAGTCGAGCCGGCGGCTGAGCTGGCGCGTCCGGGTGCGGTCGCCGCGGCGATCGCAGGCCCGCAGCAGGTCGACCTGCCGGGCGGTCTCATACACCAGCGCCCGCGTCGCCTCGATCTCGCCGCGCATCGATAGCAGCATGCGGTAGACCGCCGGCAGGGCGCAGATCGCCTGCCCGAATTGGGCCCGTTTCTGGGCATAGCGCCACGCTTCCCGGTAGGCCGCTTCGGCAATCCCCAGCGCCTGGGCCGATACTGCCAGCCGGGCGCCGTTCATCATGCTCATTGCGTAGCGGATCAGGCCAAAGCGCTGCTTGCCGATGAGCCGGGCCGGCGTGTTGTCGTACTGGATCTCGCAGGTGGGCGAGGCGTGGATGCCCAGCTTGTTCTCGATGCGGCGGACGTGCACGCTCTCGTCCCGCTCGACCAGGAAGAGCGAGAGGCCGCGGGCGTCGTCGCTCCCGGGCTCGGAACGGGCCAGCACCAGGTGGATGTCCGCCGCGCCGTTGGTGATGAACCGCTTGACGCCGTGGATGCGCCACTCGCCCGTCTCCTGGTCCTGCAGGGCGCGAGCCTGGACGGCGCCCAGGTCGGAGCCGGCGTCGGGCTCGGTGAGCACCATCGCCGCCGTCACCTCGCCGCGGGCAAAGCGGGGCAGGACCTGCGCTTTGACCTCTTCCGAACCGTACTCGGCGATGGTGGACGAGATCTCTTGCAAGCCAAAGAGGGTCATCAGCCCGGCGTCGGCGCGGGAGAGGATTTCGACCATCATCTGAAAGATGGTGCCGGGCAGGTTGAGCCCGCCGTATTGCCGCGGCAGCATGGCCCCCATCAGGTCGGCCTGGCGCAGGAGCGCCAGCGCCTCCTGGGTGGGCGCGGCGTAGCTGACGGTGCCGGCCTGGAAGTGGGCGCCCGCTTCGTCCGCCTCGCCGGCCCGCGGAGCGATGCGCGTGGCGCAAATCTCGCCCAGCAGGTGGAGGATCCGCCGGTAGTTGTCCATCGCGTCGGCATAGTTGCGCGGTGCCGCGGGGTATTGCGCCGCCTGGGTGTAGCCGTCCTCCAGGGAATCGACCACCTCGCCCAGGTCGAGCCGGTCCAGGTGGAATTGAAGGTCAAGGTTATCGGCGAAAAAATTGTCTGCCATCTTGTTCTCCCTATTTGGCGTTCTCGCGGTACGAGCGAATCATCTGCGGGATGACCTGGTTCAGGTCGCCGACGATTTTGTAGTGGGCAATGTCAAATATGGGCGCGTTGGGGTCGCTGTTGATGGCAATGATCGTGCCCGCCTGGTCCATTCCGGCCCGGTGCTGCACGGCGCCCGAGATGCCGCAGGCGATGTAGAGGCGCGGGCGCACGGTGACGCCGGTCTGGCCGACCTGGCGCTCCGGCTCGACAAATCCGGCGTCGACGGCGGCGCGGGAGGCGCCGACCTCGCCGCCGAGGACGCGGGCCAGTTCGTAGAGGCGTTGGAAATTCTCCCGGCTGCCCACCCCAGCGCCGCCGGCGACGACGATGGAGGCGCCCGTCAGGTCGCAGAGCGGGGGCCACATCTGCCGTTCCAGCACTTGTAGCGCCAGGTCGCCCGGCGCGAACTGGGGCGCGATGCGCTCCACTGCGCCCCGGCGGGCGGTGTCCGGCTCCCCCCGGCGCATCACGCCCGGCCGCACCGTCGCCATCTGCGGGTGCATGTGGGGGTTGACGATGGTGGCGACGACGTTGCCGCCAAAGGCGGGCCGGATCTGGTACAACAACTGTTCATATGTCTCACCGCGGTGGGTGAAGGAGCCGATCTTGAGCTCGGTGCAGTCGGCGGTCAGGCCGGCGCGGACGGCGCTGGCAATGCGCGGCGCCAGGTCCCGCCCGGTGGGAGTCGCGCCCAGCAAAAAGATGGCCGGCTGGCGCTCCCGCACCAGGTCGGTGGCGACCCGGGCGTAGGGCAGGGTACGGTAGCGGGCGAGCTCGGGGTGGTCGGCCAGCAGGACCACGTCGGCGCCCTGGTGGATCGCCGTCTGCGCCAGGTGGTCGATCCGGTGGCCGAGGAGCAGCGCGCAGACGCGACCGCCCAGCTCGTCCCCCAGGCTGCGCCCCTTGGAGAGCAGCTCCAGGCTGACGTCGGTGATGGTACCTTCTTCTTGCTCGATGAATACCCAAACGTCTTGAGTCATTTCTCGTTTTCCCTTATAGAATGTACTCGTCGATCAACTCGCGCACCAGGATGGTGGTGCCTTCCCCGGTCGCGGGCAGTTCCTTGCTCTCCTGTCGCTCGACGACCACGAAATCGACCTTGAGCACCTTGGTCGGCGAGCCGCCGAGGCCGAGCCAGGTTGTGTCGGCGCCGACGTCGTCGGCGTCCCAGAGCGGGATTTGCAGGCCCCGCTCGGCCAGGTAGGCATCCAGGGCCGCGGCGCTCTCGAACTCGTTGTACTGTTCCAACAGCGCCGCGTACTCGAGGGGGGTCGCGGCGAGCTTGTAGGCCATCATCCGCCTGGCCGAGGGCGGGCGGGGTTGGTTGGCCGAGCCGACGACGGTCAGCAGGCAGGGCAGCGAACAGCGTACCTTTTCCCGCCCGCGGGGAAAGGCCCGCCAGGCGACGATGTACTGCGCCTCCAGTGCCTCGATCGACTCGGCGTAGGTGATCTGGGGGATGCCCAGTTTTTCCGCCACCTGGGGGCCGACCTGGGCGGTGTCGCCGTCGATTGCCTGGCGGCCGCAAAAGACAATGTCGTAATCGCCGACGTGCTCGACGGCGCACTTGAGGGCGTAGGAGGTGGCGAGGGTGTCCGAACCGGCGAACCGCTTGTCGGAGAGCAGGATCACCTGGTCGGCGCCGCGGTACAGGGCCTCGCGCAGGATTTCGGCCGCCCGGGGAGGCCCCATGGTCAGCACGGTCACCCGCCCGCCGTGCCGCTCCCGCACCTGCAGCGCCATCTCGAGCGCGTTCAGGTCCTCGGGATTAAAGATCGCCGGCAGCGCGGCCCGGTTGACCGTGCCGTCCTCCTTCATCGCCTGGCCGGTGATGTGGGCCGTGTCGGGCACTTGTTTCACCAACACGATGCAGTTGTAGGGCATGCGTCACTTTCCTCCTAATCGTTTGTTGTCAAGCAACCTGCAAAAAAGATTCGTCGGCGACCACAAGGTCGCCCCTACGGATTTTCTCAGATGGGGCAGAGTCCAACTCTGCCCCATCTGAAACCCCACGGATCTATTGTTGCAGGCGGATGGTCTGCGTCGGGTAGGGCATGTCGATCCCCGCTTGTTCGTACGCGGTTTTAAGCTTGCGAATTCCCGCGTCACGGGCGTCCATGACGCCGATGGTCTCGCGGTTGATCGAGTAGTAGACGGTGCCGTCGATTGTCGAGGGGCCGAAATTGTTGAACACGACATGGGGGCCGGGGTCCTCGTGCACGCCGGAAATGGTGGTCAGGGCCTCGACGGTGACCTGGCGCACCAGGTCCAGGTCGCTGTCGTAGGCGACGCCGATCGCCAGGTTGATGCGGCGGGTCTTGTCCAGCCCGTAATTGACGATCGGGCTGGTAAATACGTCGGCGTTGGGGATCAGCACCGTCCGGCCGTCCATGGTCTGCAGCTCGGTTGCCCGCAGGTCGATGGTTTTGACGGTGCCGGCAAAATCTCCCACCTGGATCGCGTCACCGATCTCGAAGGGCTGCTGCAGCAGCAGCAGTAGCCCGGCGACGAAATTCTTGCTCACGTCCTGGATGGCAAAGCCGACGGTAAAGCCGACGATGCCCACCCCGGCCAGGAAAGCGGTGACGTCGAAATTGACCTGTTCCAGGGCGATGATGCTGCCCAGGATGATCGTCGTCCACAGGCTGATTTTGCAGATGAGCAGTCTCAACGACGGATTGACCTTGCGTTTATCCAGGGCTTGTCCCACGATGCGGTTGAGCAGGCCCGCCGCTACCAGGGTGAGCAGGAATACGACGATGGCGACCAGCAGCTTGGGCAGAAAGAGCAGAAATTGTGAAAGCAGTTCTAGCAGTACCTGTGGGATTTCCATGTTGACCTCCTGAAGCGGCCTGTTATGTCATTTGGGTGCGTTTCATTTCGGTTGCGGAGAGACTTCGGACGTCTTCAGCCGAGGACTTTGAAGGCAAAAGCGACTTGAATCACCGCAAAAGCCGTTGGATAGAGCATTTTTGAGACTTCCGAAGTCTTGTCTAACTTACACCATGTCATTTTTGCTCGAGACGCTCTTTTCTCCTGTTGTGGTGGCGGCCTCCAGGCTCTAGTACACGCAGGCGAGAATACCCCGCCGGTTCTATGCCTGCCCTGAATTCCCGCACCTG
>JAFGEI010000052.1 GCA_016931695.1 Anaerolineae bacterium | reverse complement strand
TCCTATCAGCTCACCCTGGTCAAGTGGGCCGGCATCATCAACTCGAGCACGGGCCAGACCTTTGGCCCCGATACCAAGGCGGCGGTGGAGGCCGGGATCCAGGCGACCTTGAACGCGCGGGGCAACAAGACGCGCGCGCAGTGGGTGGCCGAGATCAACCGGCTCAACGCCCTGAGCCTCCGGCGCGACATGCCGCCGGGCGCCTCGGCGCATACGCTCAAATCGGACGGCGAACCCGTCAGCTGTCCCGACGATTGTTCCAAGGTGGTCGGCACGACCGTGCGGAGTCCCACGACGAACGTGCCGGGCGTGCCATCGGCGACGCTGATCAACTAGAGGGAAACGATGGGCTGGCGACGGCAGAGGATCAAGCGAGATTCGGAGCGCGATGAGCGACGGCGGGCCGCGCCGGCCGCCCCAGGAGAACGGGCGGCCCGGCGGGAAACTGGGGAACCGGCAGCTCACCTTTCATCCCTGAGCCACGACCAGCGGCTCGACCATCCGGCCAACGCCATGCGGCGTGCGGCACTCGCGCAGGCCGGCCAGGCCGCCCTGGGCAACCAGGCTTGCTTGGGGGTCGTGCAGGCCAGGCTCACCGTCAGCCCGCCGGGCGACCAGTACGAGCAAGAAGCTGACCGCGTGGCCCAGGCGATTATGACCATGCCGGACCAGCAACTCCGGCGCCAGGAAATCCCGGAGGAGGAAGAACTGCTGCAGCGCCAGGAGATCCCGGAGGAGGAAGAGGAGCTTCTGCAGCGCCAGGAAGTCCTGGAGGAAGAAGAGGAGCTGCTGCAGCGCCAGGAGATCCCGGAGGAGGAAGAGGAGCTGCTGCAGCGCCAGGAGATCCCGGAGGAGGAAGAGGAGCTGCTGCAGCGCCAGGTGGATCCTGAGGAAGAGGAGGAGGAAGAGCTGCTGCAGACGAGGCTGCTGGCTGCGGGGACGCCGAGCTGGGTCCCACCGGTCACGCCGGCGCTGGAAGCCCAGATCGGGCGCCTCCAAGGAGGTGGGCAGCCGTTGTCCGCTGCGGCCCGCACCTTTTTCGAGCCCCGTTTTGGCTGCGATTTTGGCCGGGTGCGTGTGCACGCGGATAGCGCGGCCGCGGCAATGGCCCAGGAGCTTCAGGCCCAGGCCTTTACGACGGGCCGGGACATTGTCTTTGGGCCCGGGCAGTACCGCCCGGGGACGACGTCCGGCCGGCACCTCCTGGCTCACGAGTTGGCCCACGTCGTGCAGCAAGCAGACGGTACCTCGCTGCGGCGAATCGTCCAGCGGCACGACATCGACGGACGCTGCGAGACCCCGGACGCCTGCGCGCTGCTGCGCCGGCGCTTCTTGGCGGCGGTCCGCGAGATTGGAGCGCAGCTGCGCGCCGGTGGGGAGGGTATTCGCGAGGAAGCGCAGGTGTTTACGATCGAAACCGGGGTGGCCAGCTTCGTCCGTGGACTGAACGATCAGGGTGCGCTCTCGCTGCGCATCATGTTGGGCGAGATCGGCAGCATGCCGGACCGGGCCCTGCAGGCCGAGGTGGGGCGCGAACTCGGGGCCGGATGGCGGTCCATCGTCATCCCGGTCTTGCAGCGGCGCACGGCGGCTGCCCGGGAGGAGCGCGCGGCGACCCTGGGGGAAGAGGAGGTCGAGTGGACCGCAGTGGAAGAGGAGGAGGCCGCCCCGGCCGGCCCTATTGCGCTCCGCGAGGTCGAAAGCGGAGGCCAGACCTTTCGCGTGGGTGACGTCAGCGGCCGCTGGACGATCATCGGCCTGGAGCGCGACTGGCGTGACGTCGTTACCGTCCGCGTGCGCAACCGGGAGACCAACCAGGAGCAGGGTTGGACCCTGCACGACTGGCACATGCAGCTTTCGGTGGCTCACGTGGCCGAGAGCACGGAGGCGATGGGGGCCATCGCCGAGGCCGAGGTGCAGCTGATGTACGAGCTCCTGCCCTGGTACATCCGCATCCCGGCCGACGCGGCCTGGTTCGCCTACGTCTTTACGCAGAACTATGATGAGCTGGAGAGCGTCGTCGGGCGCATCGCCTCGATCCATCCCATGATCGAGTCGCTGCAGCGCAATGCCCCTACTTCGACCCAGATCTTTTTGACCGGGCTGGCCGGCGTCGGCACCTACAGCGTCGGGCGGGCCGTCCCGCAGCATCAGAACCCGGTCGAGTGGGGCCGGCAGTTGGGGCGGACGGTCCGCAATGCCCACGCCCTGTTCCGCCTGGTGGTCGCCCTGACCCAGTTCGTC
Source organism: Anaerolineae bacterium (assembly GCA_016931695.1). GTDB lineage: Bacteria > Chloroflexota > Anaerolineae > B4-G1 > DUEL01 > JAFGEI01. The sequence continues at coordinate 765 of JAFGEI010000052.1, read as the reverse complement.
CGCGGCCGGCCCGCGGCCGGCGTGGCGACCGGCGCCGAGTTCTTCCTGGGCATGCCCTTGCGCCAGGGGGCCACCCGCATGCAGGATGCCTTGGGTGTCAGCCGGGCGTTCCTGGTGCTGATCGGGCGATTCATTCACGCCGGGAGTGGCCTGGCGGGGGCGGTGACAACAATGAGCCACGAGGAAAGGGTCGCCCGGATCGCCGATTGGGCGCGCTCCCAGGGGATTACGTTGAGCAACCCCCAGATCGACCGGTTGATCCGGGAACACACCGGCGAGACAACGGGGCAGCAGTTGATCGAGGTCTTGACCTTTTTCCGGGATTTCCTGAACCTGGCGACGCGATTGACCGACCAGATCGATCACCAGCGGCCGGCGGCGCCGCCGCCGGCGGAGTAATCGTAAGGGGCCGTGGTTATGCCCAGACAGCGGCAAGCGGTGCGCGACAGGAAAGCCAAGGGAACCCGCCGTGAGACTCACCCGGCGCGGGCAGGCACCGCCCTGCTCGCCGGCGATGGGCCCGTTGATGAGCGGTTGGTCCACCCGGCCAACCTTGGGCTGCGGGCCCAATTCCTGGCCGCGCTGCAGCAGCGCCGCGGCAATGCCGACCTGCGGTCCCTGCTGGTGCCGCGGCGGCAGCCGTCCTGGCCGGGGGAGGATGGCCCGGAGGCCGGCCTCCTGACGGCACCCGGCGCGGTAACCATCCAGCAGCGCATGCCGGCAGCGGCGCTGGCGCGGGCCGAGAATGAGGAGGACGAGCCGGCG
>JAFGEI010000051.1 GCA_016931695.1 Anaerolineae bacterium | reverse complement strand
GCCCGGGGCAGGCTGCTCAGAATGACATCTATGCAATTTCGACAACCAGATGTGTCTCTGCGGCCAGATTTTGGATCTACTGAGACTTATAATCCAAGGATGTCGTCGATTTGCTCCAAAAGCCATTGAATGTCGCCAATCTGCAAATCGCCCATGTGCGCGATCCGGAAGCATTTTTCCTTGAGCTCGCCGTAGCCGTTCGAGATGATGGCGCCGCGCTCGCGCAGGGACTCGTTCAAGCCGGCGACACTGATGCCGCGGGTGTTGGCGATGTTGGTCACTGTGGGGGAAAGATAGCGCTCGTCGGAATAGAGGGCGAAATGCTTGCGCGCCCATTCCCGCACGATGGCGGCCATGTCCTTGTGCCGCTGCCAGCGATTTTCCAACCCCTCGGCCAGCATGTCGTCCATCTGCTTGTTCAGGGCCTGAATCAGGCTGATGGCCGGAGTGGCCGGGGTCTGGTGTTTTTCGTACTTTTTGTCCATCTGGTCGTAAGCAAAATAGTGGCCGCGATTGGGCACCTGCAGCGCGCGCTCCCGCGCCCGGTCGCTGACGGCGCAGACCGCCAGGCCGGCCGGAAGGGCAAAGCACTTTTGCACACCAGCCAGGCAAACGTCCAGCCACCAGGCATCGAACTCGATCTTGGCCCCCGCCATCGCGCTCACCGCATCGACGAGGATCAGCACCTCGGGGTACTTGTCGTGAATCAGGGCCGCGATCTCGGCTACCGGGTTCATGATCCCGGTAGAGGTCTCGTTCATGACGACGGTGATGGCATCATAGGCGCCCGCGGCCAGGGCCTCGTCGACCAGCTGGGGCGTGATTGCCTGCCCCATTTCCACCTCCAGCTTGTCACAAGCGACGCCGTTGGCCACCGTCATCTGGTGCCAGCGTTTGGAGAAGGCGCCACAGACCGTGTTCAACACCCGCTTTGTCGACGCCTGGCGGACAGAGCCCTCCATCACGCCGGAAGAGGAAGAGGCAAAGAGATAGACCCGTTGCTGGGTGTAAAGGAGCTGCTGCAGCTTGGGGGTCACTTCTTTCTGCAAGGCGGAGTATTCCGGCGCGCGGTGGCCGATCATTGGCACGGCCTGGGCTTGCAGGATCTCTTCGCGCACGTGGGTCGGTCCAGGAATAAAGAGCTTGGGATACATGATTCACCTCCAGTTAATCATTATGCATTGGCAACTAGACGAAAAGCTCGTGACGGATTCCCGCCTTTGCGGGACAAGTTGCCAAATCCGCCATATTCCGCTGGATCTGGCAGCCTGTCCCGCATCGGGAATCCAGCAGGAGCTTTTCGTGATCTACTGAGTATTTTTTCCCCCTACCGGCTGCAGGAGCGCACCCAGGCAGGCGGCTCGAACCGTCGCGTGAACGGCGCGACAAAAACAGGGAATGCACTGCGACCGTGCATTCCCCCCTGTCCCTGACCTGAGAGATTCCCCTGCCTGAGAAGGGCAGGGTTGCCCCATCGGCGCCCATCGGGCTCTCCAGAGGTGCCAGGACATGGGGTCCTTTTGCCTGAGAGTTTCGCCGGTGCTGTCGGTCATACAGCCCGCTTGCCCCTTCGGCGCCTTCGGAGAAGGCCTCTCCCCCACATCCGTCCAGATTGTAACAGAACATCCCCGGAAAGTCAAAGCACAACGAGCGGGAGGTCAAACGCTGCGCCAGCAAGCGGCCGCTCGACCAGCCCGGCAAGCTGCTGCGCGATCAATCCGCCACATCCCACATTCCCCACAGCTGGCCCTCAATGTTGAGAAAGCTGGCGTGCATCATGCCGCGCAGGAGGGGGTGACCGACGACGACGCCCTCCTCGAGTGCAGCAGCAGCAGCCAGGGCCCAAAGCGGAATCACTTCCTCCTCGTAGAGCTGCGCCAGCAGCCAGGCCTGACGGCGAAGCCGGTTGCTCAACAGGCGCCGATACGGCTCGTCGATCAGCGACTCGACAGCTTGGTCGATCAACGCATCCAGAGAACGGCGTCTCCCTTTTGTCCGTCCTGCCTCTTTGAGCTCTCGATAACAATCGCCGAATTCCTCAACCTCGTCGGGGTTGAAAAACCAGGCCGAAAATTCGTCCAGTTGCAACAAATCGTTGCAATCGGCGAGCAACTCGGCTTGTCGGGCAGGATCGAGGACGGGAAGGGGAAATTCCTCGACCTCCAGATCATCCTCGCCCTCCAGCCAGCCGCGCCAGAGCACAGAGACCACGGGAAAGCGGCGCTGGGCCTCCAGGTTGACCTGACAGGCATTGACGATCGCCTCCCGCGCCCGCTCCAGCCGAATGTCGATAAAGTCAATCCCTATGCCAAAAGAGGCAGCCATCAAATCCAGCTCGTCTTCTTCCATCTCTGTGCTAAAGCAGTCCTTGACCCCCTGGTGGTCATTGAACATCCAATCCACGCTGTAAAGATCACCATCCGGGGTTCGTCGGGCCAGGAAGAGCACCTGCCCGCCATTCCCATCAATGCTGCTGATCATGCAGTGGGTGAGGGGCAAGGAAGGCGCTTGCAGCCACGGCTGCGGCGGCTGGTCGCCAATGCGCATTTGGAGCCGCAGCGCGGCGTTCCCAGCTGCGCGACGAACTCGCGGGGAGGGGTCGTACTGCCCTCTTTCTTCGAGTAGCGGGATCGCCGCCGGCTCTTTGAGGCTTTCCAGCGTCTCGATGGCCGCCAGGATGACCTCGTCGTGCTCGCTGTGGAGCAGCGCCGAGAGAATCAACAACAATCGACGGTCGGCCAGGGGCTGCAGGATATTTCGCACATAGTGCAGCTGCATCTCCTCCGGCCAGTTTTCATCGATCTCCGTCAAGATTATTTCGGCCTGGGCGGGATCAGAAACGACTTCCAACATGTTGTTCATGGCCCGCTCCATCATCGCCTCGGGATCGGCGATCACGCGGCGGAAAGTGGCCTCGTCCACAGTAAAGCCCAACTCTTCCAAGATCTGGATGATAAACATCCGCTCGTCATCGTCATAATCGGGATCGTTCAGCAGGCGCCGCAGGACGGGGACAGCCCGCCGGTCCTCCAAATCGCGCAGCAGCGTCAGGGCGGCAGCCCGCATGTCCCGTTCAGGCGCAGAGAGCACTTCGATCAGGTGGGGAACGGCCTGGTCGGCCATTTCCTGCAGCTGGGCGATGATCCACGTCGCCTCGTCCGCTCTCATCTTGCCGCTCTCGAGTCCCTCTTGAAAACGGGCAACCAGCTCGGCTACTCGCTTCTTCGATCTAGCCATGGTACACCTCCGGGTTAACTGTATAGGGAAGTCGCTGTGCTTGCAGACCGGCCAGCAGATTCTCCGCTGTCATCCGCGCCATGCGCTCCCGCGTGCTGACCGTCGCGCTGCCAATGTGCGGCACGACCAGGCAGTTGGGCTGTTCCAGCAGCGGGTGATCGGCAGGCAGGGGCTCGGGGTCGGTGACGTCGAGCGCCGCCGCGGCGATCCACTCCTCCCGCAGCGCCCGCAGCAGCGCCGCCGTATCGACCACCGCGCCGCGGGCGGTGTTGACCAGCACCGCCGTCGGTTTCATCCGCCGCAGCGCCGCCTCGTCGATCAGGCGGTCGGTCGCCGGGGTGAGGGGAACGTGCAGGCTGACAAAGTCGGACCGTTCCAGCAGCTCTCCCAGCGCGGCGTACTCGAGCCCCAGCTCCGCCTCCAGGTGCGACCTGTGGCGGCTGTAGTAGAGGACGCGCATCCCAAAGCCCCGCCCGCGGCGGGCCATCGCCGTCCCAATACGCCCCAGGCCGACGACGCCCAACGTCGCCCCCCACACGTCCGCGCCGAGAAAGCCCAACGGCTCCCAGGTGTGCCACTCTCCAGCGCGCACGTTTTCATAGCCCGGCAGCAGCCGGCGGGCGGCCGCCATCAGCAGGGCAAAGGCCAGGTCGGCCGTGGCCTCGGTCAGCACGCCGGGGGTGTGACCGACGGGGATGCCGCGTGCGGTCGCCGCCGCCAGGTCGATATTGTCGACGCCCACCGCGTACTGGCTGATGACCCGCAGGCGATCCCCGGCGGCGATGACGTCGGCGTCAATTGTGTCGCTGAGCAGGCAGACCAGGCCGTCACAGCCGGCGATCTCGCACCGGACGACCTCCCGCGGCGCCGGCAGGTTCCCCTCCCACAGGCGGACCTGGCAGGCGACGCGAATGGGAGCCAGACCAGCCTCGGGAATGCGGCGGGTGACGAAAACGACCGGCTGCGCCATCCGCTAGTCCTCTCCCCCCCCGCGCATCCGCGGGGCCTCCTCCCGCTGCGGGAAACGGCTCAGCACCGTGGCCTCGATGGGCAGGGAAACCCGCCCGCGCTTCAGCAGCGCCTCGTCCAGCGACTGACCGCCCAGGGCAAAGATCGAGAGTGGTGTGTCGGGCAGGTTGTACTGCTTCTGCACGATTGCCAGCCCCAGCAGGTAGCCCTCCACGTCGATGGAGCAACTGGTGACCTGGCCGATGGGCTGCCCTTTCCGGCTGACCACCGGATCGCCGGTTTCGATCCGGCGCACACCCTTGTCGTTGACGCGGAAGCGGATGATCTCCCGCGCCCGCTCTTGCTCGCGGGCCAGCAGCGGAGCGCGGCCGATAAAGAACGGCTTGTGGTACTTGACATAGCCGGGGAAGCCGGCCTCGACGGGGGTAATGTCGAAAGGCCCCGCCAGTTCGTGCCCGTACAGCGGCAGCCCCGCTTCGGTGCGCGTCGAATCGCGGGCCGCCAACCCTGCCGGTTTGACCCCCAGCGGTTCGCCAGCGGTCAGGATCGCCCGCCACAGCGAGACCGCTTGGTCGGGATGGACCAGGATCTCGTACCCCCACTCCTCGCCGGTGTAGCCGGTGCGGGCAATGACCAGCGGGATGCCGGCCAGGGTACACTCGATCAGGTCGGTGCGGCGCACCCGGGCCAGCGCGCGCTTGAGCAGCGGGTCGTCCGTCAGCGCCTGCAGCGTGGGTAGTGACGCCGGTCCCTGCAGCGCAATGTCCCGCTTCTGGCGCTCGCCCTGCGCCGGGTCCTTCAGGTTGCGCAGCGTCGCCGGCGCTTCCACCTGCAGCCAGGGCCGCTGGCGATCGATGACGACCCGCTGCTCGTTGACCCCGTTCAACCAATCCCAGTCCTTGTCCTCGTTCGAGGCGTTGATCACCATCAGGTAGCAGTCCGCCCGGCAGCGGTAGACGATACCGTCGTCGATGACCTGGCCGTCGGGATCGAGCAGGTAGCCGTAGGCCGACTGCCCATCCTCCAGCCAGGCGACATAGTTGGAGAAAACCGTGTCCAGAAAGGTAGTAGCGTGGGGTCCAACGATCTCGAATACGCCCATGTGCGCCACGTCAAAGAGGCCGGCACCCTCGCGAACCGCGCGGTGCTCCTCGCTCAGCGAGGTGTACCAGACCGGCATCTCCCAGCCGGCAAAGGGGACCATCTTGGCCCCCATCTCCTTGTGGGTCTCGCAGAGGGGGGTGCGCTTGAGCGGCATCTCGGGTTCGTGCCAATGCCACCCGGTCGTCTGAACCGGGAGTTGAGCGGCGGCATGATAGAGGTGAGATTGGCCGACGAAATAGGGCTTGGTCAAATCGAACCGCTCCGGGTGCGCGGCATACAGATCGGCCGCCGCCCCTCCTTCATCGTCCTCCGCCGGCATCTCTCGCGCCACTTTTTCCACCACCACCGGCCCCTGCACCTTGCGAAAGACGTCGTCGTCGAACAGGACGTAGCCATCCGCCAGGGCGCGCAGCCAGGCGGCGACGCGGGCGGCGCGCTGCGGCGTCGGCCAGACGAGATAGCGCTCCCGCCCCCATTCGTCCGCCTCTTCCCGCGCCACCGTGACCCTGCCGATCAACTCGCCGTGCCGGTCGAGCATATAGGTGGCGACGGACTCGCCGGGGCCGAGGTGCGCCACGTTGGCGGTGACGACCTCTTGGACAAACTGTCGCGCCCGCCACCCGGTCACCCGCAGCCCTTGCGGCTCGTCGCTCACGGGGTAGTGGGGATAGCCGCTGGCCTGGTACTCGAAATCGATGCCCGCCTTTTCCGCCAGCGCCGCCACCCCCCGCCGCACCTCTTCCAGCACCGCCAGGTCCAGCTTGCCGCGCGGCAGCGTGCCGACCAGGCCGTTATAAGCAAAGGGCTTGATGCTGGCGAAAAGATGCTGCATCAGGCCGGCCAGGCGGTCCATATCCGCCTCGTCCAGGCCGCGCTGGGTGACCCAGGGGGTGCCGAGGCGCACGCCCGTCGCCAGCGCGGTCTCAGTGTCGCCGGGGATGGTGTTCTTGTTGGCGACGATGCCCGCCAGCTCCATAATGCGCACGGCGGGCTCGGCCCAGAGCGGGAAGCCGGTCTCGGAAGGGATGGCCTTGAGATCGGCCAGCAAGAGGTGGGTATCGGTGCCGCCGTAGGCCAGGCCGACGCCGCGCTCGACCAGCCCCGCGGCCAGGGCGCGGGCGTTGGCGACGATCTGGTGCTGCAGGCGGCGGAACTCGTCAGTCTGGGCAATGCGGAAGGCGACCGCCATGGCAGCAAACTTGTTGACGTGGGGGCCGCCCTGCTCGCCGGGAAAGATGGCCATGTCGATGGCCTGCGCCAGCTCCTCGTCCGTGGTCAGGATCACCGCCCCGCGCGGGCCGCACATTGTCTTGTGGGTGGTAAAAGCGGTCACGTCGGCCCGGCCGACCGGGTTGGGATATGCCCCGGCGGACGCCATCCCCGCCGCGTGGGCAATGTCGGCGACCAGGTAGGCGCCCACCTCGTCGGCGATGGAGCGGAACGCATCCCAATCCGGCGCCCAGGGATAGGAAGTGTAGCCGGCGACGATCACCCGCGGCCGGTGCTCCCAGGCCAGCTCGCGGATCGCGTCATAGTCGAGCTGGCCGGCCTGGGGGTCGACGCCGTAGGAAACAACCCGATACCACTGGCCGGAAAAGTTGAACTCGGAGCCGTGGGTCAGGTGCCCGCCCTGGTAGAGGTCCATCCCCATCAGGACGTCGCCGGGCTGCATCAGCGCCTGGTAGACCGCCAGGTTGGCTGCAGCACCGGAGAGCGGTTGGACGTTGACGTAAATCTGCTCCGGCTGCAGGTCGCCGTGGGCAAAGAGTTCGGCACAGCGCCGCTGCGCCAGACATTCGACCAGGTCGACGTAATCGACCCCCTTGTAAAAGCGGCGGTCGGCGTAACGGCGGTAAAAGGCGAGCTGCCAGGCCACGTCGTGCAGCCGTTCCTCGGCGTCGCGGGTCATGCGCAGCGGGGGATAGCCCTCGGCATAGACGTTCTGAAAGACCGAGCCCAAAGCCTGCCGGACGGCCCGCGGGGCATACGACTCGGAGGGGATCATGATCAGGCGCCGCGCCTGCCGCTCGGTCTCCCAGCGGATGAGGTCGGCGACAAAGGGGGCGATCTCGTCCAAGTCGTCGCGGAATAGAAAATCAGCCTGCACATTCGGGTCTCTGGGTTGCATCTTTCCATTACTCCTTTGCTCGAAGGTGTTGAAACGGCGCTATTGTAACACCGGGAGCAAGATGGGGCAAGGCGATGGATCACAATCAGCGGCATTGCATTGCCGGCCGGCTACAAGCGCGGAAAGCGCCGCAGCACCGTCCCTTCGCTGGCCAGGGTCACCCGGTCCCCCAGCTCCAGTTCGTCCAGCGGTTTTTCTGCGCTCGCGCGGGCAGCGGCAAGGACGTTGATCTCGGTGTCGGGCTGGGCAAAACGCTGGTCGACGTAGGCCATGCCGAGCATCGCCCCCTCGGTGTCCAGCGCGCAGGAGGTCACCTGGCCGATCACCCGTCCCCGGCGGTCAAGCACCCGGTCGCCCTGGTTGGGCAGCGGCACGCCGCGCTCGTTGAGCCGGAAGCGGATCAAGGTCATCTTGCGCTGGGCCATGTGCTCCCGATACGCCCGGCGTCCCACAAAAAAGGGCTTGTAGACCTTGACGTACCCCTCCATCCCGACGTCGTCCGGCCGCAGGTCCAGCGGCCCGGCCAGCTCGTGACCGTAGAGCGGCAGCCCGGCCTCGATGCGCAGCGAATCGCGGGCCGCCAGGCCGACGGGGCGCAGGCCGGACGGGGCGCCGACCTCGAGCAGGAGGTTCCACAGCAAAAGCGCCCAATCGGGGTGAACCAGCAGCTCGAACCCCATCGGCTCCCCGGTGTAGCCGGTGCGGGCAACAATCAGGTCAAAGACGCCGCCCGGCGCGTTGGGCCAGGGCCATTCGACCGCGATCATCTCTGTGCGGCGCATGCCCAACAACCTGCCCCGCAGTTCGGCAGTGGCCGGCCCGGCCAGGCTGGCGTCCAGCCAGTCCAGGAGGATGTCGCGCGAGCCCGGCCCCTGCAGGGCGAGGTTGACCCGCCAGCGATGCGCCTGGTCCGATGCACGCAGGTCGGTGAGCGTGGCCGGGAACGAGTTGCGCACCCAGGGGCGATCCGGGTCGACGAGCACCCGGCCCTCGTTCACGGCGTTGAGCCATGCCCAGTCCTTTTCGGCGTTGGCGGCGTTGACGATCAGCAGGTACTGGTCGGGATCGCGCATATAGACCATCAGGTCGTCGATCACCCGCCCCTCGGGGTCGAGGAGAAAACTGTAGTGGGACTGGCCGGGCCGCAGGCGATTGACGTCGTTGGCGGCGACGAGGTCGAGAAAGGCCGCGGCAAAGGGGCCCGAAACCTCGAGGGTACCCATGTGCCCGACGTCGAACAGGCCGGCGGCCCCCCGCACAGCGCGGTGTTCGTCCATCACCATGCCATAGCGCAGCGGCATCTCCCAGCCGGCAAAGGGGACGAAATTGGCCCCTAACCGCTCGTGCGCCTCGTACAGCGGGGTACGGCGCAGGGGAAGCTCGGGCGGTTCCCACTGAAAAGGCGGGAGAGGGTCTCCCTCGGGCTCTGCATCTCGCCGGGCGGCCAGGCCGATATAATACGGCTTGTGGGAAACAGCCGGTTGGGACAGCCCTTCCTCCGGCAGCTCGTCTGGCTGGGCCGCGCCGCCCAGGTCGCGGACCACGACCGGCCCCGGCAGCTTGGCCTGCAGGTCGTCGGGATCAAAGAGAACATGGCCGTCGGACAGGTCGCGCAGCCACGTCAGCACCCGCCGCAGACGCCCAGCGGGCACGAGCAGTCGATATCGCTGGTGGTGAAAGCTGGGACGGGAGAGGGCGCCGCGGGCCATCAACTGCCCATCCGCCTCCAATATCGTCGCCGGCCGCCAAACGTCCGGCTCCAGGCGGCAGATGTCCTCGACGACGACCTGGTCGAGAAAAGAGGCCACGGCGTTGCCCTCCAACTCGACGCACGCCCACTTTTCCTGCGGCTGGCGAATGTCGGTGATCAAGCAGTGGTGCGGGTAGCCGGTGCAACGCACCTCGGAATCGGTGTGGGCCTTTCCCGCCAGCTCCGCGACGGCCATCCGCGCCTGCTCCATCGTGTCAAAGGTGACTTTTCCCCGGTATACCGGCCCGCGTCGACCGGGGTAGGTAAATGGGTGGATGGCCCGCAGTGTCTGGGCGATGAGCCGGGCCAGCTGCTCCATCTCGGGCTCGCAAAAGCCGCGCTGGGTGACCCAGGGCGTGCCGAGGCGGATGCCGCTGGCCAACGCCGGAGATGGATCGCCGGGGATGGTATTGCGGTTGCAGACGATCCCCACGTGGTCGAGGATGCGGGCGGCGGTATCGCCGAGAAGCGGCTCGCCAAACGGCCCGCGGACAGTCTTGCAATCGACCAGCAAGAGATGGGTGTCCGTTCCGCCGTGGGGAACGCGTAGTCCCTCCTCCTGCAGGGCACGGGCCAGGGCCTGGGCATTGGCGACGATCTGCTGCTGCAAGGCGCGGAAGGGCGCACTGCGGGCCAGGCGAAAAGCCACCGCCATGGCGACGAACTTGTTGACGTGGGGGCCCCCCTGCAGGCCGGGAAAGACGGCCTGGTCGACGCGGTGAGCAATCAACGGATCGGCGGTCAGGATACACGCCCCGCGCGGGCCGCACAGCGTCTTGTGGGTCGTAAAGGTGACCACGTGGGCATAGGGCAGCGGGTTGGGATAAACGCCGCCGATGACCATCCCCGCCACGTGGGCGATGTCGGCCAGCAGGTAGGCGCCCACCTGGTCGGCGATGCGGCGGAACCTGGCCCAGTTGGGGAGGCGGGGGTAGGACGTGTATCCGGCGACGATGATCTTGGGCCGATGCTCCTGCGCCAGCCGTTCCACCTGGTCATAGTCGATCAGTTCGGTGCGCGGGTTGACCTGGTACGAGACGGAGCGGTAGCGGCGGCCAGAGACGTTGGCCGGACTGCCGTGGGTGAGATGGCCGCCGTGGGCCAGGTCCATCCCCATCAGGACGTCGTCCGGTTTCAGCAGCGCCTCGTAGACGGCAATGTTGGCCGGCGCCCCGGACAGGGGCTGGACGTTGACATAGATACAATCGGCTGGCAAGGCGTCGGTGGCAAAAGCCTCGGCGCAGCGCCGCCGGGCCAGCGCCTCGGCCGTGTCGGCATACTCGACCCCCATGTAATAGCGCAAGTCGCCATAGCGGCGGTAAAAGGCCATCTGCGCCTCGTAATCCAGGATCCCCCCTTCGTCCATCCAGCGGGTTTCGGGCAGCGGATAGCCTTCGGCATAGATGTTGGTGAACACGGAACCGAGCGCCTGGCGAACGGCCAGGGGGGTATAGCTCTCGGAAGGGATCATGATCAGCTTGCGGGCCTGTCGTTCCGCCTCCAACTCCACCAGGTGCGCGACGGCAGGATCCATCGCCGCCAAGTCGTCACGGAATAAAAAGTCGTTTTCCATTGCAATATCCTTTACAACATCAAGATTGTGACTGCAGCCCACAGCACCGTCGTCGCGCCGATCAGCACGCCCGCCGCGGTAAAGAGATAGCGGACCCGGCTACGGATGATCAGGGAGAGGCCAAACAGGAAGAGTACGACGGCGAGGATGGTGATGATGGAAGTGTAGGCATCCGCTTTTTGCCCCCAGCGATTGGTCTCGTCACTGGCTGCGTTTTGCTGCTCGAGCAGCGCCTGGAGATGAGTCTGCCAGTCGAGCAGGTAGGCCTCAGTGTTGGGCACCAGGCTGTCGCCCTGGGGCGCGTAACGCGGGTCGCTGTAAAAGGCGGTGAACAGACGGAGGGCCTGGGCCTGGGCGGCCAGGATTTCGGCCTCGCGCTGATAGACGGTGGCCTCCTGGGACTGCCCGGCCTGTTCCAGTTCCAGGGCAGTGGCACGGCGGGCGATGTTGTCCATGCTGAGCGCTGTAATCTCGGCCAAGACCCCCAGGTCGTAGGAAGATTGCTGGCTGTTGCGCTGCATTTCAGCCATCAACTGGATCGCCCGGGCCACCGACTCCCGCGCTGCCTGGTTCTCGCGGGCCGAGGCGTTGCTCTGCAGCAAGGCCACAATCGTCCCCCAGATCGTAACCAACAAGATGAGAACAATGACGGCGTATTGGAACCGGTCCTGCGGTGCTTCTTCGATTGGTCGTTCGAGTTCCATCTCAACCTCCCATCATCAGCCGGAAAACAAGAAAATAGGCCTCGATTCCGGCCACGGCCAGCAGGCCCAAGCCGACAAAACCCGCGCCGGCGATCGCCAACAGGATGCGGATCCTGCGCCGGGTGATCTCGGCCAGGGTGAGAAAGAAGAGGGAAGCGGCAAAAATGCTCACCGCGGCGACCAAGAGCTGGGACTCGGCATAGCAACGATCCGCCTGGTCAAAATCCTGCTGCGCGTCCAGGTCGCGCAGATCGGCGTCGGCGGCGCGGAGGTCGGCCAGGCGGCTTTCCAGGTCCAGGCTGCCGTCGGCGTTGTGGTAAGCAGAGTCGGTCGTGAGGGGGGTGAAACCGGACAGGCCGACGACGATCTGTTCGACCCACTGCGCCTCGCCGCGAGCGCCGGTGTCGTCCGATGCGCGCAGGGTCGTCGCGCGAACCTGGTATTTGAGGTGCTGAGCGGCGTACTGGGCCTCCTGGTACAGCATGCGCACGTTCTCGGCATAGGCCGCCTCGTATTTGATGGTCGTAATGATGCCCTGCCGGTCAGCCGCAGCGGCGCTTCCTTCTGCCATCGCCGCCCGCCAGACCACCGCCGCGCTGACGATCGAGACAATGGCAATGAGGACGGCGACAACGGTTGGAAAATGGTCGCTCTTTTGTTTTTGGGGCCGGGGTTGTTCTGCTTTTTGCTCCATCACGATCCTCCTATCGTCAGGGGAATTAAGTGACAGCATTGTATATCGCTATGCCAGAGGAGGCAAGCTCTCGTAAAGTCAATTGGCTGGACGGTTACAATTGTGGTAAAATAAAAGCCGCTGCTCAAGTTGCTCGCACCTGCTCCGCTGGACCAGATGCGGGCCGGCAGGTTCTCCTGCAGCAGGAAAAGAGAGGGGGGGGAGCGCGCTGTTACGACCGAGTAACATCATTGGGAGGTATCACATGGGCAAACTGCGAGCACTGATTGTCGAGGATGACCGGGACCTGGCCCAACTCTTTTCCATGGCGCTGAAGGAAGCGGGTTTCGAGACCGAGATCGCCTATACCGGCGACTCGGCCATCGAACAGCTCCAGACCGGGGAACCTCCCGACGTCGTCGTCCTGGACCTGTACCTGCCCCACGTGGGGGGGAAAGAAGTGTTAGACCGCATCCGCAGCGACGCGCGTCTCGAGGGCACGCAGGTCATTATCGCCACAGCCGGCGTGCGCGCCGCAGAACTGCTCCACGATCAAGCCGAGATCGTCCTGGTCAAACCCGTTGACTTTACCCAATTGCGCGACCTGGCCGCGCGCTTGGTGAGACAAAAACCCTCTTGAAGAGGAACCGTGTTCTCCCGTTGCAACACGATTGTAACGCACCGTCTTTGACTTTTGACTCGGGTTGTGATAAGATAATTGCGCTGTCGGTGGAGCCGGGCGATCACCACTGTGCGCAATTATTTTTTTGATTCTTTCGATCTCCCTGCCCCTGGATGTGACATCCCTTGCGGGCAAAAAGCCTGGCATGCGTCACCGGCGCCTGCCTGTTTTTTTATTTATTGCTACATTATTTTCACGAGTCGCAAAGCCCCATCCTCCCATCTCCCAGGTTAGCTGGGTTGTGACTTGAAGGACATTATGAGCTCAGAATTTATTTCCCGCATCATTGGGATGATCGTTCTTGCTACTGGTGGCCTCTTTCTCGGCGTTTACCTGGCAGAATTGGCCGATGCATCCCCTTATCTCTACGCCTATACCTTTTTCATGGTCGGAGCGCTGGCAGGCCTGGTGATCACCCCCTACATCACGCTGCGCCCGGTGAACTTTATCCGCCACCAAATCCACCGCCTGCCCGCGCAGCAGCTGCTGTCCGGCGTCCTCGGCCTGATCGTCGGGTTGATCATCGCCGTGCTGATCACCCTGCCCCTCTCCACGCTCCCCAGGCCATTCAGCCAGATTCTGCCCCTGCTGTCAGCCATCCTCTTTGGATACCTGGGCGTGCTGGCCATGATTACGCGACAACACGAGATCCTGGACCTGCTTCGCGGCCGCGTCAAGTCGCAACTGGACGAAATTACAGCACCGCGAATTCCCCCGGTGCTGCTCGACACCAGCGTGATCATCGACGGGCGCATCACCGACATCAGCCGCACGGGTTTTATCCGCGGCGAGATGCTGGTGACCAATTTCATCCTGGCCGAGCTGCAGCACATTGCCGACTCGGCCGATTCCTTGCGCAGGAACCGCGGCCGGCGCGGCCTGGAGGTCCTCCGCCAGCTACAGGAAGAATCGGTCAGCCCGGTGCGCATCGTCGACATGGACGTCGAAGGCATACACCAGGCAGACGAAAAGTTGGTGCTGCTGGCCAAGCAGCTCGAATGTCCCATCGTCACCAACGACTATAACCTGAACCGCGTCGCCGAGCTCCAGGGCATCACGGTGCTGAACATCAACGAGCTGGCCAACGCCGTCCGCATCATCTACCTGCCGGGCGAGACGCTTCCCATTCAAATCATCCAGGAAGGGAAAGAGAGCGAGCAAGGCGTCGGCTACCTGGACGACGGCACGATGGTGGTGATCGAAAATGGCCGCCCGTACATCGGCTCGCAGGTTGAAACCACTGTCACCAAGGTGCTGCAAACCGCCGCGGGGCGCATGATTTTCGCCCGCATTATGGAGAATGAACGTTGATTGCCGCCACGCTTTTCCAGCGCAATTGTAATCCCGCTGTTGTAGCGACGGCGATTTTAGCCGTTTTTTAGGGAGGATTTGTGATGACATTGCAGGTCTATAACTATTTGACGCGCCAGAAGGAACCCTTCAAGCCGCAAGAACGAAAACGCGTCAACATGTACGTCTGCGGCCCGACCGTGTACGACCACGCCCACCTGGGCCACGTCAAACTGTACGTGGCAATGGACGTCGTGGTGCGCTACCTCCGCTACTGCGGCTGCACGGTCCGCTACGTGCAGAACATTACCGACGTGGGCCACCTGTTGGACAGCGGTGAGGACCGCATCCTCAAGGGGGCGCGGCGAGAACGGGTTGAGCCGATGGAACTGGTCGAGACCTACAGCGCCTCCTATTTCCGCGACATGGACGCGCTGGGCGTCGTCCGGCCCAACATCTCTCCCCGCGCCAGTTGTCACATTCCCGAGCAGATCGAATGGGTCAAGACGCTGCTGGAAAAAGGATTTGCCTACGAGGTCAATGGAAACGTCTATTTCTCGGTGGAAAAGTTCGCCGAGTACGGCAAGCTTTCCGGCCGACGAATCGAGGACCTGGAACCCGGCGCGCGGGTGGAGGTGCGCGAGGAGAAACGACACCCGGCCGATTTCGCCCTCTGGAAGCGGGCGGAAGCGGAACACATCCTGCAGTGGCCCTCGCCGTGGGGCTGGGGCTATCCCGGCTGGCACATCGAGTGCTCGGTGATGGCCACCAAGTACCTGGGAGAGACCTTTGACATCCACGGCGGCGGCCTGGAGAACATCTTTCCCCACAACGAGTGTGAAATCGCCCAGGCGGAAGCGGCAACCGGCAAGACGTTTGCCAACTATTGGCTCCTGACCGGTTCCCTCACCATCGACGGGGTCAAAATGAGCAAGAGCCTGGGTAACTATCTCTCCATCCAGGACGCCCTGCGCCTCTACAGCCCCTACGCCATCCGCGCCTTTATCCTCTCCGCCCACTATCGCGGACCGCTGGATTATTCCCGCGAGGCGATGGAGGCGGCCGAACAGGGCGTCCGGCGGCTGCACAACACCGTCCGTGCCGTGCGCTCACGGCTGAAAAGCGCCAGCCCCCAGGCGACGGCGGATCTCTCCTACATCGCGGACCTGGACCCCTACCGGGACGCCTTTATCGCGGCGATGGACGACGATTTCAACACCCCGCAGGCGATCGCCGCGCTGCACGATTTTGCGCGGGCCGTGAACAAGATGCTGGACTCGCAACAAATCGCCAGCGGCGGAACGCTGGCCACCATCGACGGCATGTTCCGCGACCTGGGCGGAAAGGTCCTGGGCATCATCCCCGACGACCTCGAACCGCCGGGCGTCGGTCAGGAACTACTGGGGGGCCTGATGGAGATCATCCTCGACCTCCGGCAGCAATACCGGCTCGAGCAAAAGTGGCAGGAGGCCGACGCGTTGCGGGAGCGGCTGCTCGAGATGGGCATCGTCGTGGAGGACCGGACGGAAGGACCGAGCTGGCGGCTGGAGCTGTAGGCCTGGTGCGCGAGGCGCTGTACGGCCGCAACATTGTCTACGAGTCGCTGCGCGCGGGTCGGCGGTCGTTTCACTGCCTGCGAATCGCCGACGGCGTGCAGCAGGAGCAGGGCATCGTCGCCGACATCATCTCCCTGGCCCAAAACCTCCACCTGCCCGTCGAGCGGGTGCCGCGCGGCGAACTGGAACGGATGGACGTCAACCACCAGGGCGTGCTCTTGGAAGCGGGCCCCTACCCCTACAGCGACGTCGACGACATACTGCGTGCTGCCAGCCGGAAAGGCGAACCGCCGCTGCTGCTGCTGCTCGACCTGCTGCAGGACCCGCAAAACGTGGGCAGCTTGCTGCGGACGGCCGAGGCGGTCGGCGTTCACGGCATCGTCATCCAGCAGCGGCGCGCGGTCGACATTACCCCCGCCGTCGTGCGGGCCTCCGCCGGTGCGGCCGAGCACCTTTGCGTCGCCCAGGTGGTCAACCTCTCGCGGGCAATTGCTGCACTCAAGGGCCAGGATGTGTGGATCGCCGGGGTCGAAGCTGCGCCAGGGGCGCAGCGGTACGACCAAGTCGACTTGAGCGGGCCGCTCGCCCTGGTGGTCGGCAGCGAGGGGCAGGGGCTGCGCCGCCTGGTGCGGGAGCGATGCGACTTTTTGCTCCAACTGCCCATGCAGGGCCAAGTCGCCTCCCTCAACGCCGCCGTCGCCGGTTCGATCGTGCTGTACGAAGCGTGGCGGCAGCGAACGCGCGGCCGGACAATGCCGGAGAGCAGGTGAAGAAACGCTGGTTGGTCTTTGTCGTCGGGCTGCTGATCAGCCTCTTTTTCCTCTGGCTGGCCTTTCGCGGCCTGGAACTGGGCCAGGTCTGGGAGACGCTGCGCGGGGCCAACTACTGGTGGCTCGTTCCTGCCGTGGCGGTCTATTTCCTCTCCGTCTGGTTCCGCGCCTGGCGCTGGGGGTTCCTGCTGCGCAGCAGCAAGGCGATCCCGGCGAACCGGCTCTTTCCCGTCGTCGTCATCGGCTACATGGGCAACGACATCCTGCCCTTCCGGCTGGGCGAGGCCTTGCGGGCCTACGTCCTCTGGCGCCAGGAGCAGATCAACATCGGCACATCGCTGACCACTGCCATCCTGGAGCGGCTGTTCGACGGCCTGACGATGGTCTGTTTTGTCCTCTTTGGCCTGCTCTTTATCCCCCTGTCCGACCTCTTGAGCCAGATGGTGACCGTCGCCAGCGCCGTCTTTGTGGGCGCACTGATCGCCTTCCTTTTCCTCGCCGCCCGGCCGAACCTGCTGCAGCGGCTAGCGCAGGCGTTCATCGACCGCCTCGTCCCGGCCCGCTTCCGCCCGCCGCTGCTCAAATTCGCCGCGGGAATTGTCGCCGGCCTGACCAGCCTGCGCAGCGGGCGCGACGTCCTGGTGCTCTTTGGCGTCACCGTCTGCATCTGGCTGCTGGAAACGGCCAAGTACTGGCTGGTCAGTTTCGTCTTTGACCTGCAGCTCCCCTACGTGGGCATCATGCTCATGGGCGGCGCGGTCAACCTGGCCACGGCGATCCCCTCCCTACCCGGCTTTATCGGCACCTTTGACCTGATGGGCATCGAGGTGTTAAAGGGGATTGGCGTGCCGGCCGATGCCGCAGGGAGCTACATCCTGGTGCTCCACGCCATCCTGCTGATCCCCGTGACCCTGCTGGGGCTCGTCTTTATGGCCGCAGGCGGCATCCGCTGGGCCGAGATCGGCGCGGCGGCGCGGATGGGCGAGGAAGCGCCCTGACTCACATCCCTTCCGGCGATTCGTCCCAGGGATAGACCTCGGTGCCCTGCGCCGCGGCACGGACGGCGGGATCGTCCGAGTAGTGACCGCGCTTTTCCGGCGGGATCAACTCGGCGATGTGCTCCATGATCCGGTGCCCCACTTTCTCCAGTTGATGGCGGCGCGCCCGTCCCCGTCCCTGCACGCGAAAGGGGCCGAACGGCCGGCCAATGCGCACCGTCACCGGTGCACGGCGGCCCGGCCGGAGGGGAAAGATATCCTCCAGGCCAGCGAGGCCGATGGGCAAGATCGGCGCCCCCGTCTGGGCGGCGAGGAAAGCCGCGCCGGGCCGGGCCGGCCGCAGCACGGTGGCCCAATTCCCTGCTTCCGGGAAAACCCCCACCACCCCATCCTGGGCCAGCACCGCCTCGGCCGCCCGCAGGGCATAGCGGGAATAGGCCCCCCGAAAGACGGGATAATATCCCCACAGCTTGGGAATAAACTTGACCGCGTCCGGGGCGTTGGGCATCTCGAAACCGCCGATGAACTCGATCGGCCAGGGCAGAACGCGGACAAAGGCGACAGGGTCGGAAAAGCTAAAGTGGTTCCCCACCACCAACAGCGGCCCTTTCTGCGGCAGGTTCTCGCGCCCAAACACGCGAAAGTCGGTCAGCAGCGCAAAAGCCAGGCGGGACAAGTGCTGCAGCACCCAACGGAGCAGCCGGCGGCGGGGATAGGGAAATTCAGGCTGGGCCATATCCATCTACCTCTCTCAATGGCACGCTGTCCAAGAAACGACTCGGCGCCTATTCCGTCACCGACGCTGCCGCCTGCTTGCCCCTCTTTTCATTCACCAACAAGAAAAGAACCGTGCCAACCACCAGGAAGACAATGATGGAAAAGAGGGCGATGCGATGCCCTTCCTGCTCCGCCGCCAGCTTGGACAACTGCTGATTCACCACGTACCAACGGGTCGCCTCAGCCGCCAGGAGGCCAAAGACCGTCGGGCCGATGAACGAAGAAGTGCGGCCGGTGACGGCGAAAAAGCCATAGAACTCGGCGCTCTTGCCGGGCGGACTCAGGATGCCGACGAACGTCCGGCTCAGCGATTGGACGCCGGTCAGTGCGAATCCCGCCAGGGCGCCGATGAGATAGAAATCGACCCGCGAACGGGTCCAGTAGAGCCACAGCACCGGGACGATCATCAACACCAGCGAGATCACCAGGGAGCGCTTGGTGCTGAACCAATTCGCCAGGAGACCAAAGAGATAAGCCCCCGCCACGCTGGTAACCTGGACGACGATCATAAAGATGATCAGCTCCTGCTGTTCCATCCCAAACAGCACGGCGCCGAGGATGGCCCCAAAGTCGAGCACCATCAGGATACCGTCGTTATAGATCAGAAAAGCGACGATAAACAAGAGAAATTCTCGAAATGTCTTGACGGAGCGAATCGTATGCCCCAATCGCTTCAGGGCGATGGAAATATAGTTCTCGCCTTCCGGGATCGGCTGCGCCTGGGCCCGTTCGCGCAACCAGAACACGAGCGGCAGGGTCGAGAGCGCAAAATAGAGCCCGGTAAAGACCAGGGAGAGCCGGATGACCAGCGCGTCACCGTCCGTCAGCACGACCGGCACCAGGACGATGAGCAAGCAGACAATTCCCCCCACCGACCCAATGGCCCAGCCGTTGCCTGAAACCCGCTCGATCTCGCCCGGCCCGGCGATCTCGGGCAACAGCGAATTATAAAAGACCTGGGCGCTGCGGTAGCCGACCTCGGCGAGGATAAAAAAGAGCATGCCGATGAACCAATCGCCGCGCTGGACAAAAAAGAGCGCCGCGGTAAACAGGCAGCACAGGATGGTGTAAAAGAGAAGAAAACGCTTTTTGCTGCCAGAAAAATCCGTCAGGGTCCCTAACACAGGGGCGGTGATGGCAACAGTGAGCATGGCGATGCCCACGGCAATGCCCCACAAGCGGGAGCCCTCAGCGCCTCCAACCACCGCCCCCTGAAAGTAGGCGGAATAAATGGCCAACAGTACCACGGCAGCGTAGGCCGAGTTGCCAAAGTCGTACAGGTACCAGGCCCACCGTTCGCGGGCCGTGGCTTTTGGTTGCACACTGCTTGCAGACATCGCTTTTCCTCCCTTCCTCTTCGGCTAAATTTGTCGCTCCCAGACGGCGACCCGTCGTCCAAGAGGATAAAAACCGAACCGGGCATACAGCCGCCGCGAGGCCCGGTTATCCTGCTGGGTGTTCAGCGTCACGTGCGCGATCCCAAAGGCGTAGAGGTGATCGAGCAGGTCGCGCAAAAGCAAGGCGCCGATCCCGTGCCCCTGGGCGGCGGGCAACACGACCAGGCGGCCGATGTGAGCGCCGTGCGCCGTCAGTTGGGCTGTCGCATACCCAGCGCATCGCCCTGCCCACTCGGCCAGCGAAAAGTAGACCGACTCCTGCCGCAGCCGGTCGAGCGTCGTTTCGCTGAGCCACCACGGCGGAGAAAAGGCTGCCCGATCGATTCGGGCCAATAGGGCGAGATCCTCCCTCTCCACCGGCCGCAGCGCTGCCTCCGCCCCCCCAACGGATGGAAGCCAGCGGCTCTCCTTGACCAGGGGCAGCAGTTGCGTGGACGACCGAAACCCTCGCCCCTCGAGCGCCGGCCCGGCCCACCCCCCCACGTCCAGCCAGGCCAGAACACGCGCCTTGCACCGGCGCAACGGGCTGCTGAGTGCGGGCAGCGTCAGGTCCAGCCAGGAGCCCGTGCCGATCCCGGGGGCCAGGATCGCCAGGCGCACCCAGGCCACCGGCCCGGCGTCGGGCCAGGCAAGCAGGGCGCCGACCAACTGCCCATCGCAGCACGCCACCCAAAACACGTCCCGCCCCAGGTATTCCCGCCAGGGCCAGGCCTGGCCGAAAGGGGAAAACGTGGAGGCCAGCAGAAGCTGGATCGCTTCCTGGTCACCCGCAACAGCGGGGCGAACGGTAAGGGAAAGAGGTCGCTGCATCGGCTCACCCTGTCACTGCTCAGCTAAACGATGGAATCCCGGCCCTACATGCGCAGAGATACTATACACGAATTTGGCGCAGACAGCAATTCCCCTCTAGACAGTCCGGGAGAGCCCCCCGAACAAGCCACCGATGTCTCCCCGGGCCGAACAACAAAGTTTACCCCGGCAACACACCTGCCACGAAATCCTCCATCAACCCGCACATGATTATTGACCCAGGCGTTGTAAATCGGTATAATATGGCAATATATGGTAACTCGACAATGGCACACTTCAACATTGGATGGGGCGCATTTATTAGTTGGGGGAGCCCTAGATGATCTTGGAATTTCTGCCACGAATTAACACGAATTTCACGAATTTTCTACCTTTTTCGTGTTAATTCGTGTAATTCGCGGCTGATTTTTAACGCTCCCCCAAGTTTTGCATACGCCCCATTGGATGCTCTACCGCAGTGGGAGAAGGGGAAAAGGGGGGTTTCGCAGGCGGCTTCGCCGCCTGCGAAACCCCCCTTTTCCCCCT
>JAFGEI010000050.1 GCA_016931695.1 Anaerolineae bacterium | reverse complement strand
TTCTTCGCTCGCTACGCTCCCCTCGGCTACGCCCGGGGCAGGCTGCTCAGAATGACATCTATGCAATTTCGACAACCAGATGTGTCTGTGCGGCCAGATTTTGGATCTACTGAGACCCGAATGATATGGTAGGCTGTTTCCGGAATAGATACCAAGAGTTTGCACGCTCAACCAGGGGTGAAAATGCGGATGCGGGTGCGTCATTCCCGCGCAAGCGGGAATCCAGTTTTCACACTGTACGGATGCCCGCGCCTGTCCTCGTGAAAGCAAGGATTCGCGGGCACGACATCGGACGAAGCGGGGCGGACTGTTGGCCGCCCCGAACACAGGTTATCTTTGAGGTAGCGCAAAGTACCCGGCAGTTTTCCAATCAGAGATTGCGCGCAATGAGCCAGACAAAGCCCGGTTGCGCTCGCCGCACGACCGAATACCTACTGCCCGTAAACCAGCAGCACCAGGGCCGGCGTGACGTGGACCTCGATCCAGGCCGCTACGGCCAGCAGCGGCAGGACGACGGCGACAAAAAGCTTGACAAAGTCCGCCAGCGCCTGGAGCCAGCCCTCGCCTACCGTCATCCCTTTCGGCGGGGCGATAAAGGCCGCGCCCAGCCGCACTGCCATCGCGGTGGCAAGCGTCGCTGCCGGCAGCTCGAGGATGCCGTGCGGCAGCACAAAGGTCAGCAGGAACAACCACGGGCTGTAGCCCGCCCACGCCGCCTGGTAGGCGACGTAGGCAATGATCGCCAGCGGGGCCATCAACAGGGCGATCGCCAGCGCGCCGAACGAAAAGGTCCCCAGCAGCCCGGCCGCGAGCAGCGAGCGGCTGTTGTTCGACAGCACCCCCCAGGTGGTAAAGGCCGGCAGCCAGTTCGCCGTAGCCAGGCTGTCAAAGCTCTCGGCGGAAATCGTCTCAAAGGCCAGAAAATGGGCCGGCAGGCGAAAGCGGACGGCGAAATAGCGCCCGACGAGAACAGAACCCGCCAGGGCGACGACGACCAGTAAAATCGCCAACCCGGAGCGGCGCAGCAGCTGCGGCACCTCGCGCAAGTAGAGGCCGGCCCCGGTGCCCAACCAGCGCAGCGAGCGGGGAAGGCGCTGCGGGTCGCGGCCGAACCACCACCGCTCCCACCCCAGGTGGCGGCGGAACGTGCGCCACAGGCTGCCGACGTTCAGCTCGTCGATCTCGCGGCCGAGCAGCTCCTCGCGGTTAAAGAGGCGCAGTCCCATGCGCACCAGCATCACGTCGGTGACGATCAAAAAGAGCAAAATGTACCACAAGACAGTGTTCCCGGCCTGCAAGATGACCAGGCTTTCTCCCTGCACCAACAGCGCCATGGGGATGATGATGAAACTGGCCAGCAAGTTGGCCGCCCGGACGCTGGTGGTCTGGCTGGAGACGACGACCGCCCCCGAGACCATGACCAGCGCCTCGGCGGCGGTCAGCAGCACGATCTGCAGCAGCAGCGTCGGCGTGGCCTGCCAGCCCTGGCGCCACAGGACAATGACATAGACCGAAATGCCCAGGCAGCCGGCGACCAGCGGCAGCAGCATTGCCGCCAGCGTCTTGCCCAGGTAGAGCTGGAGATCGGAAAGCGGGGTGGCCAGCAGCGGCTCCAGGCTTCGCCGCTCCTTTTCGCCGACAAAGGTCTCCAGGGCGATGATGAGCGAGACCGAGACCGGGAAGAATCCGACCACCATCAACATCAGCGGGATCAGCCGCGTCTCGATGCCGGCGATTCCCCAGCGCTCGTAGAACATGTTCTGCGTGCTGACGGTGATCAAGTTCATCAGCAGCGGAAAGGCCAGGGTCAGGACGACAATCGGCGCCAGGATGCGCCAGTCGCGCATGCTGTCGACTGCCTCCCGCCGGGTCAGGGTGAGCACCTGGCGGAGCCAATCGCGCCACGTCTTTTGCGCGTCCATCACGCTTCCCCCACCACCTGCAGGTAGACCGATTCCAGGCTCTGCTCCACCTGGCCGAGGGAGACGACTGCAATGTCGGCTTCGGCCAGGGCGCGGAGGAGGGGCGGATTGACGGCAGCCGGGTCCGCGACCTGGTAGCGCAGCCAGTCCGGCCCGCGGGCTTGCGGTTGGACAAAGCGCGCGACCACCGGCAGCGCCCCGTCGACCGCCCCGGCCAGGCGCAGTTCCATCAGCGGCGGCCCCAGCAGGCGTCGCTTCAACTCGGCCGGCGTGCCCAGGGCCACGATTTCCCCCCGGCGGATGATGGCGATGCGGTCGGCGACGATCTCGGCCTCGGCCAGGTTGTGCGTGCAGAGCAAGATCGCCCGCCGGTCATCCCGCAGCGTGAGAATGGCATCGCGCACCAGCTTGGCGCTGTAGGGGTCCATGGCCGAGGTCGGTTCATCGAGCAGCAGCACCGGCGGATCGTGCAACAGGGTACGCGCCAGGGCCATCTTTTGCCGCATGCCCTTGGAGAACTCGCCCATCCGCCGCTCCCACGCCTCCGGCATCGCAAACTGCTGCAGCCAGCGGCGTCCCTGCCGCTCCCGCGTCTCCCGGTCGAGGCCATAGATGCGGCCGAAAAAATGGAGGTACTCTCCGCCGCGCATGCGCAGGTAGAGGCCCGGTTGCTCGGTCAGGATGCCCACACGGGCGCGGACGGCGATGGGCTGCTGGCGGGTGTCGAAACCGGCCACGACAGCCCGCCCCTCCGTCGGCTGCAGCACAGCTGCCAGCATACGCACCGTCGTCGTCTTGCCGGCCCCGTTGGGGCCGAGGAGGGCCAGGATCTCGCCGCCGTCAACTGCCAGCGTAACGCAGTCGACGGCGGTAAAGCCGTCAAAGCGCTTGGTCAGGTTTTCCAATTGGATCATCAGGAATCTTGCGCGGCGACCGGCACAGTAAAAGCAAAGGTGCTGCCCTTTCCCAGCTCGCTTTCGACCCAGATCTCTCCGCCCTGCAGTTCGACCAGGCTCTTGGTAATTACCAGGCCCAACCCCGTGCCCGGCACGTTGCGGATGGCGGGGTTGCTGGAGCGAAAGTATTTTGTAAAGAGACGCTCCTGCTCTTCAGCCGACATGCCAATGCCGGTATCGGCGACCGAGCAGCGGACGTACCCATCATCTCTCTCGACGGCAACGTGGATTTGCCCCCCCTCGGGGGTGTACTTGTAGGCATTGCTCAGCAGGTTGGTCAACACCTGCACCAGGCGGTTGCGATCCGCCGTGACGGGGGGAACCGGATGGCGAACGTCGAGGGTCAATTCCTGCTTTTTGGCCTCGATCTGCTGCTGGACGCCCCGCAGCGCGTCCTCGACAACCTCGGCCATCTCGACCGTGCCGACGGTCAATTGGAGGCGCCCGGCCTCGATGCGCGAGATGTCCAACAAGTCCTGCACCAGCGTGTCCATCCGCTTGACGTTGGAGCGGATGACCTCCATGAAGGAGCGCTGCATCTCGTTCAGCTCGCCTCCCGTACCCTTGAGCAGCAGGTCGGCATAGCCCTTCATCGAGGTCATTGGCTGCTTCAACTCGTGGGAGACAAAGGAGACGAACTCGGTCTTGGCGTTGTTGGCCGCCTGGACCGCCTCGAACAGGCGGGCGTTCTCGAGGGCGATGGCGGCGTGGTCGGCCAGGCGGGTCACAAACTCTAGCGCCTCCTCGTTCAGCAGCGCCGGTTGAGCGGACTCGAGGGCGATGACGCCGATGATGCGGTCTTCCAGGCGGATGGGCACCGTCAACTGGGCGGCCAGGCTCCCGGCCACGGGGACGTAATCCGTGTCGCTGCTGGTGTTGTGGGCAAGTTCCGCCACGCCGGTGCGGACGACGCGGCCAATGATCCCCCGCTCCAGCGGCCAGGGCCGTTCGAGGTGCGCCGAGACCAGGTCGTCGGGATAGCCGCGGTTGGCCAGGAAGCGCAGGCCCCGCTCTCCCTCCTCCGTCTCGACGACAATCGCCAGCAGGCCGATATCCGCCCCGGCCACCTTGAGCGCCCAATCGAGGGTCAACTCCATCACCCGCCGATAGTCCAGGGTGGCGTTCAACTCGCGGTCGATGCGCTGCAGCATCGAGAGCTCCTCGTTGACCTCCTGGACAGCCTGGAAAAGGCGGGCGTTTTCAATGGCGATGGCAGCGTGGTCGGCCAGGCGCGTGACGAGTGCCAGCGTATCCTGGTTCATCGCCCCGCGCTGCGAGGCCTCCATGGAGATGACACCGATCACCTGCTCCTCGCGGCGAATCGGCACCGTCAACTGGTTGACCATGCCCGGCACCACTGAGAGGTAGCGGGAATCAAAGCCCGCCTGCTGCAGGGCCGGTTCGCCGACCTGCACCACCCGGCCGATGACCCCGCGCTCCAGCGGCCACAGCTCTTTATTATCGACCGTGACCAGGTCGTCGGGATAGCCGCAGTTGGCCAGGAAGCGCAGGCCCCGCTGCCCCTCCTCTTCCACTACGATTGCCAGCAGGCCAATGTCCGCCCC
Source organism: Anaerolineae bacterium (assembly GCA_016931695.1). GTDB lineage: Bacteria > Chloroflexota > Anaerolineae > B4-G1 > DUEL01 > JAFGEI01. The sequence continues at coordinate 3,266 of JAFGEI010000050.1, read as the reverse complement.
GGCCATCTTGAGCGCCCAATCGAGGGTCAACTCCATCACCCGCCGGTAGTCGAGCGTTGCATTGAGCTCGCGGTCGATGCGCTGCAGCATCGAGAGCTCCTCAACGCGCGCCGCCAGCGCCTGGTCGGTCATGGTAAACAGGCGGGCGTTCTCGATCGCGATGGCGGCGTCGGCGGCAAAGGCCATCAGCAGCCGCCGATCCTCCGCGTCGAAAGACATCCCATCGCGGCGGTTGATGAACTCGATCACGCCGATCACTTGCCCGCGTGAGATCATCGGCACGCAGATGATGGAGCGGGTCACGAAACCGGACTGCTCGTCGACGCCCGAGAACCAGCGCTCGTCCTTTTGCACGTCGTCGACAATGATCGGCCGCGCCTGGGTCGCCACCTGTCCGACAATGCCGGTTCCCAGGGGCAGCCGCTGTCCAAGCAGATCGGGCAGTGAAGAGACCTTGAATACCAGTTGGCCCGACTCGTCGTCGACCAACAACAGCGAGCCGGATTCGGCGCCAACCAGTTCCATTGCCTTTTGCACGATCAGGTCGAGCACGACATCCAGGTCCAGCGTCGAGGCGATGGCGCTGCTGACCTCGTTCAGCCCTTCCAGCTCCCGCGCGCGCTCCTCCATCCGCGAGTAGAGGCGAACCTTGTCCAGGATTCCAGCCACCTGGTCGGCGATGGCGCGAAAGACGTGCGCCTGTTCTTCCGAGTAGGTGACGTCATCGTCAAAACTCGAGATCGCCATCACGCCCATCACCTGATCGCGCGAGATCAATGGCACGCCCATCCACGCCTTGCCAGGCCGGCCGCCAGGTTCGAGGCCCCGCCGCTTGCACTCGGCCAGGTAATTATTGGTGACGATAGCATGTCCCGTCCGCGCAATGACACCGCTCAGCCCCTGGGTATCCGGCCACGGGCTGCCGGGATCGAGGCGTTCCCCCTCCCCGACGTAAAAGGCAAAGCGCATGGTATGGGATTCAGAATCGTGCAAAGCAATGTAAAAGTTTTTCGTCTCCAGAACCCGGCTGGTCTGGGTATAGATCAGCTCTAACAGATCGTCAAATTCGACCGAGTAGCTGACGGCCTGAGCAATAAAGCGCAGGGTCTCGAGCTCGGCCACCCGCCGCTCCAGGTCCGAAATCAAGCGTACCCGTTCCAGGGCCGTCGTCACCTGGGCGGCCAACGCTTCGACAAAATGGAGATCCCCGGTCTGGAAACCACGGCGCTTTCCCCGCGATGGAAAGAGGGCAATCCACCCCTCACCGGGCACCGGGATGTGGAGGATGGCGCCCAATTCCTGCAGCAGCGCGCTCTCTGATTCGAGCACGTCGGGCAAGGGCCGGTCGGGATACACAAAGAGCGCCGACCGCTGTTCAACGAGCCACCTGGTCAACGGGCCATCGCGGCGGAAGGTGATGCACGGCTCTCCCTCGACAGCGGGGAACGGCGCATAATTCCCCCTTTGATCTTCGAGCAGGTAGAGCTTGCTCTCCACCGCCCCGAGCGTCATCTTGAGCGTGCGATCCATCGCCGCGACGATATCTTCCGGCTTGACCGCTGCCATCACCGAGCGGCTAAACTCGTTGAGCGCTTCTTCGTAAGTCAACCGCCGGCCCAACAATAACCGGTCGACCAGGCGCTGCAGCGCCATGCGGGCCGGGGTCGTCGCCAGCGCCGCCAGCAGGATAAAGATCGAAAAAGCAAGCGGATTGCTGGGCGGCACGGCGCCGCGAAACAGCACGCCCAAGATAAACAAGAACAGGAAATAGGCTCCGCCCACGCCAACGGCGAGAAGGGCAAAAACCACGCTATGGCGCAGCACCCAATCGATATCGGGCAGCCGGTAGCGCAGCAACACGTAGGAAATCACCAGGGGAAAGAGCGCAAAAGAGGGAAGAAAAAAAATTGTCCGAAAGGGCGCTGAAAGCTGGATCGAAGCCTGAACAATCCAGACCAGGATCGGCGCAAACGCGAGCAAGGCCCCCAACAGGACCGTGCGCGCCTGGGTCTGGACGATGGGCGAGTGGGAAAAGAAGCGGTGCTGAGCCAACAAGCCCAGCAGCAGCAACGCTCCGATCCCAGCCCAAATCCGGCCCCATTTCCAGGCGTCGAAATAGCCAATGGGCGACGCCCAATCGAGGGTGGTCACGACGCCCCAGATGGAAAGCAACGCGCCGGGAACATAGACCAAGAAGCGGGCCTGGGGAAACTTGAGCAGCGGGCGACAATACTGCGGGAATATGAGCCCCAGGTGGGCGGCGGCACTGCCCAGCATGGGAATCGAGATCACCCACAGGACAAAAAAGTAGTGAGTCGAGTAGAGGTCAAATAACAGCCCGGTCAACAGTGCAACGAGCAAGCAGAAAAAGGCAAAGATGAGCCCCGCTTCCTCATTCCTCCGCACGACAAATATCCAGGTGCCAGCCAAAAAATAGAGCCAGGCCACGAGATAGGGCACCCAGAATACATCGCGCATGACGCTGTTGGTCATCGCCATCAGCTGAACCTGGACTGTCTTTAGTTCGCCGCTTTGGGGGTTGTGGGCTTCCAGGGTGACCGAGTCGCCGACCTGGTAATTGTCAAGGGTCTGGAACAGCGCGTAAGGGTTCTCCAGCGGTTCGCCATCCAGCGCAACCAACCGATCGGGATGGCGCAGCCCAGCACTGTATCCTTCCCAGGAAGTATCGGCCACCCCTTCGGCAACGACCACATTTGTCGGTTCGAGCAAAACGCCGGGGAAAGGCATGCGGACGGTCTGGATGCTGAGCCAGGCAGCAGCAACGAGAACCACCGCTGTCCCGACCAACATGGCTCCGATAAGGAAGCGTAGTACGATCAGCCAGCGCCGGCGATCTGGGGAAGATGTCTCTATTTCAGTCATCAAACGCTCCCATTCACTCCGGCATGCGCGTTCTATTTTAGCACAGACCGGGATAAAAGTCTAACCGGCTTTCCCTTGAGGGTGCATTTCAGTCTTGGGGCAGCTTGAACAACAGGCTATCATTGTTGTGAAAAATCTTGGTGGTCTCCCTCTTGAGTGTTGCTGAAATCCGATCGCCCGCCGGGCGCTAAACCGCCCGGCTACGATATCCAAGCCCCCTTCGGGGGCTCAGAACGAGCCTGGAGGGCTTGGTTTTTCGCCCAGTGCTTTAGCACCGGGCGAGGGAGCGCAAGACAACATGTTGCCGGGAGACTATCTAGCTCGACAATGGCACATTTCAACATTGGATGCTCTACCGCAGTGGGAGAAGGGGAAAAGGGGGG
>JAFGEI010000010.1 GCA_016931695.1 Anaerolineae bacterium | reverse complement strand
CTTGGGGGAGCGTTAAAAATCAGCCGCGAATTACACGAATTAACACGAAAAAAGGTAGAAAATTCGTGAAATTCGTGTTAATTCGTGGCAGAAATTCCGAGATCATCTAGAGCTCCCCCAACTAATAAATGCGCCCTACAATCTAGAGATGACACGGAGACAAGGGGAATCATGCCCAAGCGATTGAAAGCATGCCATTGGACACGGTGGGGCATGGTGCTGCTCGTCGCAGCGGCTTTTGCCCTCTACCTGCACAACCTGGGCGACAAGAGCCTCTGGAGCGACGAGGGGCTCACCTTCTGCCGCGCCGAGCAGCCGGTGAGCAGCATCTTTTGCAACCTGAACCTGATCCCAACCGGCGCCAATTACTATGACGGCGCCGGGCCAGTAGGCGAGACGATCCCCACCCCCGACCTGCACCCGCCGTTCTACTTCCTGGCGCTCCACTTTTGGCTTCCCCTCGCTGGCCAGAGCGAATTCGCGCTTCGATTTCCCTCCGCCGCGGCGGCGGTGCTGGCCTTACCCCTCTTTTACACCCTGGGCCGCCGCCTGCTGAGCCGGGAGGCGGGCTTCTGGGCGGCGCTGCTGGCCTCCAGTTCCCCCTTCTACCTCTGGTACGCCCAGGAGGCGCGCATGTACACCTGGGTCCTCGCCCTCAGCCTCGCCTCCATCGTCGCCCTGCTGCCGCTGCTGGGAAACGCCCGCCGCCGCGATTTCCTCGCCTTTGGCCTGGTCACCCTGCTCCTGCTCTACACGCACTACTCGGGCTTTTTCCTGCTCGCCTTTGAAGGGCTGCTCTACGCCGCCGCTCGCCTGCGCACGCGCCCGCGGGAGGTGGCAATTGCGGCCGCCGTCCTGCTGGTGGCCTTGATCCCCCTGGCCCCCTACCTCTGGCGCACCGTCCAACTGGACAAGCCGTTTGCCTTTGGCTACCACTCCCTCGACAACATTGCCGCCGAAGCAATCAGCTCTTTCAGCCTGGGACTGGGCGAATCCTTCGTCCGCCCCCTGTGGCAAGTTGCCCCCTTCCTGGCCATGGCCGCCATCGGCGCGCTGATGCTCGACGCCAGGCAGCGGCAGCGGGCCTGGGCCGTCATCCTGGGCTACCTACTGCTGCCCGCCCTGATCCAGTACGCGCTCTCGTTCGTCCGCCCCAACTATATGAACCCGCGCCACCTGATTGTCATCAGCCCGGCGTGGGAGCTGCTCGTCGCCCAGGGGTTGACCACCATGCGCCGCCGCTCGTGGCCTGGGCTGGCGATACTGCTGCTCGTCCTCCTTTTCCTCCGCGGGCAGGCCTGTTACGACATCTTTACCGCCCGCGCCTTTTGGAAGGACGACGTCCGCGGGGCGGTGCAGTACATCCAGGAACGGGCCCGGCCGGGGGACGCCGTCGTCCTGCACAGCCCGGTCATCCGCCTCACCTTCGACTACTATTACGACGGCCCCTACCCCGAGACCGTCATCCCCCACTATCACAACAGCGAGGACACGGAACGGGCGGCAGCCGAGCTTGCGGCCTGGTCGCAGGAATACGACCGCATCTGGTTCCTCTACGGCCCGCCGCCGACCTACTTTCCCCAGGATTTCCTGCCCAATTGGGCCGACACCCACCTCTTCAAGGTCTACCAGGAGGGGTTCGAATCGTGGTGGACCTACGTCGCGGTTGCTGCCTACGACGACGGCCCGCCGCTCCTGGACCGGCTGCCGGACGGCGTTCAGCCGATGGACCGCGTGGAGGGATCGCTGCAGCTGGCCGGCCTGCAGGTCCACCACGCCGCAGCCGGAGAGAGCGGCTGGTTGGACCTCTACTGGCAGGTGCGGGGGAACCTGCCGGACCGCCCCCTCGTGCTGGCGGTCAAGCTGCGGGACGCAGCGGGATTTGTCTGGTGGGAGCGGACCGAGGAGGTGCTGCCCTTCTATCCCCTCGCCGACTGGCCCGTGGCCCGCTTGGTGCAGACCGAGTTTCGCCTGCCGCTGCCGGACGACATGCCGCCCATCGCTTACACGATAGAAGTGGAGCCAATCGGCCTGCGCTCGCCAATGACCGTCGGCACGTTCGTCGTGAGCCGTCCCGCCGAACCGCCCACCGCCGCCGCCCCCCCCTGCGCCCGCTTCACGGGCGACGTCGAACTGCTGGCCGCCGACCTGGCCGACGGCCCATTTCGCGCCGGGGCCCCGCTGTGGGGCACCCTCACCTGGCGGGCCGCCGCTGCTCCCAGCGGCGACTACCGCCTGCGCGTCCGGCTCACCGACCTGCTGCAGCGTGAGGTCGCCAGCGCCGAACTGCTGCCCAGCGCCGCCGGATTTCCCACTACCGCCTGGCAGGCCGGTGACCAGGTAGCGGGCCAGATGGCCCTCCCCCTGCCGTCCGACCTGCCCAGCGGCCTGTACCGGGTACAAGTCGCCCTGTCCAACGAGGACGGGGACAACCTACCGCTCCGCTGCTGGTACGGGAGCCGGGAGTGGGCCACCGTCGGCCTGGCCCGCGTGGAGGCGCTGCCCATCAGCAGCGAACTTCCCCCCACCATCGATCACCGCCTGGAGGACACCTGGTTCGGCGAGGCGGTGCGCCTGCGCGGCTACGACCTGGAGCGGGAGGGGGACGAGCTGACCGTCACCCTCTACTGGCAGGCGGAAGCGCCGCCCGACGGCTACTACCACGTCTTTGTCCACGTCTGGAATCCGGGCCAGCCGCCCGTCGCCCAGGACGACAGCGCGCCCGTCAACTGGACCCGGCCCACGACGACCTGGCGCGCCGGGGAGGTGATCGTCGATCCCCACCTCATCTCCCTCAGCGGGGCGCCGCCCGGCCGCTACCAGCTGACCGTCGGCCTCTACGTCCCCGATGGCCCGCGGCTGCTGCCGGTGGTACAGGGAGAGCTCTTGCCCGACGGCTACGTGCTGCTGCAAGAGATCGAAATCGGTGAATAGATGAACCCATTGCGCGACCACTGGAAACTGGCGCTCGTCGTGGCCCTCTACGTCGCCGTCGCCGTCCTCTACGGGGCGACGATCCCCATCTTTGAATCGCCGGACGAGAACGGCCATTACGCCTACATCCACGAACTGACCGAGGGCCGGGGGCTGCCGGTCCAGGGCACCCCCTCCGGCGAGCGGGTCACCGGCTACGTCGCCAGCCACCCTCCGCTCTACTATGCCCTCTCCGCTGCCGCCACCTTTTGGGTGCCGGACGACGTCGACTTTCTCGACTGGGCCTGGCGAAACCCCTACCACGCCAACGGCTACCCCGGTTCGGTGGGCAACAAGAATTTCCTGGTCCACACCGCCGCCGAAGCATTTCCGTGGCGCGGCACCCCGCTGACCATCCACGTCGCCCGCCTGGTCTCGACGCTGCTGGGGGCGCTGGCGGTCGCGGGCACGTACGGCACGGCGTGGGAGCTGGGGGGCGGTCAGCGCCGACAGCGGCATTGGCTGGCCTTGGGCGCGGCGGCGCTGACCGCCTTTACGCCCATGCTGGTCTTTACCGGCGCGCGGGTGAGCAACGACGCCGCCGTCGCCGCCTTTGGCGCGCTGGTCATCTGGGGCGCGGCCCGGCTGGCCGTGCGCGGCCTCTCCCACCGCGGGATCGCGCTGTTGGGCGTCGCCCTCGGCCTGGCGGTGCTCTCCAAGCTGAGCGGCGTCACGCTGGCCCCCGCCGTCGCCCTGGCCCTCGTCTTGGACGCCGCGCGCAGTTCGCAATTCAGCCCGCGCAACCTGCGCCCTGCGCTCCGCCCGCTGCTGATCAACAGCCTCATCCTTTTCGCCGCCGCCGCCCTCGTCTGCGGCTGGTGGTTCGGCCGCAACGCGGCCCTCTACGGCGAGGTGATGGGCGTCGACGCCTGGCTGAGCCACACCGAGACCGTCCGCGCCGAGCCGATCGGTATCCTGGCGGTCATCCCCCAGCTGGAAGGGCTCGAGGTTTCGTATTGGGCCATGTTCGGCTGGTTCAACGTCCCTGTCGCCGCGTGGATGTATCGCATGTGGTGGGTACTGGTGCGGCTGGCCGTGATCGGCCTCTTTTTCCTGCTGCTCGAACAGTGGACGCGGCGGCGGATGCCGCTGGAGACGCAGGCCGGGCTGGTCGTCGTCTCTGTGTCCTTCCTCCTCGTCTTTGGCTCGGTCTACCGCTTTATCATGATCGTGCTCGGCGCGCAGGGCCGCTACCTCTTTCCGGCCATCGCCGCCGCGTCGACGCTGCTGATGCTGGGGTTGACCCACGTATGGCAGCGGGCTTTGCAGGCGCGGTCCGCCGCCCCCCTGGCGCTACTGCTCGCCGGCAGCCACCTCGCCGCCACGCTGGCGGCGCTGTTCCTGTTCGTCCTGCCCGCCTACGCCCTCCCCCGATCGCTGACGGAAGCAGAGCTGCCGCCGGACCTGACCCGCTTCGACGTCACCGTGGCCGGGACGCCGCTCCAGCTCGTCGGCGGGCGGATCGACGCCGGGGCCGCCCAGCCGGGCGACCGGGTGCCGGTGTACCTCTACTGGCGGGCGCAGGCCCCGGCGGCGGACAGCTACGTCGCCCACGTCCGGCTGCTGGGGCGGGACGGCGAGCGCGTCGCCGGCTTTGACGGCTACCCCGGCGGCGGCGCCCTGCCGACCAGCCTGTGGGAGCCGGGCGTCATCTACAGCGACCGCTACCTGCTGCCGGTGGAGGCGGGGGCCGAGGCCCCGGCGCTGATGGCGCTGGAAGCCGGGCTGCGACGGCAGGGGGAGGAAGCGCTGCCGCTGCTCATCCCCTCCGGCGAGCCATGGCCGGGGACGCTGCTGCTCGACGTCGTCCCGCTGCGCCCGGCCGAGCCGCCCTCCGAGCAGGTGGACGTCCCCGTCGGGGCGCAGATGGGGACGGCGATCCACTTTGTCGGCGCGGCCCTCTCCCCCGCCCGCGCCGCGCCCGGCGCGACCCTCACCGTCACCCTGGTCTGGCGCACCGAGGCCACGCCGCCGGCCGACTATACCGCCTTTGTCCACCTGGTCGATGCCCAGGGCCACCTCGTCGCCCAGGTCGACGCCCCGCCCCTCGACGGCGCCTATCCCACTTCCTGGTGGGCCCCCGGCGACGTCGTCCGCTCCCCGCACCGGCTCGCACTCCCCCCCTCCCTGCCCCCCGGCTCGTACCGCCTGCAGGCCGGGCTGTACGACCCCGCCGCTGCGGCGCGCGTGACGGCGACGGACGCCGAGGGGAACCGCTTCCCCGACGACGTCATCCCCCTGACGACGCTGGAGGTGCGGTGAGCCAACGGCAGATGCTGGCCCTCATCCTGGGCGCTTACCTCCTCCTCGGCGTCATCTACAGCCTGGCGACGCCGCCGCTGGAAGCCTCGGACGAGTTCAAGCATTACCCCTACACCCAGTACGTGCAGACCCACCGCGATCTGCCGGTGCTCGATCCCGAAATCTGCACCTGGCCCGGCCCGGAGACCTGCCCCTGGCTGCAGGACGGCGGGCAGCCGCCCGCCTACTACATCCTGATGGCGACGCTGACCTCCTGGATCGACACCTCCGACGTGCACCAGGTGCGCGAGATGAACCGCCACGCCTACGTCGGCGACCCCTCCCAGGTCTGTAACAAGAACCTGGTCATCCACTACCCGGAGCAGGAGCGGTTTCCCTGGCGGGGCAGCGTGCTGGCGATCCACCTGATCCGCTTCCTGACCATCGGTTTCGGCGCCGGGACGGTGATCCTGACCTACCTGACCGCCCGCGAGATGTTTCCCGGGCGGGCGGACCTGGCGCTGGGCGGCGCGGCGCTCACGGCCTTTACGCCCATGTTCCTGTTCGTCAACAGCGCCGCCAACAACGACGCCCTCGCCGCCACCATCGGCTGCTTTACCCTGCTCCTCTCCATCCGGCTGGTGCGCGACGGCCTGCGCGGCCCCATCCCCCTCTGGCGGTACGGGCTGCTCGGAGCCGTCGTCGGCCTCTTTCTCCTCTCCAAGCTGAGCGGGCTGGCGTCGCTGATCCTCCTCGCCCTGCTGCTGGCCTGGGTCAGCTTTTGCCGCCGCAGCCTGCGCCCGCTGCTGGTGGGACTGCCGATCGTCGTCGGGATCGCCGTCCTCATCGCCGGCTGGTGGTTCCTGCGCAACTGGCAGCTCTATGGCGACCCGACGGCGTTGAACGTCTTTGTCGCCATCCAGGGCGTGCGGCCCAGCTCCCCCACCCTGCGCGACTGGTGGCAGGAATTCGGCACCTTTCGCTGGACCTACTGGGGGCTCTTTGGCGCGGTCAACGTGATGGCCCCTCGCTGGGTCTATACTTTCTTCGATCTGCTCTCGCTGGCCGGAGTGACCGGCTTTGTCGCCTGGGCGGTGCGGCAGGTCAAAGCGCAGGCGGCGGGACGCGGCCTGCTGGCGGCCTGGCGTAACGCTTCGTGGTGGATTCCCCTCCTCTGGCTGGCGATCCTCTTTGCCTCGGTCATCCGTTGGACCGTCATCTATTTTTCCTTCCAGGGGCGGCTGGTCTTTCCCGCCATCGCCGGCATCAGCCCGCTGCTGCTGCTGGGACTGCAGCAGTGGGTGCCGGATCGCTACCGCAAAGGGTTGACCGGCGCCGTCTCCCTGGCCCTGTTCGCCATCGCCGCCACGCTGCCCTTTACCACGATCCTCCCCGCCTACGAGATGCCCCAGCCGCTGGCGCTGGAGGACGTGCCCCTCCAAGCACGCGTCGAGCCGGTGGACGTGGGCGGCGGGGTCCGCCTGGTAGGGTGGGAGCTCGACCCCCAGGCGGTGCAGGCGGGCGAGAGTGTTGAACTTGTGGTATACTGGGAGTCCGTCGCTCCAGAGGATGGCAACGTGGTCAGCTTTGCCCGCCTGTTGGGACGCGGGCACGAGTTAGCCGGCGACGTAAACCGGCATCCCGCCTGCGGCATGGTGCCCACCGTCCTGTGGCAGCCGGGGCAGGTCTGGCGCGACCCCTACCGGGTGCCGGTGAGGCCGGGCGCGGCTGCTCCCACCTTGCTGCGCGTCGAGGTGGGGCTGTACGATCCCCAGGCCGGGCAAGAGCTGGGCCGGGCCTGCGTCGGCGAGGCGAAACTCGTTCCTCCGGCCCAGCCGGACGACGTCCCCTATCCGCTGGAGGTGGCATTGGGCGACGGAATCACGCTGCGCGGATACGGTCTCGCCCCCCAGGCTGCCGCGCCGGGGGCGACGGTCATGCTGACCCTATACTGGGCCGCCCGGGCGACACCGTCGACCAGCTACCAGGCCCTGGTGCACCTGCTCGACTCCCGCGGCGAGCTGGTCGCCCAGGCCGACGGGCCGCCGCTGGAGGGCGACTACCCGACGCGGGCCTGGTCCGCCGGGGAGTTGATCACCGATCCACACGCCATCCTCCTCCCGGCCGACCTCCCGGCAGGGGAATACCGCCTGCAGGTCGGCATGTACAACCTGGCAAACATGACCCGCTTGCCGCGCCTGGATGGCGCCGGCGACACGATTGAGCTGCCTACCACCTTGGAGATTGCGCACTAACTGGCGCTGTAGAAACCTGGAACATGAAACCGGAAACCAATCTGCCTGCCCAAGACTGGCTCTACCACCTCTTTGCCTCCCGCCACCGCTGGCTCTCGGCACTGGCGGCGCTGGCATTGACCGTGTCCCTGGCGATCGCGGGCGGATACCTGCTGGCCGAGTTCAACCCGCTTTACGCCATCGCCGGCGTCGCAGCCCTGGGCCTGGCCCTGTGGATGCTGCGCGACATCGAGGTCGCCTACTGGGCCGTCATCGGCATCGCCTGCCTGTTCCCCTTCGCCTCCTTCCCTTTTAGCATCGGCTTTACCCCCACCTTTCTCGACGCCGCGCTGGGCGCGCTCTTTCTCGCCTGGCTGCTGCGGATCATGAGCGGGCGCCAGCAGCGGCTGGAGACCACCAGCCTGGGAGGGCCGGTGGCGGTCTTTTTGCTGCTCGCCCTGGTTGCCTTTCTGCTGGGCTTGGGCCACGCCCCGCTCACCTCCTACGTCGTCCGCCACTTTGCCGAGATCATTCTCAGCGTGACCCTCTTTTTCCTCGTCGTCAATACCGTCCAGGAGCCGGAGCGGCTGGTGCGGCTGGTGCGGGCGCTGGTCATCTGCGCTTGCGGCGCGGCGCTGCTGGGCATCGTCCTCTACGTCCTGCCCGACGCGCTGACGATGCAGCTCCTCTCCGCCCTGCGCCCGTTTGGCTACCCCGTCGGCCCCGGCGTACTGCGCTACATCCGCGACGACCCCACCCTCGCCCAGCGGGCCACTTCCACCTCCGTCGATCCCAACGTGCTGGGCAGCCTGCTCAACATCGCCATCGCCATCACCGTGCCGCAGATCTTTGCCCGGCAGCCGATCGTGCACCGGCGCTACCTGTGGCCGATGCTGGGGATAATGACCCTCTGCCTCGGGCTGACCATCTCCCGCGGCTCGTGGGTCGGGCTGGGGGGCGCCCTGCTGATCATCGCCGTGCTGCGCTACCGCAAGCTGTGGTGGCTGATGCTGGCGGGGGCAGCGCTGTTCCTGCTGCTGCCCCAGACCCAGCAGTACGCGGCCCACTTTGTCGAGGGGCTGCGCATCCAGGACCTGGCGACGCAGATGCGGATCGGCGAGTACCGGGACGCGTTGACCCTGATCGGGCGCTACCCGATCCTGGGAGTGGGGTTTGCCGGTTCGCCGGACATTGACACCTACATCGGCGTCGCCAACCTCTACCTGCTCATCGCCGAAGAGATGGGACTGGTCGGGTTGACCAGCTTCCTGGTCGTGATGGTCGTCTTTTTCGCCCGCTTCTGGCGCGCCCGCACTGCGGCCATGGCCGACGAGCGGCTGGAACCGATCTGGTGGGGGTTGCACGGCGCGATCGTCGGCGCCTTGGGCGGCGGCATCTTTGATCACTATTTCTTCAACCTCGACTTTCACCACTCGGCCACCCTCTTTTGGCTGGTCATCGGGCTGGCCACGGCGGCGACGGAGATAGTAGGAGAGACAGGAGGACGAGGAGGGAGGGGGAAAAGGGAACAGGCCTTCCTTCTGCCCGCCCGGAGAACATGAAGCGCGAACTCGTGCACCGCTTTCGCGACCCCAATGCGGCCCGCGCAGTGGCGGCGGCAATCCACGCCCGTTCCACCCGCCCGGCGCGGCTGATGGAGTTTTGCGGCGGTCACACCCACGCCATCCTCCACTTTGGCATCCCAGACCTGCTGCCGCCGACGGTCGAGCTCCGCTCGGGGCCCGGCTGCCCGGTCTGCGTCACCGCCGCCGCCGACCTGGACCGAGCCATCGCCATGAGCGGGGTCGACGGCGCCATCCTGACCACCTTTGGCGACATGATTCGCGTGCCCGGCAGCCGCGTGGCGGGCCGCGCGGCGACGCTGGCGCAGGCCCGCGCCGCCGGCGCCGACGTGCGCGTGGTCTATTCGCCGCTGGACGCGCTGCGCATCGCGCAGCAAAATCCGCAGCGCCCGGTCATTTTTCTCGGCGTCGGTTTCGAGACCACCGCCCCGACGGTCGCGTCGACGGTGCTGGCGGCGGAGGCGGCAGGGGTGGACAATTTTTTCGTCTTTAGCAGCCACAAGCTGACCCCGCCCGCCACCCGCGCCATCCTCGACAGCGGAAAAGTGGCGCTGGACGGCATCATCGGCCCCGGTCACGTCACCACCGTCATCGGCGCCGACGCCTGGCGCTTTCTGGCCGACGAGTACCACATGCCCGTCGCCGTGGCCGGCTTTGAGCCGCTGGACATCCTGCGGGCGATATTGGCGCTGGTGGAAATGATCGAAGCGGGGCGCGCCGGCGTGGACAACGCCTATACCCGCAGCGTCCAGCCGGCGGGGAACACCGCCGCCCAGCAGGCGCTGACGCAGGTCATGGCGGTGCGCGACGTCGAGTGGCGCGGCCTGGGCATCGTGCCCGCCAGCGGGCTGGCCTTTGGGGCCGCCTACACCCGCTTCGACGCCGGGCGCGCCTTCCCGCTGGACCTCCCGCCGGCCCGCGAACCGGCCGGCTGTCGCTGCGGCGACGTGCTGAGAGGGGTGATCCGCCCGCCGGAATGCCCCCTCTTTGCCCGCGGCTGCAGTCCCGAGAATCCCGTTGGCCCGTGCATGGTCAGCGCGGAAGGGGCCTGCGCGGCCCACTACCAATACGGCGCCTCCATAGGTGGTGATCGATGAACTTGGAACAAACGATACGACTCGCTCACGGCGCGGGGGGCAAGCTGATGGCGGAATTGATCAGCAAGCTCTTTGTCCCCCCCCTCGACAATCCCTACCTGCGGCAAATGGCCGATTCGGCCGTGATCCCAGGCCCAAGTGGCAAGCCGCGATTCGCCATATCGACCGACTCTTTCGTCGTCCGCCCACTCTTTTTCCCCGGCGGCGACATCGGCTCATTGGCGGTTCACGGCACCGTCAACGACCTGGCAATGAGCGGCGCCCGCCCCCTCTGGCTCACTGCCGGCTTTATCCTCGAGGAAGGGATCGAGGTCAAAGTGCTGGCACGGGTGGTGCGCTCGATGGCCCAGGCCGCCGAGACGGCGGGGGTGCAGATTGTCGCCGGGGATACCAAGGTCGTCGAGCGGGGACACGGCGATGGCGTCTATATCAACACCGCTGGCGTCGGGATCGTGCCCGAGGGGGTCGAAATCGGGCCGCAGCGGGTCCAGCCGGGCGACGAAATTCTCCTCAGCGGCACTCTTGGCGACCACGGCATCGCCGTCCTCAGCCAGCGGGAGGGGCTCGAATTCGAGACCCAACTCCTTTCCGACAGCGCCGCCCTGAACGGGCTGGTAGAAGCGCTGCTCGCCGCCGCTCCCCACACCCACTGCCTGCGCGATCCCACCCGCGGCGGGCTGGCAGCAGTGCTGAACGAACTGGCGGATACGTCAAACACCGGCGCCGAGATCGAGGAAGCGGCGATCCCCGTGCATCCGGCTGTGGCGGCGGCCTGCGAAATGATGGGCTTTGATCCCCTGACCGTCGCCAACGAGGGGAAACTGGTCGCTTTCGTGCCGCCGCAAGAGGCGGGAGCGGCGCTGGAAGCGCTGCGGCGCCATCCCCTGGGGCAAGCCGCCGCCCGCATCGGCGTCGTCACCGCCGAACACCCGCGCATGGTCCTGGCCCGCACCGGCATCGGCGGCCGGCGGGTGATCGACATGCCGCTGGGCGAGCTGCTGCCCCGCATCTGCTGAGGAGAGCTTGCTATGACCCTCATCCAGGCAATTCTGCTCGGCCTCCTGCAAGGGGCCACCGAGTTCCTGCCCGTCAGCAGTTCGGGCCACCTGGTGCTCGTGCCATGGCTGCTGGGCTGGCCCGCGCCAAGCCTGACCTTTGACGTGCTGGTCCACTGGGGCACGGCGGTCGCCGTGATCGGTTACTTTTGGCGGGACTGGCTGGCCCTGGTTCAAGGAGGCTGGCAGGCCATCCGCGAACGCTCGCTGGAAAACCCCCACGCCCGCCTGGCCCTGCTGCTGGTCGTCGGCACCGTACCGGGCGCGCTGCTGGGCTGGCTGCTGGAAGATTTCTTTGCCAGCTGGTTCTCCCGCCCGACGGCAGCGGCAGGGTTTCTATTGGTCACGGCCGGCCTGCTCACGCTGGCCGAGGGCTGGTCGCGCCAGCAACGGGTGATCGAACAACTGGCCTGGTTCGACGCGCTGCTGGTGGGCCTGGCCCAGGCAGGGGCCATCCTGCCCGGCATCTCTCGCTCCGGCGCGACCATTGCCGCTGCAATGGGGCGGGGATTGGAGCGCAAATCGGCCGCCCGTTTCAGCTTTTTGCTGGCCACGCCCATTATCTTGGGGGCCGGTTTCCTGCAGCTACTCGACCTGGGCCAGGCAGGCGGCCTGGCGGGCCAACTCCCCTTTATCGCGGCAGGCTTTATCACCGCCCTGCTGTCCGGGTTGGGCTGCATCCACTTTCTGCTGCGTTATCTCCAACGCCGCTCCCTCTACCCCTTTGCCCTCTACTGCGCGCTGCTCGGGATAACCGGGTTGGTACTCTCATTCTTCATTCAATGAGGACCACGGAGGTAATGATGTCATGACAAGGAGACAAAAAGGCAAAGACTTGAGGAGAAATGGAACTGCTATGCTGCCTCTCTTTCTCTCTGTCTCCCCCGCTCCTTGTCTCCTTGTCTCCTTGTCAATGTGCTCACTGCTGCTAGTTAGCGCCTGCGCCACTCAACCGCTCACCGTGACCCGCGAACCGGCCGTGCTGCACATCGTCGCCTCAGACGTTTGCGGGCCGGCGCTGGAGGAACTGGCCCTGGTTTACCAGGAGAGCCACCCCTGGGCGACGGTATCGGTCGAGACCTTTGACGCAGCGGTCGCCGAGGAACGCCTGCGAGCCGGCATGGCCGACCTGGGCGCCCTCTCCTGGCTGACAGATGAGCCCACCCCCCTGTGGTCGATCCCCTTTGCCACCGACACCATCGTCGTCGTCGTCCACCCCGATGTGCCCATCACGGGCCTCGGGCGGGCCGAACTGCAGGCCGTCTTTCGCGGGCGCATCGGCGAATGGAGCGACGGCACCCCCATCCAGCTCATCAGCCGCGAGGAGGGGGCTGGTTCGCGCGCTATCTTTGAGCGCGCCGTGATGGACGGATACGACATCTCCCTGACCGCGCTGGTGGTCCCGGACAATGCCGGGGTTCTCGACGCCGTGGCATCCAGCCCCGGCGCAATCGGCTACCTCTCCAGCGGGTGGCTGAGCGACCAGGTGCGCGCACTTTCCATCGACGGAATCACCGCCACACTGATCCAGGTAGACGCTAACCCCTTCTCCTATCCCCTCCTCCTCTGCGCCCGCTCCGATCCTGCTGGAGAAGGGCGCACATTCAGCCAATGGCTCTTGGGCCCGGCGGCCCAACAACATTTAACCCGCCGTTTTGGCGCACCGCCATGAGCGTCCCCCCCCGTCTTTTGAAAGATTATTCCCTCAAAATTGTAACCGTTCTGTAACGATGGCCCATTAGTACCTTTGGCGCAAATTGTGATATAATAAGGGTGGTAACGGGTAGAGGAGCAGAGGGAAAAGGGTAGGGTATGAACCAAGCACGTATCTTGTATATCGAAGACGAACCCGTCAACCGCATGCTCGTACAACGGGTATTGGCCGCCGAAGGATACCGGGTCGAGGAAGCCCAAGATGGCCCCTCCGGCCTGGAAAAAGCGCGCCAATGCTCCCCGGACCTCATTCTGCTGGATATCAACCTGCCCGGCATCGACGGCTACCAGATGGCGGAAAAACTGCGTGCGATACCAGGGATGGAGAACATCCCCATCGTTGCGCTCACGGCGAACGTGATGGAAGGAGATCGGGAAAGATCAATCGGCGCCGGCTGCAACGGCTACATCCAAAAACCAATTGACGTCGACAAACTGCCGGATCAAATCCGGGCATTCCTGGGCCAAAGTCAACGGCGAGCATAAGCCTGCCGACAAACCAGGCAACGGTACAGCAAATGGCGATCAATCCAAAAGAAGCCACCGTCCTCGTCATCGAGGACAATCTGAATAACTTTTTGCTCATCACGCGCCTGCTGGCTTACGTGGGGATTCAGCGCTGCGAATGGAAAGCCTCCGGCTGGCAAGTACTCGAGTTTGCCGAATCACTGCCGCACATCGACCTGGTACTGATGGACATTTTTCTCCCTGATCAGGACGGGTATCACGCCCTGGAGCAACTCCGTTCCGACGAACGATTCGAGAAAACTCCCATCATCGCTGTCACTGCCGACGTCACGCAGAAAAACATCGAACGGGCTCGCAAGGCCGGGTTCGACGGCTTTATCGGCAAACCCATAGACCCCGATCGCTTCCCCAACCAAATCAAGCGCATCCTGCGCGGAGAAGCGGTTTGGGAAGTCTCCTGAAACCAGGCAGCTATGCGTGAACCGGCGGGGGAGCCGGGCAGCGAGAAGGGCGGGTCTCTATGCCCGGGATGCCCTCTGGGACACCGGGTATCGTTAGAGACCCGCTTTTTATCCAACACCACCTGCGCCCCCCACGGTTGTCCCTCGGGGCAGGATCGGGACAAGCGCTGCCCGCAAAACCCCTTCTCTCCCTGTCCCTGCCGTGGGAGAACCCCCAGGCGCCTGATTGATCCAACGGGGGTCAGCCCGAGTTGCTAGCGAGAATGATACGAGGTCAAGCAAAGAGATGGCAAGCGAGCAGATGGCGAAAGTAGAGATACCCAACGTGGGTTCGCGAGGCGGCTTGGGCCGGACGCTTCTGACCGCCTTCCTGGTCATGGCCATTCTGCCCCTGAGCGTCGTGAGCTGGTACGCGACGAATCGCAGCCGCACCAATATCCAGGAACAGGTGACCGAACGGCTGGCCTCTGTCTCGACGTTCAAAGAAACCCAGATCATGCAGTGGGTGGAAGAACAAGCCGCCGCCTTGACCGGCTCTGAATACTGCTTCTATGCCGGCGGGATCTCACAGGACGTCACGCTGAGCCCCAGCCAGATCCGCACCAGCCTGATGGATCGGGCGCGCCAATGCGGCGCGGAGGACCTGGCCCTGGTCAACGAGCAAGGCCAGGTCGCATGGTCCAGCGATCCACTCTGGGAAGGGGAGCAATTGCCCGTACCCGACGCATCATCTCCATACACCGCGTACATCTCGATTGCCCCAGGCCAGCAGGATGGGATCGTACTGGTCGCTCCCATCACCTACGACGCCAGGTGGACCCACGTCGCTGGCCGTTTCTCACTGCAGGAATTGAGCCGCATCCTGGAAGAGCCCACCGGCCTCGGCCAGACAGGAGAAATCTACCTGGTCAACCGGGAGGGCGTTGCCTTTCCCCAAGGCCAACAGCTCTCCAGCTCGACCATCGAGGCAACGATCTATGGCAAAGAAAGCGCCGGGCTGTACGAGAACTATTCCCACGTCCCTGTCATCGGGGTATATCGCTGGCTGCCCCTCCTCGACGTGGCTTTTTTCGTCGAGGAATCGCAGGAGGAAGCCTTTGCCGGCAACGACGCCGTCGCTGCCGCCGTTGTCTTTGCCACCCTCGTCGTCGCCCTGGTCACCATCTTGATCGCAGCCATCGTCATCGGCCAGATCACCCGGCCTGTCCGCCTGCTGACAGAGTCGGCGCTGCACATCGCCGCGGGCGACCTGTCGCAGCGAGTGGCCATCACCTCCCGCGACGAAATCGGCATCCTGGCCAACGTCTTTAACCGCATGGTATCCGAACTGGAAACCCTCTACACCGACCTGGAAGAAAAAGTTGCCAAGCGCACCCAGCTCTTGCAGCGCGCCAACTACCTGATCCAGCGCCGGGCCATCCAGATGCAGGCCAGCCTGGAGGTTGGACAGGTCGTTACCTCCATCCTCGACCCCGACCAGTTGCTGGAAAAGGTGGTGCGCGTCGTCAAAGATCAATTTGTCTACTCTTACGTTGTAGTATACACTGTAGATGACGAGGACAATGATTGTCTCGTCCAACGAGCGTGCGCCGGCCAGCCCAACCACTTCCACAAACAGCGCGTGCCCGCCAACCTCCCCGGCCCCCTGGGCAAGGCCTTTCGCGAAGGAGAGGCAACGGTGGAGAACCACGCTGTCCCGGTAACCGTGGGACCCCCGACAACCTACATCCGCTCAGAGGTCGCCCTGCCGCTGTCGTTGGGCGGGCGAACCCTGGGTGTTTTGGCCGTCCAGACCACCGGCGAGGAGGGGTTTGACAAGGACGAAGTGTTCATCCTGCAGAACGTGGCCAACCAGATCACCATCGCCCTAGAAAATGCCCGCACCTACGACATGGAACGACAGGCGGCCCAGCGGCTGCGGGAGCTCGATCGCTCCAAGCGGCGCTTCCTGGCCAACATGTCCCACGAGCTACGCACTCCGCTGACCAATATCATTGGCTTCTCCTGGCTGATGCTGAACGGGAAAAACAAGCTGACGGAACAGGAACAAAAAGACCTGCAGGTGATCTACCACAACGGGCAGCACCTCCTGGGCCTGGTCAACGACCTGCTGGATGTCTCCCAGATCGAGGCTGGGCTGATGGAGCTTCAATTCCGCCAGGTAGACCTGGTGGAGCTGATTCACAGCGTGATGGCAACAGCCAGCGCCCTGGTCCGCGGCCGGGCGATTGCGCTGAAAGAAGAAATCGCGCCGGACCTGCCGACGGTGCCAGCCGACCCGGTGCGCATCCGCCAAGTATTGCTGCGCCTGCTGGCGAACGCCGCCAAGTTCACCGCCGAGGGCGAGATCTGCATGCAAGCTTGGTACGATGCGGAGCGGGTCTATGTCAGCGTCAGCGACACCGGGATCGGCATCTTTCCCCAGGATCAGGAACGGATCTTTGAACGGTTCGAACAGGGCGCGCTGGAAAACGGGAGCCGTCCCAACGGCGCTGGGTTGGGACTGGCGTTGAGCAAGGGATTTGTGGAAATGCACGGGGGCGAAATATGGGTCAGCAGCGAGGTGGGCAAAGGCTCCACCTTTACCTTCACCCTGCCCCTGGCAGTCGCAGAGCGTGATTGAACTTTTGCACTGCACTGAAACCAACGCTCGCAAAAACAGGAGGTCACAATGGCTAGAGTGATCGCAGTCGCGAGCAATAAGGGAGGCGTGGCCAAAACGACCACGTGCCTTTCGCTGGGCGGGAGCCTGGCAGAAGCAGGGCAGCTGGCACTGCTCATCGACCTGGATCCCCAGGCCCACCTCACCTCATCGTTGGGCGTCGAGCCGACCACGCTGCGGCGCACGGTGTGTGACGTGCTGTTGGGGCAAAAGTCGATCGTAGCGGCCAGCCAAGAGAGCGCGGTGAAAAACCTGGATATCGTCCCCGCCAACCGGGAACTTGTCGTTCTGGACAAAGTGCTTTACAATCGTCCTGGGTACGAATATCGGCTCAAGGCGAGCCTGGACCAGATGTATCACGAGCTATACGACACTGTGCTGGTGGACTGCCCGCCATCCTTTGGCGCGCTGACCATCAACGCACTGACGGCAGCAGACCTGTTGATCATTCCCGTCCAGTGCGAATATTATGCTGCTCGCTCGTTGCGGCAGATGCTCGACATGGTGAGCCGGATCCGGCAGAGCAGCAATGCCCGTTTGAGCTATCGGGTGCTGGTGACGATGTTTGACATGCGCAACAAGGTCCATCGCCTGATCCTGATGCACCTGCGCGCCCGCTTCCGGGCGGCGCTGTTGCAGACTGTCATCCAGGTGGACACCCGCTTGCGGGAGAGCCCGGCATTTGGCATGCCGGTCACCCATTACGCGCCCCGCACGCGGGCCGCCGCGCAATATCGTGAACTGGCGCGCGAATTGATCGCCGATCAACCCATCGCCCTGGCGATCCAGGCGCCGCCGAGCGGCGAGAACACAGTCACGGCCAGAAAGACGATCACGTCCTTGCCGTGAACTCGCTCCCGCGCCCCAGCACGAGGGGATGGAATGGAGGTAACTGCGCAGGCTGCCCGCCCAGATGCTCTCCCGTGCCAGAGAAGGGGGAAAATGTGGGTGCCGGCACCCACACCCTCCCCTTTTCCGGACTTGGGAGAGCATCCAGGGGCGACCGGCTGAGCAGTTACGAATGGAGTAAGGTAGACATCATGAGCGACGATCGACTGACAGGCTTTATCGACGACGTCTTTTCTGGCCTGGCGCCTCCAGAACCAGAAGGAGAAGAGCCCCCCCCCGCAGATGCCGACGGGGCCGCCACCGCAAGAGGGAAAAAACCGACGGCACCCAGCGCCGCCCCGCCCCGCGAGGGCATCGAGACCTGGCGCGCACGCTTTGTGGAAACCGTGCTGACCATCCTGGCTATTGTGGGCCTGCCACTGACCCTGGTCGGTTCTTACCAGGTCTATACCACTGGCAGCTTGTGGATCATCCCTCTCTACCTGCTCGCCTACCTGATCCTGGTGCTGATTACATTTTGGAAACGGTCGACCTATCCCATCCAGGCAATCGGGCTCCTGGCGCTCGTCTACGGTCTGGGAACACTCGACCTGATGACCTCGGGCCGTGGGGGTGATGGGCGTGTCTTTTTGCTGGCCTTTCCCCCGCTCGCGGTGCTGCTCTTTGACCGGCGCGGGGGGTGGATTGCCCTTGGGCTCAGCCTGGTGACCATCGCCCTGTTTGCCGGGCTTTTCTGCGGTGGGGTCATCCAGATTCCGCCAGGGCGGGAAGCAACTTCGACCAACGTTATCTCTTGGATCAGCAACTCGGCCGTCTTTAGCGTCCTTTCGATCCTGCTGCTGCTTTCTCTGGGCAGCCTGGTCCCGCGCCTGGCCACGGCGCTGGAGGAAACCACTGAGCTGGCGCAGCAACTGACCCGGCACCAGGTCGACCTGGAAACCCAGCGCGCCCGCCTGGAGGAACGGACACGCGCCCTGCAGGATGCCAACTATGCCATCCAACGGCGGGCCATCCAGTTGGAGGCCAGCGCCGAAGTGGGGCGGGCCATCGCCTCGATCTTTGACGTCGACCAACTGCTGCACCGCTCCGTCGACCTGATTTGTGACCGTTTCGGCTTTTACCACGCCGCGATCTATTTGCTCGACAAAAGCGGCGAGGGGCTCGTGCTGCGCGAGGCGACAGGCGACGCCGGCCTGGAGATGAAAGCCCAGGGATACCGCCTGCCGGTGGACGAAAGCAGCATGGTCGGCTGGACCGCGGCGCGCCGCCAATCTCGCCTGGCCCTGAACACGGAAAAAGACCTGGCTCCTTTCCAGCATGCCCCCCTCCCCCACACCCGCTCGGAAGTCACCCTGCCGCTGGTGGTCGGCGGGCGCCTGATGGGTGTGCTGGACGTCCAATCCAACTATGAGGCCGCCTTTGATTCGGACGACGTGCGAACACTGCAGAGCATGGCGGACCAGATCGGGGTAGCCATCGACAACGCGCGGCGGTTCACCGAGGAGGCGGCGCTGCTGGAGGCGACCAGTCCCATCTACCGCGCCAGCCGGCGCATGACCACGGCCACGTCGATCGACGACGTGTTGGACATTATCACCGCCACCGTCACCGAGACCGACATCAACGGCTACGTCGTCGGGATCTTTGAACCCCTCGGCGGCGCGGAGCCAGAGTACATCCACCTGATCCGGAGCTGGCGCCGGGAGCGCCTGCCAACCATCGAGGCTGGCACGCGGACCAGCGTCGCCCAAGACCCGAGCCTGGTCCAGGCCTATGCCCACGCCTGGGTCGCGCCCAACCTGGAAGAATCGAAAGACGTGCCCGAGATCAGCCGCCCCTTCCTGGAGCAAGCCGGGGTCAATGCGGTGGCAAACTTTCCGGTGCGGGTCGGCAGTTTTCAAGCGGGCTTCTTTTTCGTCTGGCGCGATACGCCCGGCCCCTTTTCCGAATCCGACCTGCGCCTGTACGAAACCCTGGCCGACCAGGCCGCGGTGGCGCTGGAGCGGGCCCGGCTGCTGAACGTCACCCGCAAGCAGGCCGAAGAAGAGGCCGCCCTCCGTGCGATCAGCGACCGCGTCGCGCGGGCGATGGACGTGGAAAGCGTATTGCAGGGCGCCATCAACGAGCTGTCCCAAATCCTCCGCGCCAAGGGCGCCTACGTCAAGCTAGGGGTGGACCTATCGCTGGAAGAGGGAGAGGAGACGCTGTGATGCCGAAAGCAAGAGCCGCCAACGAGGCCAGTGGTGAGCCCGTCTCGCGACTGCGCGCCTGGCGCATCCGGGCGCTCAACCGCCTGCTGCTCATCGTCGCCCTTTGTGCCATCATCCCCCTGGCCACGGTCGTGCGAGAGGAATTCCCGATCCCCGAACACCGGCCCGCGATCATCATTTTTATCTTGATCTACCTGCTGATCGTCAGCCTGGCCCTCTTGCGCCGTCTCGACTGGCGAGTGCGCGCCTGGGGGCTGCTGCTGCTGGGATATGGCGCCGGGGTGCTGGCCTTTGTCCGCGGCGGGCTGGCCGGGGACGGGCGAATATTTTTGATGGCGCTGCCCCTGTTCGCCATTCTCCTGGTCGGCATCCGCTCCGGCATCGCCATGGCCGTGCTAGGGACGATCACCTACATCGCCTTTGGTATTTTCGCCGGCGCGGGCTGGCTGGAAAACTGGCTCGTCAACCCGACGAACCCGGTAGCCCCAAACGACTGGATCGTCAGCGGGGCGGCGCTGGGCATGCTGCTGCTGGTCGTCATCCTGCTGCAGATCGACTATCATCATTTCAACAGAGGAACACTCCAGACCGCCCGCCAGGCCGCCAACGCGCTGGCGCAGGCGCGCGACATGCTGGACGAGCGGGCCGGGGAACTCGAGGCCGCCAACCGCCTGCTGAGCGAGCGGGCCGAAGCACTCGCCGCCGCCGCCGAGGTTGCCCGCCAGATGGTCGCACTGCGGGAAGAAGGCGAGCTGATCGCGCAATTCGTGCGCTTTATCAGCGAGCGTTTCGACCTCTACCACGTGGGGTTGTTCCTGCTCGACGAGGAAAACTCCAGCGTCAACCTCCGCGCTGCTTCTTCCGCCGAAGGGCAGCGGATGATCGGACGCGACTACCGCATCCCCATTGGCTCGACCAACCCTGTCGGCCAGGCAGCACAGAGCGGCGAGACGCAGCTCGCCATGGCCCCCATGGCCCCCCTGCCCGGCCTGCCCGCGACCCGCTGGCAAATTGCCCTGCCGATGCAAACCGGCGAGCAAATCCGCGGCATCCTGGAAATCCACCTCGACGAAGAGGAGCCGCCGTCGAAGGAACAAATCCAAATCCTGCAAACGCTGGTCAATCAGCTGGCCGTCGGGTTGGAAAACGCGCGCCTGTTCGCCCAGACCCGCGCCAGCCTCGAAGAACTGCGCAGCCTCTACCAGACGGTCACCGGCGAAGCCTGGAAGCACTATGCCACGGTGCACGCCGAGCTGGCCCAATACCAGGCCGGCGATCCCAAGGCGCCGCAGGAAACCTGGGACGACGTTTTTGCCGCCGCCCGCCAGCAAGGCCAGCCGGTCACGCACTTTGACCAGCGCGGCGCAGAAGACAGCCAGCACATCATGGCTGTGCCGCTCAAACTGCGCGGGGTTCCCATCGGCGTCGTCGGCTTTAACCGGCCGCCGGAGGATGGGGAATGGCAAGCGGAAGAGATCAACCTGGCCGCGAGCGCCGCCGAGCGGCTGGCAATCGCCCTGGAAAGCGCCCGCCTCTTTCAAGAAACCCAACGGACGTTGGGAGAAGTCGAAGCGCTGCACCGCGCCAGCCTGGCCATCGTCGAGGCGCCGTCGATGCAGCAGGCGGTCGCCGAGATCGTTCAGGTGGCCCATTACCTTGGCTTTACCTCCGCTGCGCTGACACGGATCACTGGCAGCGGGAAGGATGGCCTGCCCTCCCGCAGCGACGTCTTTGCCGCCAAGATCGAGGACGGCCAGATCGTCCCCCTCCCACCGCAAACCGACCGGTCGATCGTCAGCCACTCTACAACCCGGCTGCTGCTGCAAGAGCCCGAATTCGTGCTGGTCTATGCCGACGCCGCCGACCCCCAGGAAGCCATCCCCCAAGATGTGCGCAGCCAGATGCAAGAAGAAGGGATGCGCAGCCTCGTCCTCGCCGGCCTGAGCATCGGCGGGCAGCCGATGGGCTTTTTGAGCATCGGCGCGCCCATCTCCTTATCCGACACCCCGGCGGCCCATTTGAACCGCCTGCGCACCCTGGCCTACCAGATGGGCGTCGCCATTGAAAACCGACTGCTGCTGGAAGAGACCCAACAGCGCGCCCGGCGGCTGGCACTGGTCAACGAAGTGGCCTCGGCCGTGCGCGCCACGCTCGACCTGGACGAGCTGATGATGGCCGTCTACCAACAAGTCGCGCCCATCTTTTACGCCGACGCTTTTTTCATCGCCCTGTACGACGAAGAGAACCAAGAGATCGACTTTCGCCTGCGCGTCGACGAAGGAGAGTTGACCCCACCCAGCCGGCGGCCGCTGGGCGAGGGGCTGTCATCGGTGATTATCCACGAAAACCGGTCGCTGCTGATCCGCAACTTTGGCCAGGAAAGAGAACAGCTCCCCGTGCCCATCGTGTGGGGAAGGGCGATGCCCGAATCCTGGCTGGGAGTGCCGATGCGCATGGGCGACAAGGTCGTCGGCATCATCTCGGTGCAGTCGTATCGCTCCAACGCCTATGGCGATGAAGAAGAACAGCTCCTTTCCACCATCGCCGACCAGCTCGCCATCGCCATCAACAACGCTCAATTATTCAATGCCGCTCGCCAACGCGCCGAGGAGGAGCGGCTCGTCGCCGAGGTCGCCGCGCAGGTGCGCGGGACGCTGGATATCGATACAGTTCTGCAGACCGCGGTGCGCCAGATCGGCGAGGTGCTGGGGCTGCACGACGTCGAGATCGAGTTGACACTGGAAGATCACTGAACGAACCGTGCTCGGGTAAAGTGGAGATATTGTGATGGAGAATCACTCCCAACCAGCCAGAAAACCGGGGCAACGACCCCGCCAGCTCAGCGCCGTCCTGCGTTGGCTCGTCGAGCCAGCCAGCGCGGTGACAGAAATCGGCCGGCAACGCCGCGCGCGGCTGCTCTCGTCGCTGCTGTTGTTGCTCTTTGTACTGGCGTTGGCGGGGACCGTGGCCTCTTACATAAATGAAGCCGCCTTGGGCGGAAGAGGGTACCTGGTTACGTTGACCACTGCGCTCCTGACCTTGCTCGCCTACGCCCTGAGCCGCAGCCGCTATTTCGACCTGGCCTCCTGGCTGCTGCTGCTTGCCCACGCCGCCGCGCCATTCGCCGCCGCTGTCCTGGCGCCAGACATTCCCCTGGCCAACAGCCTCAGCTGGGCCATTCTGCCCATCGTGTTGAGCGGGATTCTCCTTCCGCTGTGGGGAACGATCGTGCTCACCACCGTCATCACAATCGTGGCACTGTTACTGCCAGCCCTGACCGATTTCACGTTCGCGAGCGTCCTCCAGTGCCTGGGGGTGTTTCTCGCCACCGCGGGAATGGTCGCCCTCAACACCCATTTTCGCGACCGCCTGGAACGGGAGCGGCAGGCCGAGCTGCAAGCGCGCTACCGCGAGGTGCAGATCGCCCGCGCCTCGCTGGAGGAGCGGGTCGCCGAGCGCACCCAGGAGCTGCAACAACGCGCCCGCTACCTGGAAGCCACCGCCGAGGTGGCGCGAGACGCGGCGTCGATGCTCGACATTCAAGAACTGTTGGCGCAAATCGTGAATCTGATCAGCAAAAAATTCGACGTCTACCACAGCGGCATCTTTCTCCTCAACGAGACCCAGGAATGGGCCGTGCTGCGGGCCGCCTCCAGTGAGGGTGGCCAGCGAATGGTGGCGCGCGGACACCGCCTGCGGGCCGGGGAACAAGGCGTCGTCGGCTACGTCATCGGCCAGGGGGAGCACCGCATCGCGCTCGACGTCGGGCTGGACGCGGTCCACTTTGACAACCCCGACCTGCCCCAGACGCGCTCCGAGATCGCCCTGCCACTGCGGGCGCGCGGCGAGATCATTGGCGCGCTGGACGTGCAGAGCACCGAGCCGGCAGCGTTCAGCGAGGAAGATGTCACGGCACTGCAAACACTGGCCGATCAGGTCGCCGTGGCGATCAGCAACGCCGAGCTTTTCCAACGGGTAGAGGAAAGCCTGGCTGCCGAGCGGCGGGCCTACGGCGAGATCAGCCGCGGCGCCTGGATCGAGCTTTTGCAGCTGCGAAAGCAACTGGGCTACCGCTACGAGGAGGGGCAAGTCACTCCGTTGATTCGCCCCGCCCAACATCCCGCTGCGATAGACGAGACACCCGGCGAACTGCCCGAAATGCTGCTCCCGGTCAAGGCGCGCGGACAGGTGATCGGCCGCATCCGCGCCCGCAAGCCCGCAGAGGCCGGGGAATGGACGGCAAACGAAAGACAACTGCTGGAAACACTGACCGCGCAGCTCGACGTCGCCCTGGAAAGCGCGCGGCTTTACCAGGACACCCAGCGCCGAGCGGCGACAGACCGGCTGGTGGGCGAGGTCACGGACCACATGCGCGAGACGCTGGACGTCAATACGGTCCTGCAGACGGCGGTGCGCGAGATTCACCAGGCACTGGGGCTCGGCGAGACAGAGGTATGGATCGGCGAGGAATGGTTGATCAAATAGACACTACACGCTCATAGAGGGAAGCTATGCTCAACAATGCAACATTTCGTTGGATCGTCCTATGGACAATTATCCTGGCCATCATTTTGGTTCCATTTATTCTCTTTGGCGCGCAGATCGAAGGCTGGACGGAGCATTTTCTCGACACCACAGCGGACAAACCCGGTTGGGTCAGCCTGGTGCTGGGTTCGCTGCTCGCCCTCGACGTCTTTTTGCCCGTTCCTTCCAGCATGGCCAGCACGGCAGCCGGCTTTATCTTGGGGTTTTTGCGCGGGGGAATCACTTCGCTGCTGGGCATGACTGTCAGCTGCCTGGCCGGGTTCTGGGTTGGCAACCACTTTGGGCGCCCGGTGGCACAAAAGCTGGTGGGCAGCAAGGAGCTGGAGCGCATGGAGGAACTCGGCCGTCGCTTTGGCGACTGGGTCATTGTCGTCTCGCGCCCGGTCCCGGTGCTGGCGGAGGCGTCGGTGCTGTTTGCGGGCATGAGCCGCATGCCGCTGCGGCGCTACGTGCTGCTTTCCTTGCTGTCGAATCTGGCCATCTCGGCCGTGTACGCGGCCGTCGGCGCCTACTCGGCGACGGTAGATTCTTTCCTGCTCGCTTTTGGCGGATCGATCCTCGTCCCCCTGGCGGCCATGGTGGTGATGAGAAAAAGGGAGAGCGAATAATGGGCATGGATAGAACTCAACTCCAAGTGGTCAACAGCCGCATCCGGCAACTGTTCCAAAAATACTACGAGTTTCGCATCCACACCCGCTACCTGCGCCAACACCAGATCGACCTGACGGGCGGGGTCATCCTGGACGCCGGCTGTGGCTCCGGCTACAGCACCCGGCTCCTTGTCGAGACGTTCCAGCCCAGCGAGGTCTATGCCTTTGACATCATGCCGGAGCAGGTGGAGCTGGCCAAGCAACAAGGATTGCCAGCGGTCGTGACGGTAGGAGATATCACCGCCATCGATTTCCCGGCGCAAAAATTTGACGCCGCGTTTGCCTTTTTCGTCTTCCACCACGCGCCGGATTGGTCCCAGGCGATCGCAGAAGTCCACCGGGTGCTCAAACCGGGCGGCGTCCTTCTGGGGGGAGAACCCAAGGGCAAGCACGACGAAGAGGTCGCCTTCGAATGGACGAGCTTTGTCCAAGAGTTGGAGCGCAGCGGATTCGACGTCGTCGAAAGCAAAAACATGTACCTGGGTTTTTTCAACAGCTTTATGGCGGTCAAGCGACCGCCCCTGGACGCTCGCCCCGCTCCTGCGGCGGGAGCGCGCCCGGGCGAGTAACGGGCCCAGTACGCGCAGCCCGAGTCGTGGAGAGATCAAAGATGAGGAAAGCGACATGCTGACCTGGATGAAACAATTTTTTGCGCCGCCGATCTTTGAGGATCAAAACAAGACGCGGGTCGCCAGCTTGCTGAACGTCATGCTGTTGACAATTCTGGCCGCGACAGTGGTGGGAACAGCCATCGTCATCCCCCTGGAGCCAGGAGAGTTTGTGTTCAACCTGGCATTCGGCGTTGTGCTGACCCTGCTCGTCTTGTGGCTGCGCTGGCTCGTGCGCAGGGGCCGCCTGCAGTTCGTCGGTACAGTTCTATCCACGGTGCTGTGGATCAGTATCACGATCCTGATCTATATGGGCAACGGCATCCGCGACCCGATCATGTCCGGCTATTTTCTGGTCGTGATCGTCGCCAGCCTGTTATTGGGCGCCGGCGGCACGATTGCCTTTGGCGCGCTCAGCATCGCCGCGGCCGTCGGCCTGCTCTATGCAGAAACCGCCGGCCTCATCACCGTCTCCTTCACCGAGTCCGCCGGCATCGTCGAATTGATGATGATCACGGCGGCAATGGTCCTGTCGGTGGTCTTGCTGCGTTCCGCCGTGCTCAAACTGGGCGACGCGCTGGCCAACGCCCAGAGCACGGCCCAGGCTTTGGCCAGCAGCAACCTCGAACTGCGCGAGCACCGCGACCGGCTGGTCGAACAGACCCAGGCCCTGGAGCGGCGCTCGAATTACCTCCAGGCATCGGCCCAAGTGGGGCGGGCCGCAGCCTCGATCCTCGAGGTGAACGAGTTGATCAACAACGTGGTGTACCTGATGCAGAGGCGGTTCGACCTCTCCTACAGCGGGCTTTTCCTGGTCGACGAGACGGGGGATTGGGCTGTTTTGCAGGCCGGCGCCGGGCGGCCCAACCAGGCCATGCAGGAGCACAGCTATCGCACACACCTCGGCGCGGGGATCGTCGGTTCGTGCATTTCCGACGGCAAGCCCCATTTCACCTCCGACGGCGCAGCGGTCGATGCCGCGACCAACACCGCGCAGCCCGCCGGGGAGGTGGCGGAAGCGGCGCTGCCGCTGCGATCACGCGGGCAGGTGCTCGGCGCTCTGCTGCTCCAGAGCACCCGGCCGGAGACTTTTGAGCCGGACGCCCTCACCGCCCTGGAAGCGACCACGGATCACATTGCGGTAGCGATCGACAATGCGCGCCTCTTTGCAGCCAGCCAGGCAGCACTGGAGGGGGTGCGCCAGGCTTACGGCGATGTCGGCAAAAGGGGATGGGCACAGCTGCTCCAAGTTCAACCCAACCTGCGCTACCGCTGCGACCCCTACGGCGTCGTGACCAAGGTGACGGGGAAACCTGACGGCGCCCCGGGCATGGAAGAAGAATGGCTGCAACGTCCGGAGCTGATCCAGGCAATCCGTGATGGCCAGTCGCTCCAGTTGGACGATGCAACAGTCGTGACATCGGTGCGGTTACAGGACCAATCACTGGGTATTCTGCGCCTTTGCAAGCCGGAAAGCGCGGGAGATTGGACCCTGGAAGAGATCCGGATCGTGGAAGCGCTGGCCGATCAGCTCAGTGCGGCATTGGAAAGAGCGCGGTTGTACCAGGACACGCAGCGCCGTGCCGCGAGCGACCGCCTGCTGGCAGAGACAGCCGGCCGCATCCGCGAGTCGTTGGACGTAGAAAGCACGCTCCGGTCGGCCGCCGACGCGATATACAAGGCCCTGGAGCTCGACGAAATCGTGATCCGTCTGGCAGCGGACATCCAGGTCGAGAGCGACCGGCCGCCAGAGTCTTGGGAGGAGTAGCTGATGCCAGCGATATTCTGGGTGGACGTAGGCGCATACGCGCTCGGGGCACTGAGCGCCGCCGCGCTGGCGCTGACCGTGTTAGCCATCGGCGCACAGCGCACGGTGAACCGGTTCTTTGCCCTCTTTACCCTGCTGCAGACAGTTTGGGCCTCTTCCAGCCTCATCTACCGGCTGATGCTGTTGCTAGCAACCGGCGGTACCCTGCAGTTCGTCGGCGGCGAGATCGAGTTCTGGCTGCACATGTCCGTCACCGGCCTGGTTTTCATGGGGCCGATCATGCTCGCGTTCGCCACCCGTTACACCGGCCAGCGCAGCAGGTGGACGGACATTGCCATCATTGCCGGCCTAGCCGCGCTCGCCCTGTTGATCACGCCCCTGTTTCAAAACCGGCTGATATTAAACCCAAGCCTGGCGTCAAACGGCATGACCATCTACGACGTCGCGGCGCCCTGGGGATACGCCTCGGCCGTCGTGCCCTCCATCTATTTCATCTGGTCTACTGCGCTTCTCTGGCGGGCGTGGCGCAGACAGCGCTACGCCGGAGGGTTTTACATCGTCTTGGGCGCGACCATCTTTCTGGCGGGATTTGTGGCCGGCGGCGTGTTCCGCACCTACGTCCCCTTCCCGGTTCTGTCCATCACCGTCACCCTCAGCGTCCTCGTCCTCGGCTATGGCATCATCAGCTACCAACTCCTCAACCCCCTGCGCGAGCTCACCGCGGAACTGGAGGTCAAGGTCGAAGAGCGGACGCAGGAACTGGAGCGGACAGCCTCCCAACTGGAGCAGGTCAACCAGGACCTGGCTCGGCGGGGCGCCCAACTGGAAGCTGCCGCCCAGGTCGCGCGGGAAGCGGCGGCGATTCAGGACGTGCAGCAGTTGCTCAATCGAACCGTCCACCTCATCTCGGAACATTTTGCGGCCTACCACGCGGGCATCTTTTTGCTCGACGAATTCGGCAAATATGCCATCTTGCAGGCGGCCTCGTCAGAAGGAGGACGGCGGATGCTGGCCAAGCAGCACCAGCTAGAGGTCGGCAAACGGGGGATCGTCGGCCACGCTGCCGGCACAGGAAAACCGCGCATCGCCCTCGACGTCGGTCAGGATGCAGTCTACTTTGACAACCCCGACCTGCCCAACACCCGCTCTGAAATCGCCCTGCCGCTCAAGGTGCAGGAGCAGGTCATTGGCGTGTTGGACGTCCAATCGACAGCAGCGCAGGCCTTTCGAGAGGAAGACATTGCCATCCTGCAGACGATGGCCGATCAAGTTGCCCTGGCGATTCGCAATGCCCAACTCATCAAACAGGCCGAGGAGCGCCTGATCGCCGAACAGCGCATGTACGGCGAGATGAGCCGCCAGGCGTGGAAGAACATGCTGATCGGCAAAAAAGAGACCTGCTTCTTACGCAACGCGCGCGGCCTCTCTGCTGCTCCAGACGTGTGGCGACCGCGCATGAAACAGGCGTTGCACGAGAACAAGACCGTCCACGACGACAATCAAGCCGCCGTGGCCGTGCCCATCCGGGTTCGCGGGCAGACCATCGGCGTCATCGACGCGCAAAAGCCCCGCGATCAAAGAGCGTGGACGGCGGAACAAACGGAACTGCTGGGGAAACTGGCAGAACAACTGGGCGTGGCCCTGGAAGGCGCGCGGCTGTACGAAGATGCCCAGCGTCGCGCTGCCCGTGAGCAAATGGTCGGCGAAATCGGCGGCCGCCTGCGGGCTTCTCTCGACATCGATTCGATCCTCAAGGCTACGGTGCGAGAATTGGGAATTGCCTTGGGAGCGGAACGGGTCGTCGCAGAAGTGACCGGCCCTGCCCAGGCAAGAGAAACTGCCCCTCCAGTGACAGATAGAGGAGATAACGGGGATGCAGATACTTGATCTCTGGCGTCGTCGCGGCACGCTGTGGACCCAGCTGTTGACGGGGCTGGCATTTTCCGCCCTCTTTGTCGTGATTGCGGGTGCGATCTTTACCCGTCAATTGTTCGTTCTCAACGACGCGATCGGCGTGATGCAGCAAGAAATGTCGCGGCTGCAGTTGGTGCTGGCCATTCCCTCAGAGGTCGCCGACGTACAGCTACAAATCCAACGCTACGCCGCGCGCGAGAACGCGGCCCTGTTTGCCGAACGAGTCGGCCCACCAGTCGCGCTCTTGCAGCAGCGGGAAGAGATGCTCCAGGAACAACTGTCGACCATGGCGGCCGGCGAGACGATGCGCAACGAGATTGCGAGGACCGTCGTCGGCCTCCAGAGCGCGATCGGCATCGCGGAACACGCGCTCACATTGGCGCAAGATAACGACTGGGCAGCGGTCGAGGCGCAGGCGCGGTCGATCGACCTTCCCCGCGGGCAGGTGCAGGAGGCGGTCCAAGAACTCGATATCCTGGCCCAACAACAATACGAAGAGGCGGGCAACCAGGTGCGGAGAGCCCAGCGGCAGATGATCCTCGCCGCGCTCCTGGTTACCCTGGTGCTGGTCGTATCTGCGGTCATCAGCATGCGCCTGATCCGCAGCGTGGGCCAGCGGGTCGGGGAACTGGGAGCAGCGGCCCAGCGACTGGCCAGCGGGCGCTTCAAAGAGCGGGTCGAGATCACGCAAGAAGACGAATTGGGCCAGTTAGGCGGGGTGTTCAACGCCATGGCCGAGGAACTGTTGAGCCTCTACACCAACCTGGAAGAACAGGTGGTGGAGAGAACCCGAGCGTTGGAGCGACGGTCAACCCAGCTGGAAACGGCCGCGCAAGTGGGCCGCGAGGCGGCCGAGATCCGGGACATCACCGAGCTCTTGAACACCACCGTCCGCCTGATCTCGGAGCGATTTGGCTTTTACCACGCCGGCATCTTTCTCATCGACGATGCCGGGGAATACGCGGTCCTGCAGGCTGCTTCTTCCGAGGGCGGGCAGCGGATGCTGGCCCGAGGGCACAAGCTGCAAGTCGGCCAGGTCGGCATCGTCGGCTATGCAACCGGGATCGGCGAACCGCGCATCGCCCTGGACGTGGGCGAGGACGCTGTCTTTTTCAACAACCCCGATCTTCCGGACACCCGCTCCGAAATGGCGCTGCCGCTCAAGGTGCGCGAGCGCGTCATCGGCGCACTGGACGTCCAATCGACTGCAGAAAGCGCCTTTACCCGCGAGGACGTCGCCATCCTGGGCATCCTGGCCGACCAGATCGCCATCGCCATCGAGAACGCCAACCTGCTGGAAGAAGCGGAGGACCGGGTACGCGAGATCAGCGGGCTGTTGAGCCGCTACGGCCTGGAGGAATGGCAGCAGCTGGTCGAGGAACGGCAAGCCTGGGGCTATGTCTATGACGGCGTCAAGGTGATCCCGAAGGAACAAGATCCGCGCCCCGGATTGCCATCGATGCTCACCCTCCCGCTCCGCGTGCGCGAGGAGTCGATTGGACAGATCAGCCTGACCATGCCCGAGCGGGCCATGACCCGCGAAGAGATCAACCTGGCCCAAGACGTGGCCAACCAGGTGGGATTGGTAATCGAGAATGCGCGCCTCTTTGAAGAAACCCAGCGCACCCTGCGGGAGATGGAAGCCCTCTATGCGGCCAACCGCCGGTTGACGACGGCGACCACGGTGCAACAAGTCGCCGACGCCATCACCGAGTGCATCTCCGAGACCGAGGCGGATATGTGCGTCGTCGTCCAGTTCGAGTATTCATCCACCGGTGAGCCGGTCGCCCTCTCCTACCTGGGAACCTGGCGGCGCGACCGCGCCCCGTCCTTCCAAAAGGGCCTGCGGCTGCCCATCGAACAGAGTCCCTTCCCCTTTGAACTGGTCAGCACCTTTTGGACCGTGGACGACGTCGATGCAGACACCAGCCTGCCCGAAAGCGCCCGCAAGGTCTTTCAATCGACCGGTGTGCAGGCGGCGGCCAACATCCCGCTGCACAGCCGCGACCGGATCATCGGCCAGGTGGTCGTGCTGCGCACCGAACCAGGGGCATTCGCCAGCAGCGCCATCCGGCTCTACGAGATGCTGAGCGACCAGGCGGCGGTGGCGCTGGAGCGCGCCCAACTGCTGGAAGAGACCCAGCGCCGCGCTGAATACCAGCGCCGGATCGCTGAAATCACCAGCCGCGTCCGCGATTCGATCAACGTCGAAACGATTTTGCACACGGCCATCCGCGAGCTGGGCCAGACCCTGCGGGCAAAAGAGGGGCTGATCTGGCTCAAGACCGGCGACGAGCAGTCGTTGCCGCAGACAGAACCGTTGAGCGATGGAGAGAACTAGGAGTAGGCGCCGCACGCGTTCTTTGCGCGCCCGCATGACGCGGGGGCTGCTCCTGTTCGCCTTGATGGTGATCGTGGCCAGCATCTTTTTCGTCTCCCAGCTGGCCCGGCTGCAAAGCGCCACCCGCGCCCTGCGCATAGAGAACGAACGGGTGGTGACGGCACTGGATGCCGCCCGCGAGGTGGGCCGGCTTTTGACCATCGTCCAACGAGACGCACAGGCCGAGAACCGCGAGTTCTTTGTCGCGCACACCACTGCCGCCTTGCAGGCGCTGGTCAGGCGGCAAGAAGAACTGCTCCAGCAGGCCGAGCTGCTCGAGGAAAACGAGCGGGCAGGCGAGATGAACACCGTCGTCGAGCAGGTGCTGGCAGGGCTGCAGAACCTGGTCAACGTCACCCAAGGGACGATCAACCACGCAGAAGACGGGAACTGGCCCGCGGTCGAGTTCAGGATCGCCCTGCTGGCGTCTGGCCGGGAACAGATCCAGGTCAGCGTGAACACGCTGGCCGAAATGACCCGCGAGCGCCAGCAAGAGGCCGAGACCCAGGTCAACCAGATTTTTCAGCAGACGATTGTCGGCCTGTCCCTCCTCACACTCGCCGCCTTTGCCATCGCCGGCGCAGTGGCGTTCACCACGGTCCGCGACGTCGGCCGCGCCATGGAGCGCTTAATTGGAGCCGCGCAACGACTGGCGGAAGGACAGTTCGACCGACAGGTCGCGGTCATTCGCACGGACGAATTGGGGCAGTTGAGCAGCGCCTTTAACGCCATGACAGCGCAGCTGCAGCGGCAATACAGCACCCTGGAACAACAAGTTGCAGAACGAACCGCGGAACTGCAGCGGCGCTCGGTGCAAATGTCTGCAGCAGCGACCGTGGCGCGGGAGGCAGCCGGAATCCGCGACGTGAACAAGCTGCTCGACGAGGTCGTGCGCCTCATCTCTGAGCGCTTTGGATTCTACCACGCCGGCATCTTTTTGCTCGACGGCGAGGGATACGCCACGCTGCAGTCCGCCTCTTCACTGGGGGGACAACGGATGCTGGCGCGAGGCCACAAGCTCGGCGTCGGCCAGGCAGGAATCGTCGGCCACGTCGCCCAAACCGGTCAGCCTCGCATCGCCCTCAGCACCGGCGAGGACGCCGTCTTCTTTGACAACCCCGACCTGCCAGACACTGAATCGGAGATGGCGCTCCCGCTCACCGTGCGCAGGCAGGTGATTGGCGTGTTGGACGTCCAATCGAGACAACCCGCCGCTTTCGACGAGCAGGACGTGGCCATCTTGCAAACGCTGGCGGACCAGGTCGCCCTGGCAATTGAAAGCTCGCGGCTGTTGGAAGAAAGCCAAAAGGCGCTGCAAGAGCTCGAGGTCCTCTACGGACGCCGCCGGCAGGAATTGGGAATTCGCGCCCCCAGAAAGCCGTCAGCCTATCGCTACACCCCAGCCGGCGTGGAGAGCACATCGCCCACCCAGGTCCGGAAATACCAGGACAGCGGAAACGGCATCGTCGTCCAAGAACGAGGGGAA
Organism: Anaerolineae bacterium; assembly: GCA_016931695.1. Taxonomy (GTDB): domain Bacteria; phylum Chloroflexota; class Anaerolineae; order B4-G1; family DUEL01; genus JAFGEI01. Next base: position 3,457 of record JAFGEI010000010.1, on the reverse strand, counting down.
GAGCGAATCCTGAGCGCCCCCATTACGCTGCGCGGCGAGATCTTTGGGACCATCTTGCTCCGCCAGGGAACAGCAGAGCAGCCCTGGACGCCAGCCGAGATCGAATTGATCGGCGAAGTGTGCATCCAGATTGGCCTGGCCCTGGAGAATGCCCGCCTGCTGGAAGAAACAGAACGGCGGGCCGAAATGGAACAACAGAGCGGCGAGATGACCAGCCGCATCCGCGAGACGCTGGACACCGAGACCATGCTCCGCGTCGCGGTGCGCGAGATCGGCGAGGCCCTGAACCTGCACACAATGGCTATCCGCCTGCAGCCTGAAGCGGCATCTCCCCTCCCGCCGCCAAAAGGGGGCAAGCCATGAGAAGGCGCGTCCCATTCCTCACTCTTCGACCGTCGCGCGGCTCGCTGCTCCGGCGGGTCGCCGGCGGTATGGCCGCTGTCGCCTTGCTCACCCTGGTCGTGATGGCCGTCCTCCTGTGGCAGCTGACTTCCATCCGCAGCGCGATCCGTGACCTGCGACAAGAGGAAGCGCACCTCGAGCTGGCCTTGATCACTGATCGCCAAATCACCGAACTGATCGCCGTGATTCAAGAAAAGATCGCCGAGCGTACCCCAACCTTTTTCGTCATTCAAGTGGGCAACGCGGTCGAGACCTTGCGCCTGCGCCGCGCCGAGCTGAACCGGGAATTGGTCACCCTCACCCCGGACGACCCGATGCGCGCATACTTGGGCGGGATGGAAAGGAATCTGCAAGAAGTGATCCAGTCCGCCGAGGGTGCGATCCGCCAGGTGGAAGACAACAACTGGCAGATGGCCGAGTTCTACATCAGGCTGCTCGAACAAGAACACACCGTCATCCAGTCTCAGGTCGATCAATTGGTCGAACTGGCTGCCCAGCGCCACCTCGCCGCGGAAGAAGCGGTCAATCAGGCCATGGTGCGCATGATCACTTTCGCCGCCCCGCTGGTACTCCTCGTCCTGGTCATCGCTACGGCGGTCGTCTTTTTCACCCTCCGCAACGTCACGGTGGGAGTGGAACAGCTCAGCCAGTCGGCCCAGCGGCTGGCACAAGGCCACTTTGACGAGCGAATCGCCCTAACGCGGCAGGACGAGCTGGGACAGTTGGGAGAGGCCTTTAACGCCATGGCGCAGGAGCTGCAACAGCTGTACAAGGGGCTGGAACAACAGGTCCAAGAGCAAACTCGGGACCTGGAGCGGCGCTCGGTCCACCTGGCAGCGGCGGCGGCGGTCGCGCGCCAGGCGGCCGAAATCCACGACGTGAACGAGCTGCTCGAACAGGTCGTGCTGCTCATCTCGCAGGAATTTGGCTTTTACCACGCGGGCGCCTTTCTCCTCGACGAAAGCGGCGAGTACGCGGTCCTCCAGGCCGCTTCCTCGCTGGGAGGCCAGCGCATGCTCGCCCGTGGGCACCGGCTCAAGGTTGGCCAGGTCGGCATCGTCGGTTATGCTGCCGGATCCGGAGAGCCGCGCATCGCCCTCGACGTCGGTCGAGACGCCGTCTTTTTCGACAATCCCGACCTGCCCAACACCCGTTCTGAAATGGCGCTCCCGCTCAAGGTCCAAAGGCGCGTCATCGGCGTTCTCGACGTCCAATCGACCGAGCCCGCCGCCTTCAGCCAGGAGGACATCGACGTGCTGCAGACGATGGCCGACCAGATCGCCCTGGCGCTCCAAGATGCCCGCCTGCTGGAGGAAAACCAGCAAGCGCTGCAAGAAATGGAATCCCTCTACACCCAGCGCGTGCAACAGGCGTGGCGCGAATACGTCAGCCGGGCGCCAAAGGCATGCCGTTACCCGGCGCAAGAGACAAGCCCAATCACGCCCTCAGAGACAGTCATGGTGCCGCCCGCAGCCGACAAGCGGATCGTTGTACAGCAAGGCCAACAAGGGCAGCGGCTGATCGCCCCCATCAGCTTCCGCGGCCAGACATTTGGCACGCTCGTGTTGCAGCAGGACGACGAGCAAGAGCCGTGGACGGCGGAGGAAATCGCGCTGGTCGAACAAGTGCACCCCCAGATCGGCCTGGCACTGGAGAACGCGCGGCTGCTGGAGGAAACTGAACGGCGCGCCGACCAGGAACGGATGACCAGCGAGGTCTCCGCCCGCGTGCGCGAGCCGCTGGACGTCGAGGCGGTGCTCGAAACCGCCACACAAGAGATCGGGGAAAAGCTCGGCCTGTACCAGCTCACCATCCGCTTGGGGCAGTCAAAACCCCCCGAGGACCGGGGTGAGACGATGCCAGGTTCGGTCAAAAAACTAGAGAGGCCCCACATCGAGGAATAAGAAATATGTTGAAAGGTTTTAGCAGCTCGATACGGGTGCGATTGATTGGCGCCTACGCCTTCGTCGCCATCATGGCGCTGGTTGGCTCGTTGGTCAGCTACGCCCAAATCACGCGCATCAACGACATCCTGGCCAGCGAAACGACGCAGCGGGCCGAAGCCCGTTACCTGGGCACCAAGATCCGCGTCGAGACCCTGGTGGTATCCCAATCGGTTGGGGCGTACGTCGCCGCGGAATCGGACAGCGAACGGCGGCGGATCGAGACCCAGATCACCGACCAACTGTTCGTCTTTGGCGAACTGGTCCGCCAGATAGAGATGCATCTCGAAGCCGGTGCTGCCGACCGCAGATGGGGCGCCATTACGACGATAAACCAGGAATACGCCGCCCGTGTACAAGCGGTGATCGACGCCTACAAGGCGGAAGGCCAGTTTGGGCCACAAACAGCAGCGGCGCTGAGCCAATTCGAAAACACCCGGGACAGCATTCTCGCCACCCTGCTCGACTATGAGGACTATGAGACCAGCCAGGTCTATGACGCGCAGTACCGGGCCCGCCAGACCGTCAACCGCTCCCTGCTGGTCACGATCATTGGCGCCAGCACGGTCCTCATCGGCGGCATCGGCCTGGGCTGGATCATCTCGCAAACCATCACCCGGCCGGTGAGCCAGTTGGTCCAAGCGGCGCAGCGGATCGCTGCCGGCGACATCGAACAACGGGCAAAAGTGCGTGCCGGCGGCGAGATCGGCCTGCTGGCGCGGGTCTTTGACGAGATGACGGTCCAGTTGCGAGAGCTGATTGCCAACCTGGAGGAGCGGGTGGAGGAGCGGACGCGCCAACTCCAGCAGCGCTCGCTGTACCTGGAAGCCTCGGCCGAAGTGGGGCGAGCTGCAGCGGCAATCCTGGAGGTAGACGATCTCATCCGCCGCGTCGTCGAGCTGATTCGCGCCCGCTTCGACCTCTACTACGTCGGCCTGTTCCTGCAGGACGGAGCGGGAGAATGGGCTGTGCTGCAGGCCGGCACCGGCGAGGCCGGGCAGGCCATGCTCGCCCGCCGCCATCGTATCAAGATCGGCAGCGGCATGATCGGCTGGTGCATCGCCAACGCCCAGGCCCGCGTCGCCCACGACGTCGGCGAGGATGCGGTGCGG
>JAFGEI010000236.1 GCA_016931695.1 Anaerolineae bacterium | reverse complement strand
GACGACGCCTGTAGGCAAGTATTCGCCGCAGGGGGACAGCCCGTATGGGTGCGTGGACATGGCCGGCAACGTGTGGGAGTGGACGGCGAGCGACTATGGTGCGGGCAAAAAGGTGCTGCGGGGGGGCTCGTGGTCCAATGTTCCGGTCTACGCCCGCGCCGCCTACCGCTGCAGGGGCGATCCCGTCTACCGCTACGTCAGCTACGGTTTTCGTTGCGCCAGGAGTCCTTGAACTGCTACCTGTCCACTGTCCACTGCTACCTGCTATCTTGAGCGAGCGAAGCGAGCGATCCTGTAATCCCGCCGAAGGCGGGTCGATTTTGGCGGGGTTTGGAATCACTGAAACACTGAAGGGGATGAAGGCACTGAATCAGTGAGATCAGGTTTTCAGTGCTTCAGTGATTCAGTGATTCCAACGCACCGAATAGAGGGGAGAGCCGCAGGCACAGGACCGGCAAGGTGAGAGTAGGTGGAAGGAGTGAGAATGGTTGACGGCACGCAACAAATGGGCAAATATCGCATCCTGGACGAGCTGGGCCGGGGCGGATTCGCCACCGTCTACCGCGCTTTCGACACCACCCTCGACCGCGAGGTGGCGCTCAAGGTGCTGCACCCGCAGCTGCTCACCGACCCGCACTTTATCGCGCGCTTCCAGCGCGAGGCGCGGGCGATGGCCCGGCTGGATCACCGGCACATCGTCACGGTCTATGAGGTGAGCGAGGTCGACGGGCGGCTCTTGATCGCCATGACCCTGGCCGACGGCGGCAGCCTGGCCGACCGCATCGCCGCGCAGGGGAGCATCCCCTGGGCGGAGGTGCTGGCGCTGCTGGAACCGGTCTGCGCGGCGCTGGACTATGCCCACGAGCGGGGCGTGGTGCACCGTGACCTGAAGCCGTCCAACGTGCTGCTGGACGGGGAGAAGGGGCTGCTGCTGAGCGATTTTGGTTTCGCGCGGCTGATGGGCGAGAGCAGCGTCAGCGTCAGCCTGAGTGGGGGGATTCTGGGCACGCCGGCCTACATCGCGCCGGAGGTGTGGGAGCTGGACGCGGCGGCGGTGCCGGCGGACGTCTATGCGCTGGGCTGCATCCTGTACGAGATGCTGACCGGACAGGTGCTGTTCGGCGGCAAGACGCCGATGCAGGTGATGCGGGCCCACGACCAAGGTCCGCGGTGGCCGGCGGAATGGCCGGCGGGCGTGCCAGCGGAGATTGTGCCGGTGTTGGAAAAGGCGCTGGCGCGGGAGCCGGGCGCGCGCTATCCGAGCGCAGGGTCGTTCTGGCAGGCGCTGCGGGAGGTGGAAGCGGCGGCCCAGGCGGCGCGGGAGGCGGCGGAGCGAGCGGCGGTGGCGGCGCAGTGGAAGGCGGAGGCCGGGGAAGCGATGGCGGCGGAGGAGTGGAGCACGGCCCGGATGGCCGTGGGCCGCTGGCTGGCCATCACCCCGGAGGACGAGGAAGCGCGGGCGGCAATGGCGCGCATCAAGGCGCAGTTGCAGCCGCGCCCGCCGGAACCACCACCGGAACCGGTTGTCCAGACCGGACCGCCGCATGACGTCCCGCCGGTACAAGGGGTCAAAACGACATCACCGCCGCCCGGCGATGTCGGGCCGCCGCGGAGAGAGAAATCACGGCGGGTACCGATCTGGGTTTGGGGCCTTGGTGGCCTGTTTCTCCTCGCCGCTTTGCTCTGTGGGGCGATCGTGATCGGCCAGACGCTGTTAGGGAGCTTGTCCCCGTCATCTTCTGGCACGTCGATTTCTTCGGATTCTGAGCCAACTCGCACTTTGGTCCCTGCTCCAACTTTTACTCCTAGCCCGACCCCAACTCCAACCCCAACCCCGATCCCCCCCCCATTGACGGGAAGGATCGTCTTTGTGTCGGACCGCGATAACGGGGAGGATATATACGTTGTAGATGTTGACGGCTACCAACAACCGATTCGTATCAGCAACTCGGGGCTGGATTACGCGCCTTATTGGTCGCGATCGACAGGGAACATCATCTTTGCCTCGAAACGCGGAGGCAAGGTCGACATCTACTCGATGAACGCCAGTGGGGGAGAGGTAGAACAACTGACGGACGGCGGCCCCTGGCTCAACAATCCAGTTCTGGCGCCCACGGGGGACAAAATCGCGTTCATCGATGATGGTATTGTAGCCTGGATGTCGTTAGAATCCAGGGAGGTTCATTATACTGGCCTGGGGTGGCAGCGCGGTTTTGCCTGGTCGCTAGATGGACGGCAAATCGCGGCTATTGACTATTTGTATCCATCCTCTGGTGAACCTGGACGTGTTGTAGTACAGGTTGTGGATACGGACAACCCGGATACAACCCCGGTGACGATCCTGGAACATGATGGCACGTCGGCGAGCGACAGCCTTGCCTGGTCGCCGGACGGGGAGACGCTTGCCTTCCCCCTGGTTCCCGATGAATCAGATCCCGAGTTGGGCATCTATGTAGTCGGAGTGGATGGAGCTGGCTTGAGGGAATTGGCCGACGTCCCGGACGCGAATGATACCGATCCTGTTTGGTCTCCCGATGGGTCATCGTTGCTCTTTGTCTCTATATCGGATACGCGAGGAGACTCGTACAGCCCGGAAGCCACAATTACTGCATGTGACAACTCGGTGATCTATCGGGTAGAGGCGGATGGCAGCGGCCTGGTGCAGCTGACCGATAGTAGTGTCGAGAGCTATGCCCCAGCCTGGTCACCGGACGGCAGCCGTATCGCTTACGTCGTCTTGGAGAATGACAGCAACGAGATCTATGTCATGGATGCCGACGGTGGCAACAAGCGGCGCATCACGGACCCGTCGGCTGAGGCGGATGAATACCATCCCTCTTGGTCCCCGGATGGCACGCAGATTCTCTTTGCTTCGAGCCGCTACGCCCCTCGCATCTACATCCTGGACCCGGCGACGGGGATGGTGCGCCTGGTTGCGTCAGATTCCCCGCTGGTCGTTCACGAGCAGCCTCGTCTGACAGCTGATGGCAGCCATCTCGCTTTCACCCGGGAGTTTTCTTTTTCCTCCAAACAAAAGTGGATGATGGGAGGGAACAGCGCGATATGTAGTTCGGAGGAGATCGTCGTCATTTCTGATCTTGACTCATCGATTGGCGATGAGGTGGAGGATACGAGTTTCCCGCTCACTCGCCGGCTTCGAAACTGGTCAGAAGATGGGCTTTTATTGCTGTATCAAGTGTGGGGTGGGGAGGATATCAGGATATGGGATATGCAGGCCAATACGTACAGGTCTTTGGAAACGGTTCCTGGTTATGCATCTTACTACACCTCACTTTCCCCGGATGGAGAACGGTTGGCCTACTATGATTACGAAGATGATCAGATCTATTTGGTCTCTGTGGCGGATGGAGAAATAGCTGGCCTCTTGGACGATCAGGTAGCAATGGCTTATGGCGGCGTGTTCTTTTCACCGGATGGAACGCGGCTCCTCTTTAGCGTTGAGGACGGGTTGCAGGTTCGGGATCTTGAGGGGACATTGGTGACATATATCCATTTGGATCGTAACACAAGCGACTATAGTTGGTTTCCTGACAGCAATCACGTGGTGTACGAGATGTGGAATGATGAACTGGAGGAAAATGGTCTGTGGGTCTATGATCTAGAAGAGGATACGGTAGGTTTTATCGCCACCGGCCTCTATGCAAGAAATCTGTCGACATCTCCCGATGGCCGCTGGATATTGTTTGAGTCAGGAGATGAGGGGAATCGCGAGGTCTATGCAGTGCCGGCAGCGGGCGGCGCGGTGGTGAACCTGACCCGCAATCCGGCTGATGATGAGGACCCGGTGTGGATTCCGTAGGATCACGAATGGCGCGAAAAGGCACGGATGACACGAATGTGCATACAATGGACAACTTGGGACTGGTGAAATTGGAATTCTTACTCAAACAAGCGATCCGCCAGATGGAACAGGGCCGCATCGCCCAGGCCGCGGGCCGGATCGACGCCGCGCGGCAGCACTACCTGCAGGCGGCCGAGTACCTCTTCAAGGCGGCGGACAGGTCGCAGGGCCCCATCCGCGAGAAGCGGATCGAGCTGGCCCAGGGGCTGCTGGAGCAGGCCGAGGAGCTCGAGCGGCGCGCTGCCGCGCCGGCCGGTGAGCGCCGCGACCGCAGCGGCCCGCTCCCCGCCGGGCAGGCGGAGGAGACGTCCTGGCTCGTCGCCGAGCGCCCGGCCGTCCGCTTCGACGACGTCGCCGGGCTGGAGGCGGTCAAGGAGCAGGTGATGCTCAAGCTGATCTACCCCTTCGTCTACCCGGACCAGGCGGAGCGGTTCGGCATCCGGCGCGGCGGCGGCATCCTGCTCTACGGCCCGCCGGGCACCGGCAAGACGCTGATCGCCCGCGCCGTCGCCGGCGAGGTCGACGCCCCCTTTTACACCGTCAAGCCGTCCGAGATCATGTCCAAGTGGGTCGGCGAGGCGGAGCAGAATGTGCAGCGTCTCTTTGCCGCCGCCCGCAGCGCGCCCCGCGCGGTCATCTTTATCGACGAGGTCGAGTCGTTACTGACCCGGCGCCGCTCCACCCTCTCGACGGTGATGAAGCGGCTGGTGCCCCAGTTCCTGGCCGAGCTGGAAGGATTTGAGGAGAAGGAGGGGGCGCTGCTCTTTGTCGGCGCCACCAACGAGCCGTGGGACCTCGATCCGGCGGTGCTGCGGCCCGGCCGCTTTGACGAAAAGGTTTACGTGCCGCTGCCGGACCAGGCGGCGCGGCGCCGCATCCTGGAGCTGAACCTGCGCGGTCGCCCGCTGGCGGCCGACGTGGACCTGGACCGGCTGGCCGAGTCTCTGGCCGGCTACAGCGGCGCCGACATCGTCAACATTTGCGGCAAGGCCTGCGCCATTCCCTTTGTCGAGGCGGTCAAGCAGGGCGTCGATCGCGACGTGATGGTGGCGGATTTTGCGCAGGTGATGGCCGCGGTCAAGCCGTCGGTGGACGAGAAAGAAGTACGCAAGTACGAAAAGTTTCGTTTCGGGGAGTAGGAAATGGCCGATGACACGCAACAACTGGGCAAGTATCGTATCCTGGAGGAGCTGGGCCGCGGCGGCTTTGCCACCGTTTACCGCGCCCTCGACACCACGCTGGAGCGGGAGGTAGCGCTCAAGCTGCTCGACCCGCTGCTCATGCGCGACGAGAACTGGGTGGCCCGCTTCCACCGCGAGGCGAAAGCCGTCGCCCGGCTCAAGCACCCGCACATCGTCACCGTTTACGAGATCGGCGAGGTAAAAGACCGGATTTACATCGCCATGGAGCTGGTCGCCGGCGGCTCGCTGAAAGAGCGCGTCGCCGATCAGGGCCCTTTTTCCTGGGAAGCGGCGCTGCCGCTCGCCGCCCAGGTCGCCGCCGCCCTCGACGAGGCGCACGGGCAGGGCATCCTCCACCGCGACCTCAAGCCGGGCAACGTGCTGCTCGACCCCAAGGCCGGCGCGGTGCTGACCGATTTTGGCTTTGCCCGCATCGTCGGCGAGTCCTCGATGAGCGTCAGCCTCAGCGGCGGGGTGGTCGGCACGCCGGCCTACATCGCGCCCGAGGTGTGGGACGGCAAAGAGACGACGGTCCAGACCGACCTCTATGCCCTGGCCTGCGTCGTCTACGAGATGGTGACCGGGGAGGTGCTCTTTGGCGGCGAGACGCCGTCGGTGGTGATGCGCAAGCACCTGATCGACGGCCCCCGGTTCCCGGCCCAGTGGCCGGCGGGCGTGCCGGGCGGGGTAGAGGACGTGCTGCGCCAGGCGCTGGCGCGGGAACCGGGGCAGCGGCACGGCAGCGCGGGCCAGATGATGGCGGCGTTGCAGGCCCTCACCCCTCCCCCTGCCCCCTCCGCTGCCCCGCGGGCAGGAGAGCGGGTGCAGGAGGAAGCGCGGCCGGAGCGCCCCCTGACCTCACCCCCTGGCCCCTCCCCTTCCCCCCGCGAGCGGGGGGAACCCCCGCTTCGGGGGGAAGGGGAG
>JAFGEI010000235.1 GCA_016931695.1 Anaerolineae bacterium | reverse complement strand
AAGGGGAGGGTGTGGGTGCCGGCACCCACATTTTCCCCCTTCTCTGGCACGGGAGAGCATCCGGGCGGGCAGCCTGAGCAGTTACCGTAACGCGACTTTTACAAAGCGCCGCAAAGCAAAAAGGGCGCTGCAGATGCAGCGCCCCAATTGTTTTTCACAGGCCAGACGGGCAACCGCGCTGGAATTACTCCTCTTCTTCCTCCTCGCGCCCCCGCCCGATCAGCTCCGGCTCGACAGTGGGAGGGAACTCGACGAATCCCTCTTCTTCCGCTTCTTCGACAACTTCTTCCAGGCGCGCGATGCGCACGACCATCTCTTCCAGGTCAGAAAGGACCTGGATAGAGGATGGAATGGCCAGGTCCCCGACCGTGATCTGCTGATCCACTTCAGCCAATACGCCAATGTCCACCTCGATCGAATCGATCAGGTCGCCGGGCAGGCACTCGATGTGGACCGACTGAAGGCCCTGCAAAAGAATGCCGTTTCCCGACTCGATGACCGGCGATTCGTTGACCAGCATGAGCGGCACCTCCACAGTGATCGCCCGTGTCATTTCCACCTGGTACAGGTCGACGTGCAATAGATTCCGGCGCAGCACGTCCCGCTGCAGATCACGGACAATGACCTGGACCGGGGCTTCTCCAGCAATGTTCAACGTCACCAACTGGCTGGTTCCTGCCTGCCGGACGACTTCCTCGGCCTCTTTTGTTTGCACCTTGATCGGCCGGCTCTCCAGCCCCCGTCCATAGAGGATCGCCGGGGTCCATTCCTCCTGCCGCAGATTCCGTACTTTTTTGCCTGTCACAGTCCGCAATTCAGCATCGAGTTCGATCTTGGCCATTCTCCCTCCAGTCATTGCATTCAATCAAAAAGGCGGGCCCAGGCCCGCCTGGCCGAACGTGACGTATTCTAACCCAAATTTTTCCTTTCGTCAAGCCTCCCTTGCTCTCTCTCAATTCTGCGGTACAATTTCCCCACCAATCACCCTGAGGAGGCATGTTATGACCAAGACCATTCGCATCCAGGATGTCGCCCAATACGTGGGCCAAAGCGTCAATCTCCAGGGATGGCTGTACAATCGCACCGACAAGGGCAAGCTCCAGTTCCTCCAGGTCCGCGACGGGACGGGGTCTATGCAGTGTGTCCTCTTTCAACGGGACGTGCCGGAGGAACTGTTCGAGGCAGCCCGCCAGCTTGGCCAAGAGTCCTCTCTGTCCATCAGCGGCGTGATCCGGCAGGATGACCGCGCCCCGGGCATCCCTGGCGGGTACGAGATGGGCGTCACCGGCCTGGAAATCGTCCAGCTGGCAGAGGACTATCCCATCCAACCCAAAGAACACGGCATCGATTTTCTGCTCGATCACCGCCACCTGTGGATCCGCTCCCAGCTTCAGTGGGCGGTGCTGCGGGTGCGCGCCACCGTCATCCGCGCCATCCGCGATTGGCTGGACGGGCACGGTTTCGTCAACATGGATACGCCCATCCTCACCCCGGCGGCCTGTGAGGGGACCAGCACGCTCTTTGCGACCGATTACTTTGGCACGCCAGCCTACCTGACCCAGTCGGGCCAGCTCTACAACGAGGCCGCCATCTATGCCTTTGGTCGGGTCTATTGCTTTGGCCCGACCTTCCGCGCCGAAAAGTCCAAGACCCGCCGCCACCTGACCGAGTTTTGGATGGTCGAACCCGAGATCGCCTTCTGCGACCTGGACCAGCTGCTCGAGATCGAGGAGCAGTTCGTCTCTTACATCGTCCAGCGCTGCCTGGAAGAACGGGCGCAGGAGCTCGAACTGTTGGAGCGGGACACGGCCCCGCTGGAGCACGTCACACCGCCCTTCCCCCGCCTTTCCTACGACGAGGCGATCGAGATGCTGGCCCAAATCCGCCAGGAGACACAAGACCCGGAACTGGGCGCGCAACTAGAGATCGCATGGGGCGACGATTTTGGCTCGCCCCACGAAACCGAGCTGACGCAGCGCTTTGACAAGCCCATCTTTGTCTATGGCTACCCCACCGTCGCCAAGGCGTTCTACATGGAGCCGTGGCCCGGCCGCCCCGAGATCACCAAGAGCGCCGACCTGCTGGCGCCAGAGGGATATGGGGAAATCGTCGGCGGCTCTGAGCGCATCTCGGACCCGGGGCTGCTGCTGCAACGGCTGGAGGAGTGGAACTTGCCGCGAGAGGCTTTTGAGTGGTACATCGACCTGCGCCGCTACGGCTCGGTGCCCCACTCGGGCTTTGGCATTGGCGTGGAACGGACCGTGACCTGGATCTGCGGCCTGGATCACCTGCGAGAGACGATCCTGTTCCCGCGGCTGCTCAAGCGGGTCTATCCGTAAGCGGACCGATGGCCCAGGAACGGCGTCGTCAGGCGCTCGCCCGGCTCATGCGGCGCTCACCGCTGCTGCACGCCCTGCTCGTCCACCTGCTCCAGGCGACGGCGGCGCGGTTCACCCTGGGCGTGTCCGGCGTTGTCGTCAACGAAGCGGGCCAGGTGCTGCTGCTGGAGCACGTCTTTCGCAGCCGCTATCCCTGGGGGCTGCCCGGCGGCTGGGTGGGCCGCCGCGAGCAGCCGCGGGACGCCCTGCGGCGCGAGTTGTTGGAGGAGACGGAGCTGGCCGTGCGAGTCGGGCCAGTCCTGCTGGCCCAGCTAGACGGGCCAGCGGCCCACATAGAGACCTGCTTTCTCTGCCAGGCGGAGGGAGAGCTGGGCGCCTTGAACGGCGAGATCCTCGCCGCGCGGTGGGTCGATCCGGCGCAGCTGCCCGACACGCTTCGCCCGCTCGAGCGGCAGATGATCGAACAGGCGCTAAGCCTGAGGAATAAAGGGCTATGGGAGCCAGAAGGGGACAAGATGCAAAAGTACAAGCCGCTGCTGATCGCTGGGATCCTTGCATGTGCGTGCCTCTCCGCCTGCAGCTCGGGCGCGGCGGCGCCCACGGCAACGCCGGTGCCGCCGATACCGACCGCAACCCCCTCGCCGCCCACCCCCGTCTCCCCCGCCGTCCCCGACTCGACCGCCTCCTTCAACGACCTGGCGCACATCTTTGACTATGACCCCCAACTGCCACTGGACATTGTGATCCACGAGGAAACGGCGCAGGCGCCCGGCACGGGCATCACGACCGGGAGCATCCGGCTGCTGGACATCTCTTACGCCAGCCCAATGGGCGGGCGGGTCCCGGCCTACCTGGTGCTCCCCCCGGGGGCAGGGCCTTTTCCGGCGCTCCTCTTTATGCACGGCAATCCGTCGAGCCGCGCCCAGTTCCTCCCCGAAGCGATCACCATGGCCGAAGTGGGCGCGGCGTCGATCCTGATCGACGGGCCCACCGCCCGCCCCGAGCTGGCGCTGCCCCTGGCGGACGACGACAACATCGTCGTCCGCGACGTGCAGATCCAGGCCATCATCGACCTGCGCCGCGCGGTGGACGTGCTCCTGCTCCAGCCCGAGATCGACCCGCAGCAGATCGCCTTTGTCGGCCACAGCTACGGCGCGATCCTGGGCGGCACCCTGGCGGGGGTAGAACGCCGCATCACCGCCTACGTGCTCATGACCGGCTTCCCCCGCTTCAGCGACTCGATGGCCGCCGAATACCGCTCGCAGCCGCTCGCCGCAGCGCTCGACCCCATCGACCCGATCCACTATGTCGCGCACGCGGCGCCGTCGGCCCTGCTCTTCCAGTTTGGCTTTAGCGACCCCGGCATCCCCCCGGAACTGGCGCTGGAGTACGTCACTGCGGCCAGCGAACCGAAGGAGGCCCGGTGGTACCACGCCGGCCACATGCTCAACAACGACGCCTTTCTCGACCGCGCCGCGTGGCTGGCCGGCCACCTCGGCCTGGACGTCACCCCGCTGGGACTGATCGAGGAGGAATAACATGATTACCTGTCCCTGGTGCGGCACGCACTATGAGCGTTTCCAATCAAACTGTGACAACTGCGGCGGATCGCTGCCGCTGCCGGCCGAACGCCCCCCCACCCCGGCCGGAAAGAGGCTGCCCACGCCACCGCCGCCGCCGCGGCAGGTGCCGGGCAATTATGCCTGGCGGGTGCTCAGTACGGATGGGGGGGCGATCGGGGCAACGGTTTTTAGCTTACTCGGCGCAATTTTTGCCATCGTCGGCGGCATTCTGACCATCTCGGTCGTCGCGATATTCGTCGGGCTGCCGTTCGCCGCGCTGGGAACGGTCTTTTTGCTGATCGGAATCCCGCTGCTGATCACACGCTACGAGCAGGCACAACAGACGGTACAGGTGCTGCAGCACGGCGAGGCGGTGCTGGGCCAGATCGTCGACGTACACCAGAACTATCACGTCCGGATCAACGGCCGATCTCCCTGGATCGTCACCTACCAGTTCGAGGCATCCGGCCGCCAATACCAGGGCAAGGTCAGCACACTCAGCCGGCCGGACCTGGGCCAGCAACCGGGGCAGCCGATCTATGTGCTGTACCAGCCAAACGACCCGCAGCAGAACACCAGCTACCCCTACCCCTATGGCTACTATGACCTCTAGCGAGTGGGCCATCCGCCCCCTGGACGCCGACGACGTGCCACAGCTGGCCCAACTCGACCTGGAGATCGAGTCCGACTGGGTGCTGGCGGTGGAAAAAAAAGTGGCGGGGATGGCTGTCACCTGGCGGCTGTTCCCCCAGCGCCAGGAGCCGCCCTTCCGTTCCACCCACTTTGCGCCGCCGCCGCAAGAGTGGGCGGACCTGGAGCAGAACCTGCGCGACGGCCTACGGGACGGCTTCGTCGCCGCCGTCGATCGGGGGCCGGTGGCGTTCATCGAGCTGGGGGCCGAGGAATGGCGGCAGGTGGGCATGGTCTGGAACCTGCTGCTCCACCGCCCCTACCGCCGGCAGGGGATCGGCACCGCCCTGATGCGGCAGGCCATCGCCTGGGGGACGGATTTGGGACTGCGGGCCCTGGTGCTCGAGACCCAGACCAACAACTGGGCCGCGCTCAACTTTTACCGCCGCATGGGCTTTGTTCCCTGCGGCATCGACGATCATTTCTACACCAACCGCGACCTGGCGGCAGAGGAAGTGGCCCTGTTCTGGTATTACGAGCTGGAGGACACCGGTGACGAGTGATCAAGAACTGCGCCGTCAAATACGACCGCTGCTCGACCTCTCCGCCCCCGCCGACGGGGTCGCCGCCTACTATAGCCTCTATCACGACCCGCAGCGGACGCGCCTGTTTGTAGCGGGCCCGGCGGAACGTCCGCGCGGGTTCCTCGCCGTCTGCCAGACGGGACAGGACCTGTTCCGGCAGACGGCAGTGCTCCGCGCCCGCAGCGTCAGCGCTGCGACGTCGCTGCTGCAGCGGGGACTCGCGCCCCGCCGGCCCTACTATCTCGTCACGACCACGGAGCTGCGCCCGGCCGCAGAGGCAGTGTTCGAGGCTGAACGAGTGAAGATGAATCGCATCTACCGCATCGACTTGCGACGCTATAACCCGCAAACCAACGTGCTGGTAACCCCCGCGCTGAGCGCCAACGGCGCATCGCGCTTTGTCATCCAATCGCAAGAGTCGCTCCTGGCCGAGGCGGGGATCAGCTGGCTTTCGCCGCACTTTGCCGAGATCTATGTCTGGACGGCGCCGGAGGCGCGCGGGCGCGGCTGGGGCAAGGCGGTGGCGGATTCCTGCGTCGCCTGGATCATCCGCTCCGGAATTCAACCGCTCTACGTCGTCGAGGAGGACGACGAGGCCTCCATCCGCCTGGCCAAATCGGTCGGATTCGTGGACAGCGGCGCGCGGGAGATGACAGTAGAGGGAACGGTGCGCCCGGACGGCGGCGCCGACCCAGGGCCACCGCAAGGCGGCAGGAGGGAAAATGCAGACCCTGATTCATAACGTCGCCCTGCTGGCCCCAGATGGTCAGGTTCTCCACCACGCCGACATTGCCATCGAGGGCGCGCAGATCCGGGCCGTCGGCGAGGCGCCGCAAAATTGGAGCGCCGACAATGTGATCGACGGGCGAGAAATGCTCGCCGCGCCCGCTTTCTTCAACGCCCACACCCACGCCGCAATGACCCTGGAGCGGGGGTGGGCCGAGGACCTGGCCTTTGAGCGCTGGTTGAACGAAAAAATCTGGCTCGCCGAGTCAGCGCTGGAAGAGGAGGACGTCTACTGGGGCGCGGCGCTGGCCTGCGGCGAGATGATCCGCACCGGCACCGTCGGCTTTGCCGACCACTATTTCTGGATGGACCAAACTGCCCGCGCCGTGGAAGAGAGCGGTATGAAAGCGCTGCTCGCCTGGTGCCACTTTGGCATCGGCACCGAACACGAGGTCGGCCACAAGAGCCTGGCCGAAACGGTGGCCTTTGCCGAGCGCTGGAAGGATGCTGCCGGGGGACGCATTCGGACCACGATGGGCCCCCATTCCCCCTACATGGACCCGCCAGAGGTGCTGGCGCAGTTCGTCACACAGGCCCACCGCCTGGGAGTGGGCATCCACCTGCACCTCAGCGAATCGCAGCAGCAGGTGGATCACTCGCTCGACCAGTACGGATTGACCCCCGTGGCGCACGCCGCCGCGCTGGGACTGTTCGACCTGCCAGAACCGGCGCTGGCCGCCCACTGCAACGTGGTCACCCCGGACGACCTGGACCTGCTGGCAGAAAAGGGGGTCTGGGTCGCCCACACCCCCAAGACCTACCAGAAGCTGGCGATGGAGATGCCGCCCCTGGCCGAGATGCTCGAGCGCGGCGTCAACGTGGCGCTGGGCACCGATGGGCCGGCGTCGAACAGCGACCTCAACATGCTGGACGTGATGCGGGCGACCGGGCTGTACCAGAAAGGGACGCAGCGTGACCCGGAGACGATGCCGCGCGCGCTGCTGCTGCACCTGGCGACAGAGGCCCCTGCCCGCGCCCTGGGCTGGGGGCAGAGCGGCGTGCTGGCCGCCGGGCATCCCGCCGACCTGGTCCTCTTTGACACCACCGCCGCCCACTGGATTCCCCGCCACGACCTCTGGGCCGGCGTGGTGTACACGGCCCACCCTGGCGACGTGGCCTACGTCTGGGCCGATGGGCAGTTGCTCTACCGCCGGGGGGAATACCTCACCCTGGACATCGAGCGCATCCGCTGGGAGGCGGAGCGACGGGCCTTTCGGATGGTCGGCCAGCCGATGCAGTCGATGCGCCGGTACATCAAGTAGGGGCAGCCCCGCGAGGCTGCCCCTACCACTGTCGGCGCCGGCTGCGCAGCAGGATTACCCATTGCGCTTTAGCTTTCCGGTCCGCTTGGCATAACGCTCCCCCAGCCGAAAGACCCACAGCCCGATGGGAACAGCAACAATGCCCGCCACCAACAGCGGCCACATGTAAGGCCACAGAGAAGCGGTCGGCGCACCGTTGAGAATCGTGGCCCGCATCCCTTCCAGCACAAAAGTCGCCGGGGAGAGGCGTGCCAGCGGCTGCATCCAGGCCGGCAGCACCTCGATGGGGTAATAGACCCCCGAGATGAGCAGGAACACCGCCTGGATGACGTTGGTCATCTGCGCCCCCCGCTCCGGGAAGAGCAGCGGCAGCACCGAAGCCACGATGCCCAGGCCGATGAACGACAGGCTCCCCACCAGCAGCATGGCCGCCGCGCCCACCAGGTTGGCGTTGCGCAGGTCGAGGTGGAAAAAGAGCGCCACCACGCCCAGGATGACGGCGGTAAAGATCAGGCTGTAGATGACGGCAAAGACCGTCTGGCCCATCATCTGGGTAAAACGCGTGATGGGCGCCATAAAGGTGTACTCGATGGTGTCTTCCCACCGCTCCCAGGCGATCATTTCGCTGATGTTGTCAAAGACGATCGCCAGGAACCGCCAGACCATGGTGCCGATGAGCAAGTAGAGGATCAAGTAATTGCTGTCCACCTGCACGCCGGTGATGGCCTCCATCCCGGCGCCGATGTAGGTGATGGAGAGGGTCGAGGCGATGGAATAGGCCAGCCAGACCAGCTCCCAACCCCAATAGCGCCGGACCAGGTTAAAGTTGCGCTCCACGAAAGCATAGGAGGCGCGAATTTCTCGTATCAGTTGTGCCATTGTTTTTCTCCCCCAACTCGTTGTTGGAACCTGGCAAAGAGTCAGCCCCTCCGCCAGGCTGCTATGACATCGGCTTGCGGTAGGTCGAGCCGCGCTTCACCGGCCGAAAGCCGACGCTCTCGTACAGTTGCAGCGCCCCATTGGGGTTCTGCGTATCGACGCCGAGGGCGGCCTCTGTCATCCCGCGCTCTCGGAGCAGGTGAAAGCTGCCTGTCAGCAGGGCGCGGGCGATCCCGCGCCGTCGCCACGGGCGGCGCACGCAGATGCCCTCGGTATAGCCCCGCTGGCGCTTGTATTGCTCATTCTCCTTGACGTCGATAAAGTTGAGCACCATCCCGACGATCTCGTCCCCGTCCCAGGCCACCTGCCACAGCTCGGGCTGGAAGGTGGGCTCGTGCAGCCACTCCTGGTAGTCTTCCTCGGTCGGTGGCGAGTATCCCCAGTGATCGCGAAAAGCTTCATCCATCGCTGCCCACAGCGCGCGGTATCTTTCCGGCGGAACCGGGCGGACCTCGGTGCCGGACGGCAGGGGGGCCCGGGGGAGGCTGCCTGCGATCTCGCGCACCATATCGTAGCCGTGCCGGACAGCGACGTATCCCTCGCGCAGCAGCAGCGACTCCAGGCCGGGCTGCGTGTCCTCAGCATACGATTCCAGGAACCGCGCGCCGTTGGCCGGGTGGTCGGCGGCGATCTCGTGCAGGCGGCGCTCGCTGTGGTACAGCATCGCGCGCCCAATGCCCTGCTGCCGCCACTCGGGTACCAGGAAGCCAAAGTGATGGTAGATCCGGTTGCCTCTCGACTCTTTCCACCACGTCACCCGGTTGTAACCGATGACGTGCCCGTCAACCTCGGCAAAGAGCATGTCCTGGTAGGGGTCGCAGTTGGTCAGGTAGGTGTAGGTGCGGGCCACGTCCTCGACGGTTACTGCACGCTCAATCCGATCGGCCGCGTTGTGCCGTTCCAGGACGGCGACCATCACCGGGTAGTCGTCCTCGCCGCGGAAGCGGCGAAAGGCCAGCCCCAGGATGGATGGCGCGTCGGGCACGTGAATTTTTTCCCGGCTTGTCATGTCAATCTCCTTCGTGTCTGTTCGTCGTGAGCCGAGCAGTGTTCTACTGCTCGCTGATCGTTTTTCTCCACAGGACCAACTCGCCCTGGCATTCGAGACCCCGCTCGGCGGCCATGGTCTTGCCCTCCGGTTCTTCCAGCAGCAGGTCGACGTGGTTAAAACCCAGGCGGGCGGCCTGCACCTGCAGGACGTCCACCAGCGGCGCCAGGTCCGCCTGCGGCAGCGCCCACACGTAGCCATCGCATTGGGACGGCTCCAGCGGCTGGGCCCTGAGCCCTACCCAGGCCACCTCGCCGGCGGGCGATTCGACCCGCCAGCGCCCCCAGGGGAGGCGGGTGTGCTCCGGCAGCGGCAGGTAGAAGAGCAGTTCGTGCCACGCATGGCGCGCACACTGGTAGCGTCCAGACCGCAGCACCAACCCCCGGCCCTCCGGGTAAAGAGCTGCTGGAACCGGCGCCAGTCTCCCCGCCAGGGGAATCTCCCGCGCCCTGGCCTGCCACTCTCTGAGCCGCAGCCACGATGCGAATCCCACCCGGCTGTAGAACGGCCTGGCCGGCTGTTCCGGCTGGGTCGTCAGCGCCATGCAGCCGCGTTCCCGGGCCAGTTCCTCCGCCGCCTTTAGCAGCGCCCTGCCCACGCCCTGCCCCTGGCAGGCGGCGTGGACGAACAGCAGCGAGAGGTGGAGAGCCGGGCCATAGGGGTTGGGCTCGCGGTTCTCCACGAGCTCGGCTTCCCCTACGACCGCTCCCTCTCGTTGGGCCACCAGCACCACGTGGCCGGCCCGCAGCCAGCGACGGAGGTAAGAAGCGTACATCTCTGCGCTCATCCACGGGCCTCCGTGGAGCCAGCGGTCGTAGAGCGACAACTCTGCATAGGCCGCTGGCTCTCCCTTCCCTCCCCGCCGCCACGTCTCGACGTGGCTGCAGTGGACGGCCGCGATCGCTGCGGCGTCAGCCGGTGCTGCGGGCCGGACCCGGACCTGGGACACTCAAGCCGCCTCCTCTTCCCGGTGCAGCTGCTTGCCCGTCAGCTCCATAAAAACGTCCTCCAGCGTGACCTCGTGGCCGTTGCTGCGGCCGACCTGGGCCTTGAGGCCCGCCGGTGTGTCCAGCGCCACGATCCGACCTTCATCCAGGATGGCGACCCGGTTGCACAGCGAGTCGGCCTCTTGCATGTCGTGCGTGGTCAGCAAGATGGTCGCGTCGTGGCGATCCCGCAGCTCTTCCACAAAGGCCTGCACCTCCCGCTTGGAGCGCGGGTCCAACCCGGTGGTCGGCTCGTCGAGCAAGAGCAGGATCGGCTGGGTGAGAAAAGCGCGGGCAATGGCAACTTTTTGCTGCATGCCCCGGCTCATCTCTTCCATCGGGCGATAAACGTCTTCCTTCTTCAAGCCCAGCCGATCGAGGATAGCCAGGATTTGCTTGCGCGAGTCCTGGGCCTCCATCCCATACAACCGGGCGCCATAGAGCAGGTTCTCCATCGGCGTCAGTTTTTTGAAAAAAGAGGCCTCGACCGACACGCGGTTGATGAGACGCTTGACCGCCATCTCTTCCTGCATCACGTTGTGACCAAAGACGACGATCTCGCCTTGATCGGGCAGGAGCAGGGTAGCGATGCAGCGCACCAAGGTCGATTTACCCGAGCCGTTGGGTCCCAGGATGCCAAAGACCTCACCCCGTCGAACCGTAAAGCTGACGTTGTCGATCGCCACGACCGGCTTGCGGCCATCGTCGTTCTTGCGCTTCCAGGGCCAGCGCAGCCCCTTGGCTTTGACAAACTGCTTGGTGACCGCCGAGACGTCAAGCGCGATTTGCATGTTGTCGTACATTTTCATTCTCCTGGAAAATCCCTTTTCCCCTGCAAGAGGCAGCCCCAAAACAAAACGAGGCCGCGGATCCTTGCCCACGGCCTCGCAGAGAAGCGATACTGCAAAAAAAACCGTGGGCGTCGCTGTCGCCCACGGTCCAATGACTTTAGATTATGTCAATGTCCATGAGGCGCACTGCGACAAGGCGCCAGTCCACCCTCGCCCGCGGGGGAGAGGCGGAGCACGCCGATGACGATATAGTTAGCTGTGCGCATCACTGACCTCCTTACAAGATTCTGCCTCGTATTGTACACAGAACGGGGAAATTGTCAAGTTGGGATGCGAGGAGTATAATCGTTGGGGTGGAGACGAACCCGCACACCGCCCGGCGATATGGCGCAATGAGCAGCATTCCGGCTTTCGCGACGGGCGAGAGGCGGATCGATTGGTCGGCGCGCAGCCCGAGGGTGCCCTGCACGCACGACTCGATGCAGCGATTAAGGAGATGAAATGAGCAACAAACCACCGCATGGGATGAAAATCAACATTGAAATGCCGCCGGACCTGGAGGCGACGTACGCCAACTTTGCCATCATCAGCCACACACATTCCGAGATCATTATCGACTTTGCGCGGGTTCTGCCCAACATGCCCAAATCCAGGGTACACGCCCGCATCGTCATGACGCCGGTGCACGCCAAGCTGCTTTTGCAGGCGCTGCAGCAGAACCTGGAGCGGTACGAGTCCCAGTTTGGCGAGATCACTCCCCCCTCCGGCGGCAGCGACCTGGCCCACCAGTTCTTTGGCGGGGCCAAGCCCCCGGAAAAGCCCTAATGGTCATTATGGCCGTTTCTTTTTTCTTCGCCCTCGTGCTGACAGGGCTGTTGTGGTGGATCGCCTACCGCGACGCGGTCACGCGCCGCTTTTGGGGGCTGCTGGCCGCCGCCTGGACAGTGAGCATCATCGCCAACGTCGGTTGGGGAATCTATAACGCGATGGGCGGGGAGGGCCAGCCCGGTTGGACAGACCTCTTTTACCTCACCCGCTACCTGCTGGTGCTGCTCGCCTTTTGGCTCTACCCCGCCCCCTGGTCGTGGCGCAGGTGGGCTGAACTGGCCATCGCCCTGCTGGCGACGGCCCTGCTGCTCTGGCTCGGCTTTATCCGGCCAATCTGGGCCACGACGCCCGCCAACGACCTGGTTCATGTCGTCGGCGGGGCGATCTATCCCGCGCTGGACGTGGGGCTGCTCTATGCCGCCTGGTACCGCTGGCGGACCCGCCCCACCATCCGCTGGCGCAACGTCATGGTGGGCATGCTCATGGCGCTGCTGGCCTACAGCCTGGCGAACTGGGTCAACTATGGCATGCTGATCACCGCGCCCGAGGCCGAATCGATCTTGCCGGACATTTTTTGGTTCTTGAGCGACGTCCTGACCGCGATCGCCGCCTGGTGCTTTTTGTCGGGCGACGGTCACGCGGCCAAAGAGAAAAATCCGAATTGAGTGCCGCGGCAACCATGGGCCGTCGGCACGAGCGAGGTAAACCAATGACCGAGATCATCGAGCAACTGGAAAGTACTGCCGAGCAAATCCGCGCCGACCTCTCGGCGCGGGACGACGCGCGGGACGAGGTGCTGGCCCGCTCCCGCGAGCTGATCCGGCTGTGCGCCACGACGATTCGCGCCACGCACCGCAACGACTGGGCCGAGGCCCACGAGCTGTTGGGCCAGGCGGACCAGATGGCAGCCGGGATGAGGGAAATACTGCAGCCTTATCCCGACCTCTTTCACGCCGGCTACACGCAGGACGCGCTGAAAGAGCTGGTGGAAGCGCACCTGGTCGTGGCGCTGGTGACGGACGGCGCGATCCCCGCTCCCACTGCGCTGGGAGTTCCCGCCGCCGCTTACCTGGGCGGGCTCTGCGAAGCGGCCTCCGAGCTGCGCCGCCGCTGCCTCAACCTACTGCGACGCGGTCACACCGAGGAGGCGGAAACGCTGCTGGAAAAGATGGACGCCGTCTACGACTTGTTGGTCACTTTCGACTTTCCCGACGCCGTCACCGGCGGGCTGCGCCGCCGGGTCGACCAGCTGCGCGGCGTGCTGGAGCGCACCCGCGGCGACCTGACCCAGGCGCTGCGGCAGGACTGGCTGCTGGCCGCGCTGGATCGCTTCGAAGAGCAGGTCGGTGGCGGAAACGACTGAGCGCATCATTCGCGCCAGCGAGGTCGGCCGCTATGCCTTTTGCGCCCGCGCCTGGTGGCTGGGCTCGGTGGAAGGGCGCCCTTCCGCCAACTGGCGAGAGATGGCCGCCGGAGAAACGGCCCACCGCCGCCACGGGCAGCGGGTGCAGGCGTCGGTAAGATTGGCCCGCTGGGCCTACCTGCTGTTGATCCTGGCCGCAGTGGCGGCCGTTGTCGCCTTGTCGCAGATGTAGCGTGAAATTATGAGCTGGTTTGCCCTGTTTCTCGTCCTGCTGCTCCTGGGCCTGGCGCTGCTCTGGCTGGCGCGGCGGACCCACACCCACACCGGCCTGCCGGAGGGGCAGGTGATCTCGGCCGACATGGGCGCCTGGCGGCGGACCGATCGCCCCTTCTTCTCTGCGCGCCACCAACTCGCCGGGCGGCCGGATTACGTCGTCGCCGACGGGATGGACCTGATCCCGGTGGAAGTCAAATCGGGCCGTGCGCCAATCCAACCATACGAGACCCACGTCCTCCAACTGGCCGCCTACTGCCTGCTGGTGAAAGAAACCTCGGGCCGGCGCCCCCCTCATGGCATCCTGCGCTACGCCGACTGCACCTTTGAGATCGACTACACGCGCAAGCTGGAGGCAGAGCTGCTCGCCGTGCTAGACGCGATGCGGGACGACCTGGCCGCCGGCGACGCGCCGCGCGACCACGACGATCCCTGGCGCTGCGCCGCCTGCGGCTACCGCGAGCTGTGCCCGGAAGCGCTGCTCAATTAGTCCCCGAGATGCCCGGTTCGCCGTCACTCATCTCGGCCAACTCCCCGGTGACGGTGAATACGACCCGCTCGCAGATGTTGATCACCCGGTCGGCAGTCCGTTCCAGGTTGTGCGCGACCCACAACAACTGGTTGGCCTGCTCGATCTTTTTGGGATCGGCGATGATATAGGTCAACAACTCGCGATAGACCTGATCGTACAGGGCATCGACCTCCCGGTCGAGAGGGGGAATGGAACGGGCCAGCTCGATGTCACCGCGGGTGAACGCCTCCAGGGCCTGGTGGAGCATGTCGCGCGCCTTTCGCGCCATGCGCGGGACGTCGATCAGGGGCTTGATCAGCGGTTCCTCGCCGATCATCAGGTTGATGGTGGCGATACCCTTGGCATAATCCCCCATGCGCTCCAGCTCGGTCGAGATCTCGAGCACCGCCGCAATGACGCGCAAATCGCTGGCCATCGGCTGCTGGGTGGCGATGAGCACCAGCGCATCCTCCTCGATGGCAAAGCGTCTCTTGTTGATCTCCCGGTCCTGGGCGATTAACTGCCGCGCCCCCTCCATATCCCGCCGCCGCAGGATTTCGACCGACTCGATAATCGCATTCTCCACCATGCTGCCCAGGGCGATCAGCTCGTCTTGCAAACGCTGCAGTTCCCGTTCAAACATCTCTCTTGGCATAATAACCCTCCATCCTCACTAGAAAACCGGGAGTGCGTCAAGTGAAACTTGGCCGATCTATCCAGCTCGCCCGGTGATGTAATCCTCCGTCAACTGGTGCTGGGGCCGGGTGAAGACAGTCTCGGTAGCGCCGAACTCGACCAGCTCGCCGAGCCAGAAAAAGCCGGTCCAATCCGAGACCCGCGCCGCCTGCTGCATGTTGTGAGTCACGATGACGATGCAGTAATTCTCCTTGAGCCGCTGCATCAGCTCTTCGATCTCGAGCGTGGCGATGGGATCCAAGGCCGAGCAGGGTTCGTCCATCAAGATCACTTCGGGCTGCACGGCGATGGCGCGGGCGATGCAAAGGCGCTGCTGCTGGCCCAGGGAAAGGCTCAGTGCGTCGTGATCGAGTTCGTCCTTCACCTCCGTCCACAGGGCAGCTCCGCGCAGGCTCTGCTCCACGACGTCGGCCAGGCCGGCACCCCTGTGCGTCCCCAGCACGCGGGGGCCAAAGGCGACGTTGTCAAAGATCGACTGCGGAAACGGATTCGGACGTTGAAAGACCATGCCCACCCGCTGGCGCAGCGCGACGACGTCGGTCTCCGGCGTGTTGATGTCGACCCCATCCAGCAGGATTTGACCCTCTGCACAGGTGCAGGGAATCGTGTCATTCATGCGGTTGAGACAGCGCAGGAAGGTCGATTTACCACATCCCGAGGGGCCAATCAGCGCCGTAATCTGGCGATCGAGAATCTCCATCGAGATATCCGACAGGGCAAGGAAATCGCCATAATAAAAGTTGAGGTGCGCGACTCGGACTTTCACCTTACCCAAACCTTCCGGTGACGTAATCCTCGGTGCGCTGATCGCACGGCGTAGTAAAGATCTCGCGGCCGGCCCGGTACTCGATGAGCTCGCCCATCAGAAAGAAGGCAGCACAGTCAGCGACGCGGGCAGCCTGCTGCACGCTGTGGGGAATGATGATAATCGTATACTCCTTTTTCAAGTCTAACAGGGAGGCCTCTACCTTGCCGGTAGAGATGGGATCCAGGCCCGAAGTGGGCTCGTCCAGGAGCAGGACCTCGGGTTCCAGGGCCAGGCTGCGGGCGATACAGAGACGCTGCTGCTGGCCGCCAGAGAGCGCGCGGGCGGGGTCGTCAAGGCGATCCTTGACCTCGTCCCACAGGGCAGCCTGGGTCAGGCTGCGCTGGAGGGCCTCGTCCAGGCGGCTCTGCTCCCGCACGCCGGCCAGCTTGGGCCCGTAGAGGACGTTCTCGCGGACGGTGCCCGGCAAAGGCAGAGGCAGGGCAAAGACCATGCCCACCCGCCGGCGCAGCGCGGTGACGTCGACGCCGGGCGCATACACGTCCTGCCCGTCCAGCAGGATACGGCCCGACATCCTGGTGTTGTCGACCAAATCGTTGAGCCGGTTGATGAGGCGCAGCATCGTCGTCTTGCCGCTGCCAGCGGGGCCAAACAAGACCGTGACCGCCTTGCTGGGAACGTCGAGGGTCACGTTGCGCAGCGCCTGCCTGTCCCCATAGGCATAGCTGACGTCGTGGATGCGGATTTTGGGCGGTTGTTCTACCACTGCCGCCGCCTCCGGTAATAACTGCGGATCAACGTCGCCGCCACGTTCATCGACAACACAAGCGCCAGCAGCACCAGCGCCGTCCCATATTGAACGTCCACAGGCATTCCCGGCACCTGGGTGCTGATGACGTAGAGATGGTAGGGCAGGGCCATGGTCTGATCGAGGGGAGAATGCGGCAGACGGGGCAGGAAAAAGGCGGCGACAGTAAAGAGGATGGGCGCCGTCTCGCCGGCAGCGCGCAGCAGGCCGAGGATGAGGCCGGTGATGATGCCGGGCAAGGCCTGGGGCAGCACGATGTAGCGAATCCCCTGCCAGCGGGTCCCCCCCAGGCTGGTGCTGACGGTGCGGAACTCGGTAGGCACGGCCCGCAGCGCTTCCTCGGCCGCGCTGATGATAATCGGCAGGGTCATGATCGCCAGCGTGAGCGACCCGGCCAGGATCGAGGTGCCAAACTGGAGAAAGAGGACAAACAGCCCCAGGCCGAACAAGCCGTACACCACGGAGGGAATGCCCGCCAGGTTGATGATCGCCAGGCGAATGGCGCGGGTGAGCCAGATGTCGGCGGCGTACTCGGACAAATAGATTGCGCCCCCCACGCCCACCGGGATCGCCGCCAGCGCCGTGCCCAGGGTCAGCAGCAGCGTGCCGACGATGGCAGGCAAGATCCCGCCAGCCTTCATCCCGTCGCGGGGCATCGCGGAGAGAAACTCCCAGCTCACCGCGCCGATGCCGCGCACGACGATGGCCCCGACGACAAACAGGATCGGCAGCACGACCACCAAGGCCGCCAGGACCAAGAGGACAAAACCGATTCGTTGCACTCGCCAGCGATTGATCAGCGCAGCCCTCCTCGGCGCCGCTTCTTAAAGATCGTCGAGGCGGCGGCCAGGTTGATCAAAAAAGTCAGCAAAAAGAGAACGATCCCGATGCCAAAAAGCGCGTGGTAGTGCACGCTTCCCTGCGCCACCTCGCCCATTTCGGCAGCGATGGTGGCGGTCATGGTGCGCACCGGGCGCAGGAGACTGTCGGCGGTCAGCGGCATGCGCGCAGCATTGCCCGTCACCATCATCACCGCCATCGTCTCCCCGATGGCGCGTCCCATCCCCAGCATCACCGCCGTGACGATACCCGAGCGGGCCGCCGGCACGACCACCCGCCAGATGGTCTGCCAGCGGGTCGCTCCCATCGCCAGGGCGGCATCGCGATAGCCCTTGGGCACGGCGTCGAGGGCGTCCTCGGCGACGCTGATGATGGTCGGCAGGGCCATGTAGGCCAGCAGGAGAGCTCCGGTAAAGGCGGTCAGGCCGGTAGGGACTCTCAGCGTCTCCCGGATCAGGGGCGCGACGAGCGTCATGCCGAAAAAGCCCAGCACGACAGAAGGGATGCCCGCCAGGACCTCGATCATCGGCTTGAGCACCTCCCGCGCCCAGCCCGGCGCCACCTCGCGCACAAAAACCGCCGTCGCCACGCCCAGAGGCAGGGCAATCGCCACCGCCGTCACCGTGACCAGCACCGAGCCCAGAATGAGCGGCAGCGTGCCATAAAGATCAAAAGTGGGGTACCACTGCGTGCTGAACAGGTTGCCGGGCCGCACCTCGAAAAAGACCGGCAGCCCCTCGCGCAGCAAGAAGAAAAAGATGAGCAGCACAAAGCCGATGCTGGAAAATCCCAACGTGCGGATCAAGGTCTCGATTGCAAACTCGGCCCGACGGGCGCGGCCGATCTGGTTTATGAACGACTCTTTTTTCTCCATATCACCTTGTGCCGAACTTGCCGGCGTCACGATAAACCCGCTCAGCGGCCAGCATCCAACGGCACAAACCCCAATTCTGGCACCAGCGACTGCCCTTCTCCCAGAATCCAGCCCAAATAGGCGGCCACGACACCGGTGGGCTCACCGGCAGTGTACATGTAGAGCGGACGCGAGATGGGATAGGAACCATCGTTGACCGTCTCGATCGAGGGCAAAACGTAAGGACCCGCTTCGTCCCGCGCCACGGCGACCACCTTTTGGTCGGGTGTGACGTATCCCAGCCCATCGTAGCCGATGGCGTTGGGGTTCTGGCGCACTTCGGCGCTGATGCCCTCCGACGAAGGCATCAACAACGTGTCCGGCGCAAAGAGCAGGTCGCTGTCTCCATCACCCAGGCGGATCACGTTCTCCAGGAAATAGACGTAGGTGCCGGAATTCGATTCGCGGGAGAGGAGCACGATGGGCCGATCCTCGCCGCCGACCTCGCTCCAGTTGGTGATGCGCATTGTATAGATATCCGAGATCTGCTGCAGGGTGAGTCGGCTCACCGGGTTGGAGAGGTGGACGACGACGGCGATGGCATCGCGGGCGACGGTGAACTCGACCGGCGTGATGCCGTTCGCCTCGGCCGCCGCGATCTCTTCCGCTTTCATCGCCCGCGAGGCGTTGGCCAGGTCGACCGTGCCGTTGATCATCGCCGCGATGCCGGTGCCCGAACCGCCGCCGGTGACCGAGATGTGCACCTCCGGGTGGGTCTCCATATAGCTCTCGGCCCAGGCCAGCGCCAGGTTGACCAGGGTGTCAGAGCCCTTGTTCTCGATAACCTGAGCCGCTTCGGGGTTTGACGGCGCCGGGCGACAGCCCACCAGCAGGGGAACAGCAAGCAATAGAAACAAGCAGACAACCAGGATATATGCCGCACGGATTTGGAATTGGTGGCATTCTCTCAATTGGGTCATGTTATTGAACTGCCCGGAGTCAAAGTGAGGTCAATCGCCCAGGGGGGATTCTAGCAGAGTTGTGGAGAAGGTCAAGTGAGGCGGCAAAATAGAGGAAGGGGGATCGGTTCCCCTCCCCCTTCCTCTGGGGAGGCCCCCAGGCAGCCGGGCGGTTACATAATTCCTACACGTCTTTCACACAATTTTCACAATTCTCGGGTATACTATGGGTATGGCAAATTGCACGGTTCTGGCGCTCGTCGCCTGCGATGGATTCCAAGCCATGGAAATCGCGCGGCAGAAGCGACCCGGCCTGCCGGATGAGGAGTTGTTGACAGATGAGCAAGATAAGAAATAACCAGCGGGGCCTGCTGGCGGCAATGACGCTGGCCTTGCTCGCCAGCGCGCTGGGCTGCGGGCTGGTAAGCCTGCCAGCCGCAGACATCGAAAGCGAGCCCGTGCCCACAGCAGCGCCAGCAGCGACCCTGCCGCCACTGCTAAACGAAGCCGAGGCGGTCCGCACCCTGGAGTCACAGATCATTGCCGTATACGAGATGGCCAGCCCGTCCGTGGTCAACGTCACCAACCGCGGCTACGTCTACAGCTGGTTCGGACGGGCGATCCCCCAAGAAGGCAGCGGCTCCGGCTTTGTGGTCGACAGCCAGGGGCACATTGTGACCAATTACCACGTCGTCGAGGGCGCCGAGGAACTGCTCGTCACCCTGGCCAGCGGGCAGGTATTCGAGGCGCAGCTAGTGGGCAGCGACCCGGCCAACGACCTGGCAATCCTCCACGTCGACGCTGGGGACGAGCTGCCCCCGCCGCTGCCCCTGGCCGATTCGGACCAGCTGCGAGTCGGGCAGTTCGTCGTCGCCATTGGCAACCCCTTTGGCCTGGAACAGACGCTGACGACGGGAGTGGTCAGCGCACTGGGGCGCGTCATCGAGAGCCCGGAGGACGACCGCTTCATCGGCGAGGTGATCCAGACCGATGCAGCGATCAATCCCGGCAACTCGGGCGGCCCCCTGCTCGACCTGAGCGGGCATGTCGTTGGCGTCAACTCGCAGATCGTCAGCACCAGCGGCTCCTCCGCCGGCGTCGGGTTCGCCATCTCCTCCAACACCCTGCAGCGCGTCGTGCCAGAACTGATCGACCACGGCAGCTACCCCCACCCCTGGCTGGGAGCCCAGTTTCTGGACCTGACCCCGTCGGCCGTGAGAATACTGCAGGATGCAGGCATGGACATCCCGGTGGACAGTGGCCTGTTGGTGTTAGAGACCGTGCGGAACGGCCCGGCCGACAAGGCCGGGGTGCGGGACAGCAGCCGCACGGTGCGCGTGGGCAACTACCAGGTTCCCATCGGCGGCGACATCGTCGTCGCCATCGACGGCGAACTGGTCGCCAGCTTCCAGGACCTGACGGTCTACCTGGAGAACGAGACGGCCGTCGGCGATACGGTGGAACTGACTATCGTCCGCGATGGCGAGATCACGACGGTAACGGTGACTTTGGAAGCCACCCCGCAGACATAAATCAGCCGTAACTGCTCAGGCTGCCCGCCCGGATGCTCTCCCGTGCCAGAGAAGGGGGAAAATGTGGGTGCCGGCACCCACACCCTCCCCTTT
>JAFGEI010000234.1 GCA_016931695.1 Anaerolineae bacterium | reverse complement strand
GCCATTCTGAGCCTGGGTTTGACAATCCAGGCAGAGCGAATGTCGCTTGCTGAAATTACGGGCAAATGACACTTGGATAAAGTCCAGTTGAGTTCGTCGCTGATGATCGTGCTGATTGGGATGCTGGTCGGGCTGTGGGACCTGGGCGCCTTGATCCTGATCTTTGGGATTAACGCGACGATGAACTTGTTCGGGGTGATGATGGAACGCCATAACCAGACGACAAAGCGCACGGATTGGACGTCGTTCATCTTTGGCTGTGTAGCGGGGATCATTCCCTGGGTGGTGATCATGCTGTACTTTCTGGGAGCGCTATCATCTGCAGGGGCGGAACCGCCGGGGTTTGTGTATGCGATCATCCCGACGATCTTTGTTTTCTTCAACTTGTTTGCGGTGAACATGGCGCTGCAGTACAAAAAAGTGGGGCCGTGGAAGGATTACCTGTTCGGGGAACGGGTGTATATCGTTTTGAGCCTGACGGCCAAGACGGTATTGGCCTGGCTGATCTTTGCCGGGACACTGGCGCCGGTGTAGAGAACTTGTGGTGGTACAACATAGCGCTACTGCCGCTGGCAGGAGGAGGGTTACCTCAGCAGTAACGGCCGCTGTTTCGATATTGGCAACACGGTCGCCGGAGCGCTGCGGCGCTACCGGGCGACCCGAGACCCGTTCAGCGGTTCAGAGGATCCCTTCAGCGCAGGAAACGGGTCGCTGATGCGCCTGGCGCCGGTGCCGATGTATTACGTGGCGGACCTGGAACAGGTCGTTCATTATGCCGGCGAGAGTTCGCGGACGACGCACGGGGCGCGCGAAGCGGTGGATGGCTGCCGGTTGTTCGGCAAAATGATCGCGCTGGCGTTGCGGGGAGCCGGGAAAGAGGAGCTGTTGTTTGCTGCCGCCGACGGATTGCCGGCGCAAAAAGAACTGGCGCCGGCGATTGCCGCGATTGCCGGCGGATGCTACCGGGACAAGAACAGGGACGAGATTCGGGGCAGCGGCTACGTTGTCGAAAGCCTGGAGGCAGCATTGTGGTGCTTTTGGCATACCGCGAGCTACCAAGAGGCCGTACTTGAGGCGGTGAACCTCGGCCAGGATGCCGATACCACGGCGGCGGTGTGTGGGCAGGTGGCGGGCGCGTATTACGGGCTGGAAGGAATTCCTCCCGCCTGGCGCGTGAAACTGGCGCAGAGCGAGTTCATCGAGCAGGTTGCCCGGACGATTTACCGGCGGCGAGTGCGCGGCCAGGTTGGTGCCAGGGCCCACATGGAGGTCGGTGTGAAAGGGTCTGTCGACGTGATTCAACGATACAGTGAATCGGAGGAAAAAGATGACCAAGAACAGCTTGACGCCGCGTAAACGGATCGGCTGCCTGGGATGGGGGCTGCGCATCTTGGGAGGTGGGGTGCTGCTGCTGCTGGTTTTGCTCGCCGCTGGCTATGCCTACCAGGCCCGGACCACCGCCGCCGATTTCGAGCGGCTCCCCGCGCCCGGCCAGCGCGTGGACGTGGGGGGATACAGCCTGCACATTTTCTGCCAGGGCGAGGGCAGTCCCACTGTGGTGGTCGATGCTGGCAATGGCGACTTTTCGCTGGGTTGGAGCCTGGTGCAGCCCGAAGTGGCCCAGTTCACCCGCATCTGCACCTACGACCGCGCCGGCTACGGTTGGAGCGACCCGGGTCCAGCTCCGCGCACGGCGCGGCAGATCGCCCAAGAACTGCACGCGTTGCTGGTCAACGCGGGAGTTGAGGGGCCTTATGTGCTGGTCGGCCACTCGATGGGCGGTTACGACGTCCGCATGTATGCCAGCCTGTATCCCGAGGAGGTCGTCGGGATGGTGCTGGTGGACTCGGGCCACGAAGACCAACTGGACCGCTTGCCCGCCGAATACACCCAGATCTTTCAGCAGCAAAACAGCTACCTGGGCGTGATGGGGCTGATGGCCCGTTTTGGCGTCTTGCGCCTGATGGGCAGATCCGCTGGCGAGCAGGCTTTGCCGCCCTATGTCTTGCAGCTCCCAGAGGACGTTCAGAACGTTTATCTGACGATGATGTCTCATCCGTCCTATTTCGACGCCACGCTGGGAGAAATCCAGGTTTTGGCAGAGACGTGCGCGCAGGTCAGCGGACTGGGTGATCTGGGCGATCTGCCGCTGGTGGTGCTGACGGCGGAGAACAGCGTCGACGTCGAAACCCTCCAGGCGATTGGTCTGCCCGCCGATTTTCCAATCGGGGAGATTCAGCCGCTATGGCTGGAGCTCCAGGACGAGCTGGCGTCGCTGTCCACCAACAGCGCGCACATCATCGCCGCAGGCAGCGGTCACGCCATCCACCTCGACCGCCCGGGCCTGGTCATCGAGGCGATCCAGCAGGTGATTGGCCAAAGTCGCGCCCCGGCGCCATAGCCTGGCCCGCAACACCCACCCCCTCTCCCTTTTCGGACTTGGGAAGGCTTCCAGCGGAGGCCCGCTGAGCAGTTACCGGAGAATATCAATTCCGCGCCGTGTCGTCCAGCAGTTCCTCCAGCGGCTGTTCTGGCGAGGTGCCCTGGATGCGGAGCCACTCGATCACCGGGTCGCGCCAGTGGATGCCGGTGTCGTAGGCGTCGGGGTCCTGCGTGCCAAAGAGGTAGCCGTCGCCGCCCTGGTAGATGTAGCTGTTGACCAGGACGTGGTAGGTTGCCTGGGGATCGAGGGAGGAACCGTCGCGCAGGGTGACTGCTATCCCGGCCGGGCCGCTGCGGACGGTCATCCCGGCGACCACGCCGCCGCAGCAGCGCAGGTTTTCCAGCACCTCCGCGCCGGTCAGTTCCACGTCGATCAACGAGTTGTCGAATGGCATCACCGCGACAATGTCAGCCAGCGTGATCTCGCCGGGCGGGATGATCTCCCGAAAGCCGCCTGGGTTCGATATCGCCAGGTTGCCTTCCGGGTAGGCCCACAGCCAGGAATCGGTGACCAGGTTGTACAGCGGCCAATCGACCTCGATGCCGGTCGTGGTGTAGCCGATCACCTCGCCCAACAGCTCGTCAGTTTGAGCGGTCCACTCGGCGACCAGCGCCGCGATTGTGGGGTCTGGCGTGACCGGGCTGCCTTCGGCGGTGCGGTACAGGTTGGACACGGCGCGGGCCTCTTGCTCGACCACCGCACCGGTTTCCTGATCGTAGAGCAAGTCGACGCGGATCAGGTGGTCCCAGTGGGAGCCGGCGCCGACCACCAGCACGCCTCGCCGCTCGGTAATCGTCAGTTGGTGGCAGTGGCCGCCGGCCAGGAGCGGGATCTCCAGCTCGGCCGCGGTGGCGGCGATCGCGCTGAGGTCGTTCGGGCAGACGTGGGCGATGACGACGACCAGCTCGGCGCCTGCGGCGCGGGCCTGGGGCACTGCCTCGCGCAGCGCCGTCTCATAGTCGCCAAAGTCCAGCCCGGCGACATAGTCCGGCACCACGATCTGCGGCGTGCTCTGCAGGCTCAGCCCGACGATGCCAACCTGCACGCCGTTGACCTGGCGAATGGTGTAGGGTTGGGCAAAGTCGGGCGTGGCGCCGCTTTCGGTTTCGGTCAAGTTGGCGGCGAGAAAGGGGAACTCGGCCTCGGCGGCGTTGGCGGCCAATACCGGCTGGCCAAAGTCGAAATCGTGGTTGCCCAGGGCCGCCGCGTCGTAGCTCATGGCGTTGAACACCGTCACTGCCGACAGGCCTTGAAACCAGGAAGAAACCGCGGGGCCGGTCCACATGTCGCCGCCACTGAGCAGCAGGGCGCTGTCTGAGTGCGGCTCGTACCCCTCCGCGACCAGGTGGGCCATCAGCCCCGCTGCCCCGCCGATGGTCGTGTTCCCGTCTTCCAACGGCTCCAGGTAGCCGTGTTCGTCGGCGGTGAAAAATATCGTCACCTGCCGCAGGTGGGCGGGGAGCGGGGTCGTCTCGCCGGGGGAAAAGATGCAGGCGGACAGCAGCAGCGCCGTGGGAATCAAGATGGATAACCGTCGCAATTTCATGTCTGCCTTGCCTCTGCAGCGATCCGGGCGGCCCGGATTTCTCGTCCCCTAAATCCGCGACAGGAACTCTTCGCGCTGCCAGGGGTTGGCAACGCGGTGCATGCCCCGCGAGACGAGGTAAAAGCCGAGGGCAAAGAAGGTGAAACAGGCTGCGGCAGGGAGCAGTGCATTCCACATCGTGGCGGTGTCCAGCCCCACGCTGTAAGAGTATACGAACGCATCGTACAGGACAGTGCCCCAGTTGCTGGTGGCGCGGGTCAGGCCGAAGAACGAGATGAACCCATCGGCAATGACCACGCCGGTCACGGCGACCATCATCTGCAGCGCGGCCAGGGGCAGCATGGCCGGGAGGAGATGCTTGATGATGATGTGGAACGGCCCGCCGCCGGCGATGCGGGACGCCTCCATGTAAGGCTGGGCCATCACCTGCAGCGCTCGTGCCCGCAGCACAATGACCGTCCCGCCCATCCCGGTCACGAATCCATAGATCAAGCCCAACGAGATCGGGGTGAGTTCGGCTCGGAAACGGGCGCCGACGATGATCATGATTACCGGCGCTGGAAAGAGGAGAAAGACGTCCGCCAGGTTGCTGATGGCGGCATCGGCCGCGCCGCGAAAATAGGCGGCGATGACGCTCAGTAATGTGCCGACAATCGCCGTCGCCAGCGCCGCCGTCAGGCCGATGACAAAGGTCGGCGTGGTGGCGGAGAGGAGCATGCTGAGCACGTCGCGGCCCAGCGCGTCGGTGCCCAGGAGGTGGCGGGATGAGGGCGGCGCGGGATGGGGCACTGTCTGCATGTCAAAGCCGGTTAATGGGTCATAGATGCCGCTGGGCCAGACCGTTTCGATCAGGATCGGGTGGATGACTGCCATCAGGGCGAATATCATGATGATCATCAGTCCCAGCATGGCCAGGGGATCTGAGCGAAAGATGAGCCAGTTTGCCTTGAGCCGCCGCCAGGTAAGGTCAATGCGCAGCCACAAGCGGCGGAGCAGGACATGGAGAAGTATTGAAGGGCTCTTTTTAACCATGATGACAACTCGGCTAGATTGCGATCGGTTTTTCTTCCCCGTGGCGGATACGAGGGTCGAGGTAGGCAGCCAATACATCCAACACGAGGCGGGCAAAGAGGGAGAGAACGCCGACGATCAGGAGAATGGCCATCACTACCGGCATGTTTTGCCAATAGAGCGAATTCCACAGCGCCGTGCCGATGCCGGGCCAGTTGAGTGCGCTCTCGACGATGACGATGCCGGTGGTCAGGTAAGGCAGCGAGATCACCAGCCGGCTGAGGACGGGCAGCAGCGCGTTGCGGGCGGCGTGTCGCTCCCGCACGATGTGGCTGGGAAGACCCTTGGCCTTGGCCGTGTTGACGTACTCTTCTTGCATCACGTCGGTCATGCTGGAGCGCATGATGAGCATTGTTTCGCCAAAAGAGATGATCGTGTACGTGACCAGGGCAATCCAGGCCGAATTGACAATGTCGAGGGACATTTTTTCGGTGCCCATCACGTACCAGGAACCGACGGCACTGGCGGCGATCAGCAGGATCACCACCAGCCCGGGGATCCGCAGGCGCAGGTAGCGCTGCGCGAGGGCTTTGATAGCCACAAAGAGAACCGTGGCGATGAGCAGGGTCAGGAACATGCGAAAGGCGATGACGTCGGGTGAGATGGGACTGTCTCGCCAAAGTTCGCGGTCGAGGCCGGGAAATGGCAAGTTCGCCAGCCCTCTGGCACTCCCTCCGACCAGCGTAAACTGCTCCTGGCGGCTAAATATCTGTGTGACCAGCCAGGCCATCCAGGGCGGGAACGAGGTGAACAGGGCCAGGCTGCCCAGGGTGACGATCCCGGAGACGACGCGCTGCTGGCTCCAGGCTGTCACCTTGCCCAGCCAGAGGCCAATCAAGAAGGCCAGCGCCGTGCCGGTGCAAAAAACTAACAGGGTGGGGGGAATGACGGTTTTGAGGATGGCGCTCACTGGCGGGCCACCAGACCCCAGGATGCTGAACGATTCTCCAAAATCGAGGCGCAGGATCTGTCCCATCCAGCGGAGGTATCGCTGCCAGATGGGGAGATTCAGCCCCAATTCTTCCCGCAGTGCATCTCGTTCGCGCTGGTTCATAGTGAGGGAGAACTGGTCGACAAAGTCGCCCGGCATCATGATCTGGATCAAAAAGAACATGATGGTGACAAAGACAAAGAGCTTGACCAGGCTGAGCAGAGCCTGTTTCACAAGATAACGAATCATGGCTGGTATTGTAACCGATTTTGTGTCTAAAGTCCAATTCTAATCGGCTTGACGCTGCTATCACGTTATGGTATTATGGTAATTGCTGCTCAGCCATTCCCCTCTGATGCTCTCCCAGGCTTGGCGGAGCGGTCCGCCGAAATGTGACATTTGAGGTATGACGAGCGCCGGTAAAACAGCCGACGCCTGATATGTAAGGAGGCGAGTAATGGACAAGACCCGCGTGTTGCTATTGGCGATCGTGGCGCTGGCTTTGGCGACGTTGGCCTGTACGCGATCGGCGACCGATCCCGTGACCCCAACCCCATCGGATGATGACCTGGTCCTCACCCAGATGGCAGAGATGGGCCTCGAGGCTTCAGAGTACAACCTCACCCTGACGGCCATGGCGCAGCCGACCGAGCCGGCCCCCACGCCGACTCCGGAACCGAGCGGGGAGACGAGCCCCGAACCGACCACGGCGCCGACCGAGCCGCCATCGCCCGAGCCGACCGTGGCGCCCCCCGAACCCACTGCAGCGCCGCCCGCGACGCCAGTCCCGCCGACCGAGCCGCCAACCCCTCCGGGCGGGGAAACGAGCTACACGGTTCAGCCGGGCGACAACTTGTTCCGCATCGCGCTGCGGCACGGCATGCGGGCTGAGGAACTGGCGGCCTACAACGGCATCACCAACCCGGCACTCATCTATCCCGGGCAGGTCATTCGCATCCCGGCTGGCGGAGAGACGCCGCCGCCGTCCGGAGGGGACATCCTCTACACGGTTCAGCCGGGCGACAATCTGTTTCGCATCGCGCTGCGCTACAACATGAGCTATCTCTATCTGGCTTCTTACAATGGCATCACGCCGCCCTACTATGTCTATCCCGGGCAGGTCATTCGCATTCCGGACCTCTAGCTCTCACGATTGACAGGAGCGGTCGGGCAACTTGTCGGAGAGACCCGTTATTATGGTGCGGGATTGCACCCCGCCGTCTTTCTGTGAAGCGCCAGCGGGGCCCAAGTACAACCTTGGGCCTCCGCCGCGCTTGGGGGGACGGATCGAGCGCGAATGATCTGAACAGTTGCGAGACCGGACCTTTCTTGTTCAGATGATCACAAGCCTCAAAAACGCCCAGGTTCGCCGGGTGCGAGCGCTGCAGCAACGGCGTCGAACTCGCCAACGGGAGGGGGCCCTGGTTGTCGAAGGGCTCCGCCTCTGTGAAGAGGCGGTTCAGGCCCATGTCGTCCCTGAATTCTATTTCTACGTCGACGAGGGCGAGCCGGATGCCAGGGCGCAGGCGGTGCTCCAGGCCTGGCAGGACGTGCCCGGATGGCCGGTGAGCCCGGCGGTGATGGCTGCCTGTTCCGACACCGAGACTCCCCAGGGGCTTTTGGCCGTCGTGCCGCTCCCGGCCATTTCCCCGCCGCTTCAGCCCACGATGACGTTGGTGCTCGACCAGGTGCGGGACCCCGGCAACCTGGGCACAATCCTGCGCACCGCGTTGGCCGCGGGCGTCGACCAGGTGTTGTTGGCCCCGGGGACTGTAGATGCGACCAATCCCAAGGTCGTGCGGGCGGCGATGGGGGCGCATTTTCGCCTGTCCTGGGCGGCAATGGGCTGGGAGGCGATCGCCGCAGCGGTTGCCGCCTGCCGCGTCTACCTGGCGGCCCCTCGCGGCGCCGTTTCTTACACCGACGTCGACTGGTGCGAAGCGGCGGCGCTCGTCGTCGGCGGGGAGGCGGCCGGGGCAGGACGACACGCCCGCGCCCTGGCAGCGGTCGAGATCGCGATTCCGATGGCTGGGGAGGCCGAGTCGTTGAACGCGGCAGTGTCGGCGGCGGTGATTCTTTTCGAAGCGCTTCGGCAGCGCCGGGCGAGCCACGCTTCCACGTGGCAGGGAGACGAGACATGACAGAACGATTGCAGATTCTCCCCCTGGGCGGATTGGGGGAAGTCGGTAAAAACATGACCGCAATCGAGTATGGACGGGATATCCTGGTGGTCGATGCGGGCCTAATGTTCCCCGAATCCGACATGTTCGGCGTTGACTATATCATCCCTGATTATGGCTATCTGCGGGACAAGAAGGAGCGGGTGCGGGCTGTCGTTGTGACCCACGGCCACGAAGATCACATCGGCGCACTGCCCCATTTCATCCAGGAATTTCCCGTTCCGGTCTATGCCACGCGGTTGACCTGTGGGCTCATCGAGATCAAGCTGCGGCGGGGGCACGTATTGGATAAAACAGAGCTTTACACCTACCGCTCGGGCGACACGGTCCAGGTCGGTCCTTTTACCGTCGAGCCCTTTCACGTCTGCCATTCGATCCCGGATACGGTGGGGTTGGGGATCACGACGCCGGCGGGCCTGATCGTTCACTCGGGCGATTTCAAGTTCGATCACACCCCCGTCGACGGCTGGCCGACCGATTTTGCCAAGCTGGCCGAGTTCGCCGGGCGGGGGGTGCTGGCGCTGATGGCCGATAGCACCAATGCCACCGAGCCGGGCACGACTCCCTCGGAGCGCCGGGTGACCGACGTGTTGGACGGGGTGATGCGGCAGGCGCCGGGCCGCATCATTATTGCCACCTTTGCTTCCCTGATATCCCGCATCCAGCAGGCGATCGACGTCGCCGCGCTGCACGGGCGCAAGTTTGCCATCGCCGGGCGGACGATGGCGGCCTATGTCAAGCAGGCGCGCAACCTGGGGTACGTGCAGATTCCCGAGGATATGCAGGTGCCGTTGGGAGACATCGCTCGCATCCCGCCTCATCAACTGCTCATTCTCGCCACCGGCGTGCAGGGCGAACCGACGGCGGTGATGACCCGGCTGGCGACGGGCAGTCACCCTTCGCTGCGCATCCAACAAGGAGATACAGTTGTCCTTTCCTCCCACACCATCCCCGGCAACGAAGAAATGATCCACCGCGTCATCAACCGCCTGATTCAGAAAGGGGCGGACGTCATCTACCATCCGGTCGCGCCGGTCCACGTTTCGGGGCACGCCAGCCAGGAGGAGCAAAAAATGCTCCTCAACATCGTCCGCCCGCGCAACTTTATCCCCATCCACGGCGAGCTGCGACATCTCACCCAGCATGCCAAATTGGCGGTGGAATTGGGCATCCCTCGCGAACACATCGCGGTGGTGGAGAACGGTCACATACTGAGCTTTGACGGGGATCGGATCAAGGTGGGGGAGCGCGTTCCCGGCGGCTATGTTTTCGTGGATGGCAATTGGGTGGGCGATGCGGTGGGGCCTGAAATCGTGCGCGACCGGGAGACGATGGCCAAGTCGGGGATCTGTGTGATCACCTTGCGCTACGACGTGCAGCGCGGGAAAATGGTGGGTGAGCCGCGCATCGTGCTGCGGGGATTTGCCAGTACCCAGTCCATCCGCGAGGTCGTGGAGGAGGCAAAAGAGCTGGTTGAGGGCGTGCTGCGCGGGATCCAGCCCCAGACGACGACAAAAAAGATGGAGCATGCCGTTCGCCGTTCCCTCTCGGACTTTTTTTACCGCCAGACCAAGAACCGGCCGCAGATAATCATGATGACGCTGGAGGAATAGCCCGCGACGTGGCCCGTATTCTGGTCGTCTACAAAGAGTTCCCCGCTCCCTCCGTGGGGCATGCCGGCGGGCAGGCAGTTTTCCAGTTGCTGGCATGCCTCCACCGGCGCGGGCACCAGGTCTACCTGGTGGCCCGCTTGCGCCGTGACGAGGCGCCTCTTGTGCCCGAGATGGCGTCCTTTTGCCGCCAGGTCATCACTGTTCCCCACCACAACGCGATGGCCGGCCTGCCGTTGCTGGCCTGGATCTGCAGCTATCTCGGGCTGCGCCGGGCGGCGGCGCGGGCGATGCGCGAGATCCAGCCCGATGTGCTGCACGTCGAGGTGACACAGACCGCCATCTCTTTGCTGGGGCTGCCGCGTCCCCGCTCCTCGTTTCGGCCCCTCGACGTCAACTGGTACTTGCTGGAGCAGCGGGCGGCTCAGCAACGCGGCTGGCGTCGCTGGCTGGAGCGGGGCGCGTCGCTGCTGTTTCGCCGCTTCGAGCCGTGGCTCTGTCGCCGCTACGACGTGATCGCCCCCATCTCTGAGGGCGACCGCCGTCTTTTGGCGCCCGGCTGCCCCAAGCGCCCGCTGGTTCTCCTGCCGCTGGAGCTGCCTGGCGCGTTGGCGCAGAACGTCGATCCGGCCGTGGCCGGGGAGATGAATCTGCTGTTTGTCGGAGCGATGTATCGCACCTTCAATGTCCAGGCGGTGCAGTGGTTTCTCAGAGAAGTGTGGCCGCGGGTGCAGGCGCAGCTCCCTGCTGTTCGCTTCTATATCGTCGGCCATCGTCCGGCGCAAGAAATCCGGGCCTGGCACGATGGGCGGCAGGTCGTGGTCACCGGGTTCGTCGAGGATGTGGCGCCGTGGTATCGCGCGGCGGCCGTTTTCGTCTCGCCGATGTTGGTGGGCGGCGGGCTGCTGCAAAAGGTGGTCGATGCGATGGCAATGGGGGTGCCGGTCGTGGCCACGGCGGTGAGCAACCACGGCCTTGGCGCAACCCCAGGGGAACACTTGTTGGTGGCCGACGATGCCGAGACATTTGCCGCCGCAGTGATTCGATTGTTAGCCGATCCCCCCGAGCGCGCGCGGTTGGCCCAGGCGGGGCAGAATTTCGTGCGCGAGCGATATGACCTGGAGCAGGCCATATCGCGTTGGGAAGCGGCCCTGCTGGCGGAGGATGGTGCTGGCTGATGGCATTTTGACCACGAATTCGTGAGAATGATTGCAAATTTCTTTTGCTTCAATTTGCCATAGTGCCCCGATTAAGTGTTACTGAAATGCACCCTTGATGGTTTAGGTATTGCAAATCGGTGTAAAATCGTGTACAATTAAAATGACTGCAGGGCAAAGAGTCTGGATGCGTCGCGGGCTCTGAGGGGGGAGTAGCATGGCAAGGGACAAGCCACGGAGAGCATGGATACAAATACTGATGGGCATAGGGCTGTTCCTGGCGAGCGGCATTTTACTGACCCGCCCCGCTGTCGCCCAACCCCATCTTCAACCGCCCTACCCGGAAGGAGAGTCCGAGTACTTTTATTCCACCGGCCATTATGTCAGCGGGCCGTTTTTGGAATTCTACCGCCTGCACGGAGAAGCACGGACCTTTGGTTACCCGCAGACAGAAGTGTTCTACGATGCCCAGTCCGGGCTTTGGGTTCAGTATTTCGACAATGTGCGGATGGAATGGCATCCAGGGAATCGCGATCCTTACAAGGTGCAATTGGGGTTGCTGGCAGAGATTCTCGGCCGCCGTTATCCTGCGATCTCGAGCGATCAAATCCCGTACGGCAATCCATTCCGCCGCTATTTTTCCGAGACCGGGCACGTCGTTTCGTTTGCCTTTCTGACCTTTTACGATGAGAACGGCGGCCTGGACGTCTTTGGTTACCCGATTTCGGAGCCGATGGTGGAGAACGGGCGGATCGTGCAGTATTTTCAGCGCGCGCGGATGGAATGGCACCCCGAGCGGCAGCGGGACGAGCGCGTCGTGCTGGGCGCCTTGGGGATGGAGTACATCGAGCAGTACGGCGTGCCGCAATCGGCGCGAGAACGCCAACAGTACATTCCCCGTACGCAGCAGCCTGCCAGCAGCACAGCGGTTTCTTCGCTGCGGGTGTGGCCGTTTGTGCGCAATGTGATTACCGGTCGGGAGGGGGAACAGACGGTATACGTCTACGTGACCGACCAGGCCCGCCAGCCGGTTGCCGGTGCGACGGCATCGATTGCCGTTCACCTTCCCTCGCAGACGGTCACGTATTCGGCCGAGCCGACTGACAGCCGTGGGATCACGAGCGTCACCTTCCCGATCACTTCCCTGCCGCCGGGCCGTCGAATCATCGTCGACGTGACGGTGCGCTTGGGCACCCAGGTGCAGACGGGGCAGACATTTTTTGTGCCCTGGTATTGATTCCGGGTAGCCGCTCGGCCAGTGGGGTGGGCGGTGGGGTGTGGTTGTCGCCTGATCTTGATGTGAAATAAAGAGGGGCCGCATCGGGCGGCCCCTCCTTTTGCTCCAGTGACCGGGAAACTAGCCCCTTCATTCCTCTCGTTTGGGGGTCTCTTCTGCCTCCTCGTCCTCTCGATCTTCCCAGCCAATGATCCAGACGCACAATCCGGCCAGCCCAATTGTGGCGACGATGAGCGCCGCCCATTGCCTGGCTTCCAGCCCGACGTTGCGCGCCGAAACGACGAGGATGATCACCATGCCAACTGCCAGGACAAACCAGGCTGTCAGCCGCGGGTGTTTTTTGAGAAAGGTGACAATTGATGACATTTTCACTCCCTCTCGCAGATTAAAAAGGCGTCGTGACCCGTTCCTCGCGCAGTTGCTTCAGCACCACCCAATCGCCAGCCGGGTGCGATTCTCGCGCCGCCTCGCGCCAGGCGCGCGGCAGGCTGGCGACCTCTTTGAATCCGTAGCCAAAGGTCTCCCAGAAGGCAAGAACCTCCCGCGGCGTGTTGGCCGGGACAAAGAGCATGGCTGCTTCGCACTGCAGTTCCCTCGCTGCACTTTCCATCTCGGCGAGCAGGGAGCGGCCCGCGGTGATGCGATAATGCCAGGGGAAAATCAAAAAGTCTGCCACGCGTGCAACCAGGTTTTCCACCTGCCAACCCAATATGCCGACAATCTCGCCGTTTACCTCGGCCGTCAGAAAGCCGACCGTTCCGAAGCGCTCGATTACTGCATCGGGGGTAATCGCCGGTCCCTGCGGACGGGTCCGATTGACAAAGGCCGCAATCCGCTCTGCTTCAGATGGCCGGGTGCGTCGAACTTGGATCGTCTGTTCCATGGAGCATCTCCGTTGTCTGGGTCAAGAACAGAGAGCGCACGAATGGTGTGCGTTTACTTGTCCTCTCCTGCCATCAGGAGAGATGCCCGGCTATTATACTCCAAAAGCTGTCACTCAGCCAGTCACCCCGGTGCTCTCCTGAGCAGGAAAAGAGAGAACTCGGGGTATTGCAGGTGGTCGCTGTTTGACGTTTTGACCACTTTTTGTTACTATTCTGTCACGTACCGGGCTTAACAGCCAGGCCGGGTTGGTGCGGCTGGTGTCGTCACAAGAAGGGAGGCCTCTAGATGGATGCCGTGGTGTTTCAAATCCTGCTCATCCTTCTCCTCATCATCGCTAACGGCGTATTCGCCATGTCCGAGATGGCGGTCGTTTCAGCGCGCAAGGCACGCCTGCAGCAACACGCCGAGGCTGGCGACCCGAGGGCGCGGGCGGCGCTCGAGATTGCCAACGAGCCCGGCTATTTCCTTGCCACGATTCAGATTGGAATCACACTCGTCGGCGTATTGGCTGGCGCGCTGGGTGGGGCGGCTATTGCCGAAAAACTGGCAACGGGGTTGGGACGACTGGGGATTGTCAATCCATACAGCGAAACCATTGCTGTCGGCATCGTTGTGCTTACGATCACCTATCTCTCCCTGGTCTTTGGGGAGTTGGTCCCCAAGCGGCTTGCCCTGAGCCGCCCGGAGCGGATCGCTTCTGTAGTTGCGCGGCCAATGCGGATGTTGGCAAAGGTCATTTCTCCCGGCGTTTGTCTTCTCAACCTGTCCACAGAAGCCGTGCTCCGGATTGGGGGTATGCCAATCTCTTCCGGGCAGCCAGTCACGGAAGAAGAGATCAAGGTGATGGTTGAGCAAGGGGCCCGGGCGGGCATCTTTAAGCCCGCCGAGCATGAAATCGTAAAACGCGTGTTTCGCTTGGACGATCGAAGGGCAAGCACCCTGATGACGCCGCGGATTGAGATTGCCTGGCTTGACGTGAAC
Source organism: Anaerolineae bacterium (assembly GCA_016931695.1). Classification (GTDB taxonomy): domain Bacteria; phylum Chloroflexota; class Anaerolineae; order B4-G1; family DUEL01; genus JAFGEI01. The sequence goes on along the minus strand of JAFGEI010000234.1, from coordinate 13,508 downwards.
AACCCACTTGAGGAGATTCGGCGTCGAATTGCCGCCAGTGACCATTCTTGTTTTCCCGTGGCCTGCGATAATCTTGACAATGTCCTGGGCCTGGTAAAGACCAAGGATTTGCTCGCCCAAAGTCTCGGCGGCCGGCAGATTGACCTGGAAGCCGTGCTGCGCCCCGCGCTGTTTGTGCCCGAAGGCGTTTCTGTGCTGCGGGTTTTGGAACGGTTCAAGGAAACCCGCTCGCATGTGGCTCTGCTGATCGACGAGTATGGCGGTCTGCAAGGCCTGGTAACCGTCAACGACATTTTAGAAGCGATCGTCGGCGACATTTCATTGCCGGAAGAAGCTGTGGCGGAGATTGTGCAGCGTGCGGACGGTTCGTGGTTGGTGGACGGCAAGTTCTTGATTGATGAACTCGAAGAGTTTTTGCGGACCGGGGAGCTGCTGGAAGAAAGGTCCTATCAAACACTGGGCGGGTTCGTGATGGCGAATTTGGGGTACGTTCCGGCGGCGGGCGACAGTTTTGAATGGGCGGGATGGCGTTTTGAGGTGGTAGATATGGATGGATACCGCGTGGACAAGGTGCTTGTCGCGGCCCCGAGTTCAGCTGACGCTGCGGCTGGTGCCGGCCGGGCGGAACGGACGGTTTACAAGGACGATTAGGCGGCCTTGCCGGATCAATCTCCCTCGTACTGCAGCAGCCAATCCATCTGCAGGCGGGCCAGGGCCTCCAGGTCGGCGTCGCCGGCCGCGCAAGCCAGCGCGATTGCCCGCTCGTAATCGGCCCGGGCCGCCGCAGCCTCTCCCGTGGCCGCCTCGACGGCGGCGCGCAGCAAAAAGCCATAGCCCCATTGGGGGGCCAGCGCGATCGCCGCCTCGGCATCAGCGCGGGCGCCTGGCAGGTTCCCCACCTGCAGCAAAAACGAGCCCCGCTGGAACAGGAACGTCTCTCCCTCTACTCCCAACTCCCGCGCGGCGGCGTATGCTGCCTGGGCGCCCGGCTCGTCGCCCAGCGTCTGGCGCAGCACCCCGATCCAGAGCCGGGTCTCGGGGTCGTCCGGCGCCAGGGCGGAGGCGGTCTCGAACTCGACCAGCGCCCGCGCCAGGTCGCCGCCGTCGACGTATTCCTCGCCAGCCGCGACGTGGCGCAGGGCCTGGCGCAGCGGCAGGGGGGGGGCAAGCCATTGTTCGTAGGCCAGCCATCCTAACAGCACGGCCGAGGCGATGCCCAGCAGCAGCCACAGCCGCTGCCGCAGGATGTCCCGCGTTTGTTGGGCGACGGCATGGTCGATGGACCACCAGGGACGGCAAGCGGCTGGCCCGCGCCGTTCCCGTTCCGCTTGAAGGGCGGGCCCCACCTGGCGCAAAAAGAGGGGAGCGTGCTTCTGCAGCCCCCCCCAGGTGGAAGCCAGGCGCGCCCGCTCGGCCCGCACGTCGGCCCTTGCCGCTTCCACCTGGTCCAGTTGATCGGCGATCTGGTCGAGCAGGTCGAGCAGCTCGATCGCCCCCGGCCCGGCCTGTTTTAGATTACCCAGGGTCACTTCGACCCGCTCCAGGGCTGTCCGCGCCTGGTCCAGCGTGCTGCGGGGCCTGAGCGTCACGTCCGGGCAGGTCATTCTTCCTGCTCGGGCCGCATCTGTTCGTAGACGTGCTCCAGCCCAGTGCGCACGCGCTGCTGGACCCATTCCTGCTCTTGCTCCGGGACGGGGAACATGGCCATGAACTCGACCAGCAGCCCGATCAGGTCGCCGCGACCGCCGCCGGCAGTGTGGACGGAGCGGATGCGCCGGCGGGCCACCTGGATGTAGTCGCTGAGCGGCCGGGTACCATCTTTGTCGCACGCGGGGCCCCGGCCCGGCACGATGAGCTGGGCCGGGAAGCGGGCGCGCCGCATTTCGACCAGGGTTTTCAGCCAGGCGCGAGTGTCGGGGGATGCGGCCAGGAATGGATGGCTGCCTACTACGACCGTATCGCCGACAAAGACGACCTCACGGTCGGGCAGTCGAACCCAGATGCTGCCCGGCGCCGCGCCGGCGATCGACTCGACGATAATTCCGCCCTCGTCGTACAGGGTCATCCGGCCGTCGACGGCGAGACGGGGCAGTACCAACCGGGCTGCTTCCAGGCTCTTGGCGTCGGGACGGCGCTGCAGCAGTTCTCCTGTCGCCGTGCGCCACAGGTCCTCCGGCTCTTGCTGGAGCCGGCGCAGGGTGCCGCGGCCGGCAATCACCGGGGCCCCCAGCCAGCCGACGCCCAGCAGCCGGTCAGGATGGTGGTCGGTCAGGATGGTCCAGCGAATTGGCGCGCCGGCAACTCGCTCGATCTGTTCCCGCCAGGCCCGGGCGTCGTCGGGGAGTGGGGGGGCATCGACCGCGACGGTCCCGCCCGCAGTACAGATAAAACCCGCGTTGACGCCGGGATAAAAGCTCTTTACATAGACATTGGGTGCAATCTGTTGCATTGGTAAATCCTTACGTTTGTAGGGCGACTATGCCTGAAAACTTGAAACCAGCTCTCGCAACACATCCTGCACGCGCTCCAGATCGGCTGGCGGGGCGCTGCCCTGGGCAATGTAGGGCTGTCCCCCCCCCTTGCCGCCCAGCGGCGCACAAATCGTCTGCAGCACTGCGGCTGCATCTACCGCCACCCCCTCCGAGCGGGCGACGCAGAGGTGTATCCGCTCCCCGGTCGAGCCCAGGAGGGCCACCATGCCTGGCTGGGCCGCGATCTTGAGCGCCAGCGCGCGCAGTTCGGCGGCCGGCCGTCCCTCCCAGACTTTGTCGACGACGCGAAACGACCCGGCCGCCGTCGCCTCGCGCACGAGTTGTTCCGTCTCCAGCAGCAGCGACTGTTCTTGCGCGGTGCGCAGTGCCTGTTTTGCCTCGTTCAGATTGTCCTGCAGGCGTGCCACGGCCTGCTCCAGTTCCCAGTGGCCCACGCTCAAGGCGGCGGACGCGTTCAGCACGGCCTGATTCTTGCGGCAATAGTCGGCCAACGCCCGCTGGCCGCAGAGGAACTCGACGCGGGTCTCTTTGCCCTGGTAGTCGAGGCGGATGACTTTGAGCAGGCCGATCTCGCCGGTGTGCGCGACGTGCGTCCCGCCGCAAGGGATTCGATCGAACCCGGCGACGTCGACCAGCCGGATCGGGCCGTCGACCTGGGGCGGTCGCCGCAGGGTGAGCGTGCTCATCTCCGACGGGGATACAAAGCGCGCCGTCACCGGGCGGTTCTCCCAGATGACCCGGTTGACGAGCTGTTCCACCGGCTCCATCGCCTGAGGGGAGATGCGCGGCGCGTCCAGGTCGATGGTGCAGACCTCACTGCCTAGGTGGAAGGCGACCGTGTTGGCGTCCAGCAGCCGCTTGCAGGCAGCGGACAGGACGTGCTGCCCGCTGTGCTGCTGCATGTGGTCAAAGCGCCACTCCCAATCCACTGTACCGGCTGCCTGTCCAGCGGCCAGTTCGCCGGCCAGGACGTGGACGACGGCGCCGTCCGCCTCCCGCACCGCGACGTCGACGACCGACACCCCGCCGAGCGTCCCCCGGTCGGCGGGCTGTCCCCCCGAGGCCGGGTAAAAGGCTGTTCGGTCCAATATCACTGCCGGTTGCCCCGCCCATTCCAGCTGTTCCCTGACCCGAGCCTCGAAATGGACCAGGTAGGAATCTGCGTAATAGAGGCGGGATGCTGTTTCTGCATTCATGTTTTGTTCTCTGTCTCTTTTGTTTCCGGGAGGGTGAGGGGAATGGTGAACTTGAAGGTGGCGCCCTGGTCCGCTGCGCTTTCGACCCAGATTTGCCCGTTGTGCTTTTCGACCACCAACTTGCACAGGGCAAGCCCTAACCCGGTGCCGCGCGCCTTTTCAAAGTGCACGCGGGCGAAGCGATCAAAGACCATTTCGTGGTACTCGGCGGGGATTCCCGGGCCAGTATCCGCGACTGAGAAGAGAATCGCTTGCTCGTCTTCCTGCCGCACGTCCAGTTGAACCTCGCCGCCCAACGGCGTGTACTTGATGGCGTTATCCAACAAGTTCATCAGCACGCGCACGAGAAGGGCGCGGTCGCCATGCAGGTACAGCGTCGATTCGACGCTGCGCGTCAACCGCAAGTTGCGCGCGGCGGCGAGGGGCTGCATCTGATCGATCGATTCTTTGACCATGCCGTTGACGTCGAACTGGTTCACGTCCAGCTCGGCTGCTCCCGATTCCAGCCGCGCCAGGTCGAGGATCGAGTCGATCAACAGGTCTAACCGCTTGCCGCTCCGTTGGGCGATGCTCAGCAACTGCGGAGGGGGGAGGATGGGCTCATTGTCCCTGACGGCGTCGCCGATCAATTCCAGGCTGCTCAGGATGGAGGCGAGGGGATTGCGCAGGTCGTGGACGATCATGTGGATCAAGTCTTCGCGCACCTTTTCCAGTTCTTGTCTTTCCGAAAGGTCGTGGTAGATCCACTGGATGTAGGAGCGCTGCCCTTGCAGGATGCAGGTGGCGCGCACCTCGAAGGGGATGAGCAGGCCGTCGCGGGAGACAGCCTCGACGGTATAGTAGGCGCTGTCCCCCGCCAGTACGTGGGCGAGTTGTGTCTGTACCTCGGCCGGGTCGTCGTGAAAGAACGCGATCCCTTGCCCGATCAACTGGGATTTTTCATACCCCAGCATCTCGCACAACTTGTAGTTGGCATCGGTGATATAGCCCGTCTCGTCGGTGATGGCGATCGGGTCGGCGCTGTTCTGGAACAGGCTGGTGTAGCGCTGCTCTGCTTCCCGGGCGCGGGTGAAATGGCGGGCGTTCTGAATGGCGCTGGCGGCCAGGTTGGCCACGTTGGTCAGCAGGTTCAAGTCGCTGTTCTCAAAGCGGTTGTTGTGGGGGTTGATGGCCTCGATCACTCCAATCGTTTGGTCTTTGAGGATGATGGGGACGGCCATCATGGCCTGGGTTTGGAACCCGGTCGATTCGTCGACGCCGCGGTAAAAGCGCTCGTCGTCGTAGGTGGCGGAAATGAGGGTCGGCTGGCCTGTACGCACTGTCCAACCGGCGACCCCCTGGCCCGGCTTGAGGCGCAGCCCCAGCACCTCGTCGGCGGCGGCGCCGGAAGCGGCTTGAAAGACCAGGTCCCCTGTCTCTTCCTCCACCAGCGCCACGGATGCCGCGTCTACCCGAAAGTGCTTGCGGACGTTTTCCATGATCGAGTGGAGGACGTTGCCCAGTTCCAGGGAGGCGGTGATGGTCTTGCCGGCCTGGTGGAGAAAGGCGACCTCGGCCAGCCGTTGCTGCACTTGCTGCCAGAGGCGGGCGTTGGCGACGGCGATGGCGGCGTGGTCGGCAAAGGCGGCGACCACGCGGGCATTCTCCGCGTCGTACGCGCCGGGCTGGTGGCTGTCGACGGTCAGCGCTCCGACCACTTTGCCGCGCGCCACCAGGGAGGCGCCGATCCAGCCGTGAACTGTTGGTATGTCCGGGATGTTTTCCCACCCTGTCTCCTGCTGGACGTCCACGCAGACCAGGGGGTCGCGCTGGGCGACGACGCGGGCCATGATGTGCCCGCCCTCGATGCCAAAGGCGCAGTGGCGAATTGCTGCCGGGTTCTCAAAGCCGCGCCAGGCGCGAATGACCAGGCGGCGGCCGTGCAGGAGAAAGATGGATGCGCTGTCGTACTCGACGACGCGGCTCAGCTGCTCCAGGATCAGGTTGAGTACCTCGCCCAGGTCCAGCGTCGCGGTCAGGGTGCGGGCGATCTCGCTGAGGGTGTCGGCCAACACCCGCCGCTTTTCCTCCGTCGCCAGGAGATGGGCGTTTTGGACCATGACGGCCAGTTGGTCGGTGATGGGGGCGAGGGTTGACAGGTCGTCCTGTCGAAAGAACTGTTCTTCTCGATGCGCCAGGGCGAGGATGCCCAGCAGGCGGTTTGCAAGTAGGAGGGGCACGTAGAGAGCTGACCCCACCAGCGATTTCGGTATCGGTCCAGGCGCCTGCAGCCAGCGCAAATCTTGTTGTGCTGCTTGTACCACCAGGGGGCAGCGATTCTCTGCAACCCAGGCCGCCAATCCTTCCTGCAGCTCTTGCTGGGCCAGCTGGAGGTCTGCCGGGTGGAATGACTCGCCGTGAAACAACGCGGCTTGCTCTAGTTGCTGGTATTCGTTGAGCAGCAAGAAACTGCCAGCGGTCGCTTCGACCGCCTGCATGCTCGCCATTAACCCTTGCTGCAGCACCTGGAGAGGGTCCAGATTCGCCGTTAACTGCTGTGCAACTTGTGACATGGCGATCCACTGCGCTTGTTTTTTCTTGCGACTCTGCAACCAGCTCATGGGAATACAACCTCCTCCCTGCCCGTCAACCGCTCCATAATTCGTTCGACGATCAGGTCGAGATGGTGGAAGTTGGTGACAAAATCGAGGCGATCTGAGGGAACTGTCAGCACCGGGCAGAGATCAAACCGTTCGACCCATTCTTCGTATAGCCCGTTCAACTGTTCCAGGTACTCGGGGGTGATATCTCGCTCAAAGTCCCGCCCCCGGCAGGCGATGCGATTTCTTAACGTCGATACCGAGGCCCGGAGATAGACGACGAGGTCGGGCGGCGGAAGAAGAACGCTGAGGACATTGTACAACTCCTGATAGCTCTGGTAATCACGTGCGCTTATTGCTCCCTGGCGATACAAATTGCAGGCAAAAATCTCGGCGTCCTCGTATACCGAGCGGTCTTGGACGACCGAATTGGGACGTTGGAGCAGTTGGTAATGGTGGCGGAGCCGGCGGGAGAGAAAAAAGACCTGGGAGTGAAAGCTCCATCGTTCCATATCCTGGTAAAAATCGGCCAGGTAAGGATTGTCCCCCACCGCTTCAAAGAAAGGCTCCCACTGGAGGCGGTCGCTCAGCATCTGCGTCAGGGTCGATTTGCCAGCGCCGATGTTGCCGGCAATGGCGATGAACCATTTTTTCACGCTGCATCCCTCCCGTTCTGCGGCAGGGCGATGGTAAAGATGCTCCCCTGGCCCGGCTGACTCTCTACCGTAACGTTGCCTTGATGTGCCTGAACGATCTGCCAGACGATTGCCAGCCCAATGCCCATGCCGCCAAAGCGCCGGGTGGTCGAGCCGTCCACCTGGTAGAACCGGTCAAAGACCCGCCCCAAGTGCTGCGAGGCAATGCCAATTCCCTCATCTTCAACGGAGAAATAGATCCAAGGACTCTGCGCCCACGCCTGCAGGCGGACCCGTCCTCCCTGGGGGCTGAACTTGATGGCATTGTCGATCAGGTGAGAGAGGGCCAGCTGTAGTTGCTCCTTGTCCGCCAGGATGGTGGGCAGGTCGCCGGGCAGGTTGGTCTCGAATTGGACGCCCGCTCGTTTCGCCGGGCGGTGGTAGGTGATGAGAACCTGCTCGACAAGATTGACCAACGAGACGGGGGCCAGGGCCAGCGTCTCGTGGGGAAGGGCCTGGAGGGCGGTCAGGTTGTGGATCAATTGGGAGAGAATCCGCGACCGTTCGCGAATGACCTCCAGGGCGCCGTGCTGCTGCGGCTGAATCTTTCCCAGCTCGCCAGACAGCAGGAACTCGGCATAGCCCTGGATGAGGGTCAGCGGGGTGCGCAGTTCGTGACTCACGTTTTGTACCAATTCGGTCCGCAGCCGGTCCAAATCCTCCAGCTCGCGAATGACCTGGGCCAACTGCACTGTCCGTTCCTCCAACTGCTGGTAGAGCCGTGCGTTCTCAATGGCAATGGCGGCCTGGACGGCAATTTCGGTCAACAAGCGGCGATCGCTGTCGTCAAGGGCATGCGGTTCGTGTGATTGCACAGAGAGCACGCCGACTACCGTGCCCCGTGCGATCAGCGGCAGTATCGCCAGGCTTTGGGTGGGGGCGCCAACTTGCAGCGCCTCGACCGGCAGGCGTTCTTGTTCCGCCGACAAGTCATTTACCCACAGCGGTTCACCCGTGCGGATCACCCAACCGGACAGGCTGGTCGTCTCGGAGAGCTTGATCTGCTGCGGCGGGCGCACCTGTCCCTCTTCGAGAAACTGCCTGACGTCCAGGATACCCTCTTCGGCGTCGTAAAGGGCGATAAAGAGGGTCGAAACGCCCAGTACCCGCTGGAGTTGTTCGGAAATCGTTTCCAGGACCTGCTCCAGGCCCAGCGAGGAGCTGACGTGCAGATCGATCTGGTGCAGCGCGGTCAGTTCTTCCGTCCGGCGCTGGGCTTCTTGATACAGCAGGGCGTTGGCCAAGACCGTTGCGGCATAATCCGCCAGCGCCTGGCAGAGAGCTTTTTCCTCGCTGCTGTACCGCTTGACCGTATCGTGGTAAAAAACCAGGGCGCCCAACATGCGCTGGAGGTGAACCAGTGGGGCGACGATGTACGAGCGAAAGCCTTCTTTGCGTGCCATTTCCCACATCACCTGCGCCGCCTCGTCGTTCCAGGCATCCTCGATCCAGACGATGTCCGGTTCCTGGAGGATCTTGGAGCCGGGGACGTTGTGAAACGTGGCGGTCAGGAATTGTTGGTAATCCTGCGAGAGGTTGTGAGCGTGGCCGACGGTAAGCTGGTCGTGCTGGCTGTCATAGAGGTAGATGGCGGAGCGGTCTGCCGCGACTGCCCGCATTCCCGCCAGGCTGATCTCTTCCAGCGCCGTGGTCAGGTCCAGCGCGGCGGCCATCTGGCGGGAAGCGGCTGTCAGGGCGCGAAGTCGGCCCATCTCGGCTTGCATTGCTTTGACGAGGCGGATATTCTCCAGCGCCGTGCCCAACTGCCGTCCCAGCGTCTCGAGCGTCCGTCGTTCTTCTTCAGAGAGCATATAGTCTGGCTGGGTGACAACGCAGATGATGCCGCCGACCTTTTTGCCGGCCAGGATGGGGATGACGATGTTGGCACAGCTCGTTCCGCAACCGCCTGCCGCCTCGTCCGCCAAATGGATCAAGCGGCCGCTCGTGACGGCTGTTGCGCAGGGATATCCCGCGGGGGGGTAGCCTGATCGCTGCAGCAGGCAGGAGGGGCAAAAATCTTGGGCGGCGGCCAGGTACAGGCGCGCTTCTTCCTCCAGGGTGATAAATGCTCCCATCCGGCTTGTCACTTCCAACAAGTGGTCCAATTCGCTCAGCGTCGCAGTCAGTAGTTCCGCTGGGGAAACCGGTCTGCTGGCGACGTTGGTCAGCGAGGCCAGGGCGTTGAGACGGTTGGCTCGTCGCTGCGCGTTCCGGTCTGCCTCGACCAGGCTAAAGACAATGAGCGAAAACGCGAGGCTCAGGGCCAGGGCGTTGGTCGTCAATAGCAGCAGGACCAGGGCGGTCGATTCTTGCAGCACGAGCAAGTGCCCCATTTTTAGCACGGCCCAGGCGATATAGGTTGTCGCGATTGCCCGGGGGGCGACGAGGCCTTTGGTGGCTCGACTGTAGCGAAACAGCACGCGAGCTGTCACCAGGTCGGCGGTGATCGAAAAGACAAAGATGGGAACGGTGGCGAGATAAAAGAAAACAAAGACTATGGCTGCCCATCCGATCAGCGGGACAAGCAGGATGTATGCGCGGGGGGAGAACGGTCGCCCAGCAAAAGTGTGCGTGCCCGCCCAGAGCATGAGGCCGCTGATGGCCAGCGCGGCCAGACTGCCAAAGTGCCAGGGGGTGGGGTTGGAAGCCGTCAGCGAGCCGCCCAGGGTCAAGACGTGCCCGGTGTAAAAGATCCAGCCGATGCCCCACAGGCCCATGCTGGGCTGCCTGCCGCCCAGCCACAGGTAGCAGTAGGCGGCAACCAGGATGAGCAAGGAGAGGGAATTGACGACGAATACCGCTGGCGGCCAGGTCATCGGTTCTCGCTCCCCGCTGCCAACCGCTGCAGGCATACTTCCAGTTTGTCCAACGTGCTGTGGAAAGAGGGTGAAACGCCGCGCGGGTCGGCGGCGAGGATCGCTCCCAATGCCCCAACTTTTTCCGTCAAGGCGAGGAACTGGTCTACCAGCGGCCAGGAGGGGGACAGGGGCTCGTGGGTAGAGAAAACCTCGCCGCAGCTGTGCGCCTCCCGTTTGCAGAGCGCGCTGCGAATCTGTTGCTCTGTCTTGTCCAGGTCTTTTGGGTAGCGGACAAAATTGAGGGTATTGGCATCAATGACCAGCAGCGGCGCGTCGTGATAGGCGGCAAAGTGTTGTTCGTACGCCTGGCGGAGGGCCTCGATATAGGTAGGGTCCATCTGCCGTTCGTAAGGCCGGTCCCGCATCGTGATGCGGGCCAGCAGCACGTCCAAATCCGCTTGCAGGTAGAGCACCAGGTCGGGCCGGGTCACTTTTTCGGCCAGCGCCTGGTGCAGACGCTCGTACATTGCCAGCTCCTCGCCGCCCAGGTTGAGACGGGCAAAGAGGCGGTCCTTGGCAAAGGTATAGTCGGCGATCAGCGGCCGGCTTTCGAGGGCGATCCCCTGCTGCTGGCGGTAGCGGCTGTGCAGGAAGAATATCTGGGTCTGGAAAGAGTACCGCTCACGGTCGGAATAAAAGTCCGTCAGGAAGGGGTTTTCCTCGAAAACCTCCAGCAACAAGTCGGCGTCAAAGCGCGGCTGCAGCAAGCGTGCCAGGGTCGTCTTGCCCACGCCGATCACGCCTTCGATCGCCAAATAGAATGGTTGGCTCACCATCCCTCCTTTCCTAACAGGATACTGCGGGAGGAGAGAAAAGTCAAGATAGTTCCAGCAGCGCTGGGGGGAGAAGTGATTGGCCGGGCCGCTGCGTCAGTGCTTGAAACTGCGCTGCCCGGTCAAGACCATCGTCGCGCCCGCTTCGTTACAGGCCTGGATGGCCTGGTAGTCGTTGAGGGAACCGCCGGGCTGGATCACTGCCGTCACCCCTTCTTGCAGGCCGACGTCGACGCCGTCGCGAAAGGGGAAAAAGGCGTCCGATACCATTGCCGCGCCGACCAGGTCGCCGCGCCGTTCTGCGACCTCGGCGTCGATCCGGCGCCGTTCGTTGGGATCTTTTAATGCGCCACAAATCACCCCGTGCCGTTCAAAGGCCAGCCGGTCGGCCAATTTACGATAAGCCTTGTCCCGCGCGATCTGGGCCACGCCGACCCGGTCCTGTTCCCCAACGCCGATGCCCAGTGTGACGCCGTCCTTGACGTAGAGCACCGAGTTGGAAGTCACCCCCGCCTCGACCAGCCAGCCAAACAGCATGTCGGCGTATTCCTGCTCCGTCGGCGCCCGCTCGATCCGATAGGTCTGCCCCGCGTGCTCGGCCTCGGCCAATCGCAGGTCGGCTTTCGTCTGTGCCTGGGGTGTGTAGGAGAGCTGGGCGATGATGCCGCCGTCGATCAGGCTCTTGAAATCGACAAAGTGCTGGGGGGCGAATTCGCCCAGCCGCTCCATGTTGTCGATGCGCATGATGCGCAGGTTCTTGCGCCGGGCCAGGACGTCGACGGCGCCGGCCGCATAGCCTGGCGCGACCACGACCTCGGCATAGCGCGCGGCGATTGCCTCGGCTGTGGGGCGGTCCACCACCCGGTTGAGGGCGATGCAGCCGCCAAAGGCCGCGACGTGATCGGCCAGGTCTGCCTTGAGATAGGCCTCCAGCAGCGTGTCGGCCATGGCGACGCCGGAGGGATTGTTGTGCTTCATGATTGCCACGGTGGGCCGCCCGGTCATGTAGCGCAGGATGTTCAGCGCGTTGTCGGCGTCGGTCAGGTTGATCTTGCCGGGATGCTTGCCCGATTGCAGCAGTTCGGCATCCGAGACCAGGTAGCGCCCCGGCGCGATGGTCTCGACCTCGCCCAGGACGAGGTTGCCGTTGAGCAGGCGGTAGAGGGCGGCCGGCTGGCCCGGGTTCTCGCCGTAGCGCAGTCCCCGGCGCTCGCCGGCGATTTCCCACGAGACCTTTTCATAGACCAACGTCGAACGGCGCCCGGCAGAGATAAAATGGATCTCCATCCGCTCGGGAAACGGGTCGTCCAGGATGGCGTGATAGCTTTGGCGAATGGTCTTTTGCATTGGATGTTTATCTCCTGTGTATGGCTTGGCACGTAAAGCGTAAAACGTAATGCGTAATACGTTTTACGTTTTACGCTTTACGCTTTACGTCATCGTATGTCTTGGAAACCCACTCCACTTCTTGCCCCGCCAGATACTCGCTGATCGCCGCGTCGTAGCGGGCGGTGTGGGCAAAGGCTTTGCGGGCCAGCTCGAAACGGCGGGCCAGGTTCAGCCGCCCGTCGTTGGCGCACAGGAAATCGACCAGCCCGGCATAGTCGGCCGGATCGACCACTGGCGCGACCCGCAAATAGTTCTTGGCCGCCGCGCGGAGCATGCAGGGGCCGCCGATGTCAATGTTCGCCCGCGCTTCTTCCACCGTCACCTCCGCGCGGGCGACGGTGGCTTCGAAGGGGTATAGATTGACCACGACCATGTCCAGGGCAGCCGCCCCGGTGCGCGCCAGGTCGGCCTGGTGGGCCTCGTTGTAGGTCTCGGTCAGCAGCCCCAGGTAAATCTTGAAATCGAGCGTCTTGACCAGTCCCCCCTGCGTCTCGGGCTGCCCGGTGTACGCGGCGACCGGGGTCAGGTACGCCGAGGCCTGTTCCGGTCCCAGCACCTGGGCGATGGCGCGGTACGTGCCGCCGGTGGAGTAGAAATGGACGGCCGGATTGATCTCGATCAGGCTCGGGATCAACTGCTCGAGTCCCGACTTGTCCGATACACTCACCACGATACGGCGAATCTTTACCCAGTCATCAACCTGGCGTACGATATTGACCATGTCAAGCTCCCCGCTATGAGAACGACTCTCTTGCAACGCCCAACTGCTGCAAGGCCTCTACCAGCAATCGATGTTCTACCTTGTGAATCCGCGTTTTCAGGTCGTCCAGGCTGTCGTCGGGGTGGATGGGCACTTTTTCCTGCCGCACCACCGGCCCTACGTCGACCCCCTCGTCGGGCACCAGGTGAACCATGACCCCGGTACCGTCGATCTCGCCGCGTTGGAATGCTTCGTAGGCGCGGGCGATAGCCTGGGTACCGGGGAAGGCGCCCGGCAGCGCTGGGTGAAGGTTGACCACGCGCTGCGGGAAATGGTCCAGGAAGGCGGGCCCGAACACGTGCATCCAGCCTGCCATGACCACCCACTCGATCGCCAAGGCGCGCAGGATTGCCGCCAGGGCAGCGTCGTACTCCTGGCGCGGCCGGCCGGCGCGGGTGTAGGGGGCGAGGGGAAAATAAACCACCGGCACGCCGTGGTCGATTGCCCGCTGTATCCCGTACGCCTCGCGCCGGTTGGAGACGACCAGAGCGACCTCGGTCCCTGTCAGCTGCCCTTTGCTGGCAGCGTCGAGGATGGCCTGCAGGTTGGAGCCAAAACCGGAAACGAGAACCGCGATTTTCTTTCCATCCCTTTTTTCATCGGGCATTGATTTTCTCCGTGCCTGCCCCTGGTTCTTTGCAGGCAAGCCCGCTCTTGCTTTTGGATCTCATACTAACTCGACAATGGCACATTTCAACGTTGGATGCTCTACCGCAGTGGGAGAAGGGGGAAAAGGGGGGTTTCGCAGGCGGCTTCGCCGCCTGCG
>JAFGEI010000233.1 GCA_016931695.1 Anaerolineae bacterium | reverse complement strand
TGTGATCATCATGGCACCTCGCTCTTGGTATCAGTGCCACAATTTTACCATGACTCAACCCTGTTAGAGAAGTGCGGAATGCAAGTTCAAAAGAGGTATCGCGGATGATTTCCACTGTCACAACAACAACGGTTACCACTGTCACCACGGCCACCGTCGCGGTCGCTGCCGGGTTGAGTTTTCTCGCTGTACTGACGCTGCTGATCGTCATGATCCCCAAGGAAGTCGTCGCGGTCAGCGATCAACCACGGCTGGATAACCTGAGCCGCATCTTGAACGTCGTCGTGCTGCCGCTGTTGATCGGCTTTTTTCTGATTGCCCTGTTCAAGATCGCAGAGGCCATCCCCTGAGGTGCTGTAGCACATTTGCCAGCGATATTCCAGTTCCGAGAGGCCACTTTCCACAGCGGCCTCTTTTTCTTTACGGCGCTGGCCCCGGCACGACCGGGACTCGCTCTGGGTTCCCTTCCACCCGGATCAGCTCGCCAAATATCCACCCCTCCTGCTCGTCGACGCAGCAGATCAACCACCAGTCGCCGCCGGCGTTTCGTCCTACAATAGCATAACTCTCACTGCTGTCAACCCGGCCTACGACGGCATAGCTTGTCGCCGGGCCGGCGCGCACGTTGACCCCGTCGGCCAGCACCACCGCCTCTACCGGCGGGGTGGGGGACGGCGGGACAGGGGTGGCGGATGGCGTCGCCGTCGCCGTCGCCCGTGGGGTAGGGGGGCGCGCCGTCGGCGTGGCGGTGAAGGGCGGCGTGGGCGAGGGGGCGATTGCGGTGGGGACGCGCGCTTCGATGGCCGTCGGCGTCGGCAGCACGACCGGCAGCGGATCGCTTGCGGCCAGGGGATTGGCCCACGACCAAAAGGGCATGACCAGAAAGAGCATGACGTTGGTCAGCCCGTGCGCCAGGGTCACGCCGATCAGCGACCGCGTACGCTGTACGATCCAGCCAAAAAAGAGGCCGACGATCAGCACAAAAGCCACGTCGACGAAGGAGCGGTAGCCGATGTGCAACACGCCGAAAAGCAGCGCCACGTAGAGCATCCCCCAGCGGCCCAGCCCGGCCTCGGCCGTGCGCTGAATCAGGCCGCGAAAGAGCATCTCTTCCAACAAGCCGGTCGAGAACAAGAGGATCAGCGCCGGCCACCAAAGATTTGCCCACGTCAGGGCCTGGATCAGCGGGACGGGACGCAGGATGAGATACTCGACAGTGCCAAAGAGCAGCCCGCTGGCTGCAACCAAGAGTTGGAGGGGCCAACGGCGCAGGTTCAAGCCCAAATTTCGCCAGGAGAACCCCAGCGCCCGTCCCGTAACAAACAGCGACACGAACAATGGAATACTGGTCAGCAGGTACCAGTACATCAGGGGGAAGCGGGTCAGGGGCAGCGACAGGCTGAGGATGCGAATCAGGGGCGCGAACAACAGGCTGACGAGGAGAGACTGGGTTTCCCGGTCCGGCGCGCGAAAGGCGTGAAAGACCAGGGTCACCAATAACAGGCAGTGGGTCAGCATCCCAATTCGCGGATCGGTGTAGGTAGTGAACAACTCGGCGGACGTTACCCCGACCAGGTAGAGCGTCGCGGCGACCCACAGCGGATCCCTGCAAAAGCTCCTGACCCGGGATCGGAACAGTCTCACAGCTACTCTCCCTCCAACACGTCGATCCACAGGTAAAGAGAGCGGTAAGGCTCCTCCCCGCCATTCCGGTAGAGCAGGAACTCGACCTGTTGGTCATCCCCCGCGGCAGGCATCGTGTAGCTGACGGTGTCCTCCCAGACCTGCTCGTCTTCCAGCAGGATGGGACCGACCTCCCTAATTTGCTCCCCGCCAACCCGTATCTCTACCCGGTAGCGGGTCTCCTGTCCTTCCCGGTTGGCGATGCCCATCGTCACCGCGACCGGCTGTCCCGCGACTGCCTGGCGGGGATAGCCCTCGGCCAGCCCCTCGGGGCCCAGGACGTAGAACTCGGTGAAACGATCGCTGGCGCGGGGGAGGAAGAGAATCGCCGCAGCCGCGACGAGGACCCCGAGCAGTGAAGCGGCCAGGACGCGGTACAAAATCCGGCTGATCGAATTCTGGGCCGCCCACCATCCCTTGAGATCGACGGCGCCGAGATCGAGGGCCGGGGAAAAAAGCTCTCCCGCCGCCAGGCGGCGGCGGCGCAGCCAGACAATTACGGAACAGGTGATGATGAACAGCCCCTCCGCCACGACGATCGGCGCGAGCCGGACGCCCCATGGCAGTTGGTCCAGGATCAGCGCCATGGGCGGGATCACGGCCACGCTGAGGCCAAAGGAGAGCGCCAGTCGCGCCGGGACGTCCAGGTCGTCGGCGCGGGGGAACAGCGCCAGGTGTAACGTGTAACCGGGCACCGCCAATATGAACAGCAGGCCCAACGCCAGGCGGAGGAATGGCAGCGGGGCGGGCAGCCCTTCGACGCCCAAGGCGACGAGCAGCAGCAGGACGACGCCCGCGACGGCCAACATTCCCAGGTCGCTGCCGAATACCCGGCGCGCCCACCCTGGAATGGACAGGGTGGGGAGGGCGCGTATGACCGGCAGCGCCCTGAGCCGTTCCCGGGGCGCTGCAGCGGCCATCGTTTCGGTCGGGGCGGGCACATTGGTGGCAGGCGCCAGGATTGGCGCGGCGGATCGATTTGTATCTGCCGCGGTGGACGGTGGCAGAAGGACCGGGACGGGCGCTGGCACCGCGACGCTCACCCCGTCGATGACCGCGGCGGTCACCGCATGTCCCGGCTCGGCAAAGAGCGAGAGTTGGACCCAACCCTGTTCCTGGGCCTGTTCCAATCCGGCCTGCGCCGCATCGAGACCTGGATCGAGGGAGAGGGCTTTTTGCAGATGCTGTCTCTGCTCGTCCGGGCTCTTGGCCACCGCCCCAAGCCACAGCCATATCTGGGCATTGTCCTCATTCCAGGCGAGGGCGCGGACCAATAGGGCGTAGGCTTGCTCGTGCTGGCCAGATTGCGCGGCGGCGATTCCCTCGTGCAAGAATTCTTGCGCCCTCTCGCGGCGGAGAATTTCCAATCCCCGTGCCGCTGCCTGGTGATGGGGGTCCAGGTCGAGCACCCGCTCCAGGCAGTACTCGCGGGCGCGGCGGTCGTCCATCACGCCGCCCATCCACAGCCAGGCCGGCAGGTTTTGATTGTCTTGCCGCAGGACGCGCGCCAGCAGCCCCCGGGCA
Source organism: Anaerolineae bacterium (assembly GCA_016931695.1). Lineage (GTDB taxonomy): Bacteria > Chloroflexota > Anaerolineae > B4-G1 > DUEL01 > JAFGEI01. The sequence goes on along the minus strand of JAFGEI010000233.1, from coordinate 15,052 downwards.
CGCTCCCGCTGCCCGGCCCGTGCGGCGGCGATCCCCGCCTGCAGCCAGTTCTCTACCCCCCGCTCGTCGGAGGGGACGATTGTCCCTGCGCCTGATTCGTCGTCCGGCTCGAGGGCCCGCGCGCGCTGCCGGCAATAGGCCGCGAGATGGGGCGTATCCGCCACGCGGCTCAGCCAGCGCCAGGCCTGGACGTTCTCCCCGTCGGCCCAGACGACCTGCGCCAGCAGCCGGCGGGCGCGTTCGGCATCTCCCGCCTGGGCGGCGGCAATCCCCGCTTGCAGCAGGGCGTTCGTGTCCGCACCTGTTTTCCCGGTCCGGCTATCCATCACCATCCCACCGATCTCTACCGGTAGCCCACCAAGTACAGGGCCAGCTTGGAATACTCCATCCACGTTTCCCGCAGCCCGTCCCCGCTCTTCCACCAGGAATCCGGCTGGTACCAGTGGTCGCTTACCGGGTAAATCACCACCGAAACACCGCTGTCGGCAAAAACCTGGCGGAACATGATCCGCGCGCGGCGGGTGTGGAAGGGGTCGGTGACGACGAGCAGGGACTGCCAGCCCTGTTCTTCCGCCAGCTCCCGTACGAACGCAGCCTCCTGGTAGGTGTCGTCCGCGACACGGGAGAGGAGCAGGATGCGCTCCCGGGGAACACCCTGCCACACCGCCTCCTGCTGCACCAGTTCGCTGTAGGACGCGCGGACGCCGGGTACGTTGAGCAGCATGTCCGTGGCCACAAACCAGCGCGCGTAGCCGTCGTTGAACAACTCGGCGCCGTAGACGACCCGCTGCCGGCCGCCGGCCAGCGGGACCAGGGCGTCGGCCGGCTGGAGGGGGTCGCTGACGACGAGAAAGCGCCCCAGCAGGGGCAGCCAGAGGGGCCCTGCCAGGATCAGCAACACGGGGCCAAGCAGCGCCAGCCAGCGCCACCGGCGCAGCCAGCGGCGGCGGCCCTCCGGCGCTGGCGGGCCGTCAGTCATCGCCGGCCTCCTCTCGTTGCCGGGTCAAAATCCATTCGACTGCCTCTGACAGGTCGCGGGCGACAAAATCGGGGCGAGGCCCAGCCGTCTCCAGCCGCCGGCGCTCGTCCGGCCCGTACCCGGTGAGCACCAGCACCGTGCGGCAGCCGACCCGGCGCCCGGCTTCCAGGTCCGTCCCTTTATCCCCGACGATAAAAGAATCCGCCAGTTCGATGCCGTGCTCCGCGGCGGCCTGTTGCAGCATACCCGGCTGCGGCTTGCGGCAGCTGCAGTTTTCGTCGGGGTGGTGGGGGCAGTGATAGATGTGGTCAATGTGGGCCCCGTGGGCGGCCAACTGGCGGGCCAGTTCCTGGTGAACCGCTTGCAACCGGGCGGCGGGCAAATACCCCCGGGCAATGGCCGACTGGTTCGTCACCAGCAGCACCGGCACTCGGGCCGCGTTCAGGCGCCGGATCGCCTCCCCCGCGCCGGGCAGCAGGCGCAGGCCGGCCGGATCGTCCAGGTAGCCGACCTCCTCGTTGACCGTCCCGTCCCGGTCCATAAAGACCGCCCACTTCATGTGCCGGACAGCTCCTGCTCGACCACCTCGCAGATGGCGTGCCAGGCGAGGAGGTGCGCCTCCTGGATGCGGGGGGTGTGCGTGGAGGGGGCGCAGAAGCAGATGTCGACGAGCTCCTTGAGGCGGCCGCCGTCGCGGCCAGCGAAGCCGACGGTGACCGCTCCTTGTTCCCGGGCCGCGACGACGCCGTTGAGGACGTTGGGCGAGTTGCCGCTGGTGCTGATGCCCACCGCCACGTCTCCCGCTCGGACCAGGGCCCGCACCTGGCGGGCAAAGACCTGGTCGAAACCGATGTCGTTGGCGATGGCGGTCAGGGTGGAGGTGTCGGTGGTCAGGGCGAGCGCCGGGAGGGGGCCGCGGTCCAGCAGGAAGCGGTTGACCAGCTCGGCGGCGACGTGCTGGGCGTCGGCGGCGCTGCCGCCGTTGCCAAAGAGAAACACCTTGCCCCCAATCTGAAAGGTACTAACCAGAACCTCCGCCAGTTCCACCAGCAGCGGAACGTGATGATCCAGCATCTCCTGTTGGACGTTGATGCTCTCGTTGATTATGGCGTAAACTTGACCGATCACCGTACCTCCCAGGTCTGCAAGCCGCGCAGATCGAAGCTGAACTCGACCACCTGGGCCCCCAACCGCTCCAGCTGTTCGGCCACGTGGTGTTTGCGGTCGAACGGGCAGTAGAAGAACATGTAGCCGCCGCCGCCGGCGCCCGAGATCTTGCCCCCCAGCGCGCCGTGCCAGCGCGCGGTCTCGTACAGTTCGTCGATCTGCGGGTCGGTGATCTGGGCGGCCATCTTTTTCTTGTTCGTCCACGCCTCGTGGAGCAGCGCGCCGAAATCGTCCAGCCGGCCGCGCAGCAGGGCGTTCTTCATCGCAGTGGCGATCCGCTTTAGCTCGTCCATCGCGTGCAGCACGTCCTCCTGGCGGCTGACGTAGCGCTCTACCTGGGTGTCGATGATCCGCGCCGAGAGGCGGGTCTTGCCGGTGTAGCAGAGGAGCAGGTTATAGTGCAGCTCGTTGATCGTGTCCCAGGGCACTCGCAGCGGGTTGACCACCGTCGCGTCGCGGGAGAACTCGATAAAGTTGAACCCGCCAAAGGTCGCCGCGTACTGGTCTTGCTTGCCGCCCTTGATCCCCATGTCGACCCGCTCGATCTGGTAGGCCAGGTCGGCGATCTCGTAATCGGTCAGCGGCAGGTGCAGCCAGTGGCGAAAGAGGCCGATGAGGGCGACGACCACCGTCGACGACGAGCCCAGGCCCGAGCCTGGCGGGGCGTCGCTGTGCAGAAAGAGATCGAGCCCCTGGTCGTCGTTGCCCTGGTTCAAGCGGCGGATGGCGGCCTTGACCAGGTCCAGGTTGCCGTCGTAGGCGAGCGGCTCGTCGAGCTGGTAGCGCGCCACCAGGTCATAGTCGAGCGAGGTGACCGAGATTTGCCGGTCCTCCCGGAAGCGCAGCGAGCCGTAGGCGTAGCGGTCGACGGTGGTGCTGAGGACGACGCCCCCGCGCTCCGAGAGGTAGGGCTCGACCTCGGTGCCGCCGCCGGCAAAGCTGATGCGCAGCGGGGCCTTGCTGCGGACGATCATAGATCCTGCTCCTTTGCGTAAGCCTGAAACCGGTGGTACCCGGCGGGGGTGCCGATGTCGACAAAGAATCCCGCTGCTGGCCAGGCGGCAAGCCGGCCGCCCGCCGCCAGGAGCTGCGGCAAGGTCTCTTTCTCAATTGACACCATCTCCCCTTCGGGAATCCGATCCAGGATCTCGCGCTCCAAGACGTAGACTCCGCCGTTGATCCATCCGGTTCCCGTCCCACCTTTTTCCCGGAAACGAGTGACGAACCCCTCGCCGTCCAACTCCAGCGCGCCGTAGGCAGCGACGTCGTCCACGGCCACGGCGGCGATGGTGCCGACGAGCTGGGCGGCTGTCGCGCGCTGGCGGCGGTGGTATTCTACCATGGTTTTGAAATCTGTCTCCAGGTAGGAATCCCCGTTGAGGACCACAAAGGTGTCGTCGATCCAGCGGTGGGCGTTGCGGATGGCGCCGGCGGTACCGAGCCGCTCCGTCTCGACGGCATAGTCGATCCGCACGCCCCAGCGGCGGCCGTCGCCGAAATAGTCGCGCACCTGTTCGGCCAGGTAGCCGATGCAGAGGACGATCTGCGCGAATCCCTGGCGGCGCAGTTGCGCGACCTGGTACTCCAGGAAGGGCTTGCCCGCCACCTCGGCCATCGGCTTGGGGCGGTCGGAGACGAGGGGACGGAGGCGAGTACCGAGGCCGCCGGCCAGGATGAGGGCTTTCAATCCAACACTTCCCCTGTCTCGGCGCGCAAACGCTGACGCCAGTAGTCGAGGATGCTTTGCACTGTTTGCTTCAAGGGAATCTCTGGCGCCCACCCTGTATCGTGCCGAAGCTTGGTGTTGTCCCCCATCAGGATCGGCTCGTCCGCCGGGCGGAGACGGAGCGGATCGATCTCTACGTGTACCTGGATCCGGCCCAGTTGAAGCACCGTGTCCAGGATCTCTTGAATTGCCACGGCGCGCCCGGAACAGAGATTGTACACCTCCCCAGAGCGCCCTTTCTCCAACAGCAGCCAAAAAGCACGCACCGCATCGCGCACGTCGGTAAAGTCACGCTGGGGTTCCAGGTTACCCACGTGAATGACGGGGTCTCGCCGCCCTAACTCTGCCTCGACCATCTGCTTGCAAAAGGTCTGGATGGAACAGCGATCCCCCTGGCGTGGGCCGACGTGATTGAACGATCGGGTCACATAGACTGGAATGCCATAGTTTTTTTCGTACTGCAGGCCGAAAAGCTCCTGTGCTACCTTGGTCACGCCATAAGGGCTAAGGGGCCGCAAGGGATGATCCTCGCTGATCGGTACCTCGTCAGGAGAGATAAACCCATACTCGGCGCTGGACCCGGCCACGTGGACCTGGCTGGCGGGGCTAAAGTGCCGCACGGCCTCCAGGAGGTTGACTGTACCGATGATGTTGGCGTTGACTGTGGCAATGGGAGCGTCCCACGACTCGCTGGGATAGCTCTGCGCCGCCAGGTGGTAGATCCGTTGTGGTTGCAGATCACGGATAGTTTGGCCGACGGAGGCGGTATCCTCGATATCGCCTTCGTGAAACTTGACACAGCTGTACAGGTGGGCAATGGAACGGTCATCGCTGCGCCAGCGCTTGAAGCCGTGAACCTCTATATCCTCCATCGTCAGCAAGTAATCGGCCAGATGACTTCCCACCAGCCCGGTGACTCCCGTAATCAGCACACGCATCTTTTACCTACCTTTCAAGAACTTGATGATACACGGCAATGATATCCTTCCCTGCTCGTTCCCAGGTGAATAGACTGGCGCGCTCCTTTCCCTTCTGTACCAAGTCTTGTTGCAGATCTGGATTGGCCAGCACCGTCTTTATTGCCCCGGCCAATCCCTCGACGTCTCGTGGGTCAATCAACAGCGCTGCATCTCCCACAACCTCGGGCAGCGACGAGGTGTTTGAGACAACGACAGGTGTACCACAGGCCATTGCCTCCAGAGGAGGACGGCCGAATCCTTCGTAGAAGGAGGGGAAAACAAAGACCGCGGCCTGCCGGTACAAGGCAGGCAGGTCAGCATCCGCGACGTAGCCGGCCAACTCGACTCGTGAATAAAGTTGCAACTCGTCCAGCGCCTGGTAAGCGGATTTGGACTTCCACGCTGGGGCGCCGGCAATGACGAGCGAAAGATTGGGGAATTGTTCCTTTAGCATGGCAAATGCGCGCAGCAAACCAACCACGTTCTTGCGCGCTGTGATCGCCCCGACGTAGAGGATGTATGGCTGGTGGACGTTGTAGCAAGTTGCCAACTTGTGCGCTTCGTTCGCCTCAGGAAAAGGGGTGAAGCGGGGGCTGACACCACAGGGTACTATGGCGATCTTGGTACGCTCTATCCCCAGGTAGCGGGATATATCGTCCCTTGAGTGCTGACTGACAGTGATCACCTTGGTCGCCTGTTTTAACGCATAGGGCAACCACACCCGGTGCATGAAATTTGTCAGGAAGGTGTGGGTTTCAGGATAGACATAGGAAACAAGGTCGTGGACGGTGCCCACCGCTGCCCATCCTCTCGACGGAGAATGTAGCAAAAAGGGACTGATCCCCGTTGGGTCATGGACAATGTCCAGATTACACCTATGGGCCGCTATCCCCACCGCCAGATTCCCAACCGTCATCAGATCAGGAAGCCACCTACAGCCGGGAAGTAGGTGGGTAGAGAAACGAGTCCGCTGATCCAGAGCACTCTTTTTTGACGTGGTCAATAATACGACCTCTACATCCTTATCCGCCTCACGCACCGCCAACGCAATCTCGAGGGTGTAGGAGGCGAAACTGGGCGGAGCCGTCTGTTCGAGCGCGTACGCGATTATACCGACCTTCATTACAAACACTCTCACTTTTGATAGGGGGTGTCAGGCCGGAGATGATAATATGTCGCCGCGCCATTATCATATACCCGATTTAACTAACACACTCTGCTCACCTCTGATAAGGGGTTAGGGGTCTCCAGTGATAATGAGCCGAGGTGCCATTATCATAGACCCGGTTCTGCCCCTCAATGTCCGGGAGGGGGATAAAACGGCGAATGGACAATTCCCTGTCGAGATTGGATATCATAGCATCCCGGGTGCGGACATCGCGCCCCCAAACATCAGAGAGATTGCCCGACTCGTCGCCAAAACCTTCCGCTATGGCGTGGGCGCCGAGCCGGATGCCGTCGAGACCCAGCCACACGCTCTGGTACTGGATATGTTCCTCCACCCAGGCCACCCCAGCATCTTCGACCGGGGTCCAAAACGACCAGTAATTGCTAAGCCAGGGGTCGTTGGTCGCCTTGAGCAGCGAGGCACCGCTGCCCCAGAGCACGAACAGGGCCAGCGCGGCCGCCATCCCGCGGGTCAAGATGGCGCGCTTCTGGCTGCGCCACAGCCACATGATCGACTGGGCGACCAGCGGAACGCCCAGCATCATCGCCGCCGGGAAAATGCGCTGCTGCAGGTTGGAGGCGACGCCGCCAGTCTGGGACGTGACCAGGCTGATCAGCATCTGGACGCCAAAGCCGCCGTACATCAGCCACAGCAAAAAGCGCGGCGCATAATCCAATATGTTCTGCCTGCGCAGCAGGTGGCGCAGGCCCATCCACGCCCAGGACAGGAACGAAAGGCCGGCCAGGATGAAACTGGGCAGGATCAGGGCCAGGTAGGCGGCGTTGCTGACCCAGCCCCAGCCAACCGTGGCGTAGGGGTCGAAGCGGGGCTCCTGGCCCAGGCTCACGGCGGCGGCCCGCTCCGCTGCGGTGCTCAATTCATAGAGGATACGCCGGGCGGGGAGATAGAGGTAAAAGATGTCCAGGAACCAGACCAGCATCGCCGCCGACGTCACATAGATCAACCGCAGCACCGAGGAACGGGCGAGATCGCCGGCCCACTCGCGACGGGAGAGAAAGAGGATCAGCCAGCCGCCGATCAGGCTGACGCCCACGGCGACAATGACCGAGGAGCCAAAGAAGGCGTTGCTGGCGACCATGCCCAGGATTGCCAGGTAGAAAAAGACCGTGTAGGCAGCGGCATGGAGCAGGCGCCCGGCGGCAGAAAAGCTCCTGGCGAGCAGGAAAATCGCCAGCATGGCCATCATCCAGGTGACCTTTTCGTGCGAGCCGCGAAAGATGACAAACAGGAAATCGGGCTGTATAAAGAGCAGCAGCACGGCCAGGGCCCCCGCCGTCACGTCGCCGAGGAGCTCGCGGTAGAGCACAAAGGCGATCAGGCTCAACCCCGCTGCCACCAGGGGGTAGATGAGGAACTGCAACTGAGAAAACGACACCCCCGTCGTCGCGGCGATAAACGTGGACAAGGCCGGGTATAGAAACCCCAACGCATATCCTCTACTCGGAAGGATGGTACCCTCATTGCGCGTGGCGACCATCGTCATGGTCAGATTGGCCGTATCCGAGTCGCTCCAGCGCCCGCTGTAACGCAGCACGAAATAGCCCGCGGCCAGCATGGCGTAGAGCACGACCAAGATCAGCAGCAGGGCCTGGGTTCGGTTTTGCGGCCGGGCCTGGGGTTTATCCATCATTCAGTCCCCTTCGATAGATGCTCGCCAGGGCAACGGCGGCAAAAATGACCCAGGCCGGCACCATCGGCAGGGTGTAGCGGGCGTCGCCGTAAAAGAGCACGGTTCCGATCAGCACACGCAGGATGAGGGCGTAGAGGAGGATCAACTCTCGCCAGCGGGGCAGCGTCAGCAGCATGCCGACCAGCACGGCGAGCAAAAACGCCCAATAGACCCCCTTGACCAGCCCGGCCAGGGGCAGGTCGTAATCCCGCTCGTAGCTGGCGACCGAGAGGGGGGAAAAGAGGCGGGCCAGCTTGCGCGCGGACAGGCGGAGCGCGTCGCCGGGATTCTCGGCCCCCCATTCCAGCGCCCGGCGGTAGTATTCCTGCTCGGCTTCCGGCTCGCTGAGCCCTGGCAGGCGGGGCGGAAAGCCCTCGCGGTGACCGCCAAAGGCGTCCTCGTTGTTCGCGCCGTAAAAGGTATATCCCCCGTTGGTCGATACCAGGATGAAATCCTGGAACACGATCCCGTTCCGCACCGTCCAGGGGGCGACCACGGCGACCAGGACGAGCAGCACCAGCAGAAAGCAGGTTGCGCGCCGGCAGCGGGAAAGGGCGGGAAGCGAAAACCAGGCCCACAGCGCCAGGAACGGGATAAACATCAGCGTCGCCGGCTTGGCCAGCAAGCCCAGCCCCATGAGCAGGCCCAGGCTGCCAAACCCCAGCCAGCCTGGCCGCTGCTGGAGCCGGATGGCGAGCCAGACGGCGACGGTGAACAGCGCCATGTAGAGCGCCTCGGCAATCAACCAGGCGCCAAAGTAGATGACGTGGGGATAGAGCAGCATGCCGATCCCGGCCAGCAGGGCCACCCGGCGGCCAAAGAGCAGCCGCGCCGTCTCATAGACCGCGCCGACCGCGATGGCCCCCAGCAGCGCCTGGACCAGCCGGGCGATCCACAAGTGATAGCCAAAGAGGGCATAGAGGCCGGCTAAAAAGTAGGGGTATAACGGCGGCCAAAAGGCGGTCGGCCCCTCGTGGAGCGAAAACCCGTTCCCGGCCAGCAGGCTGCGGGCGATTTGGTCGTAGGAACCGGCATCGCCGTGCAGCGGGTCCGTGCGCAGAAAGGGGTCGATTTGCGGCGCAATCGCGGTGTAGAGAACACGGATCAACAGGGCGGCCGCAACGAGGAGGACCAGCCTGCGCCGCCGCGCCCAAAACTGGCCGAGCCGCTCGCTCACGTTCCGACCTCTCTTTCCTGCAGCAGAATGAGGGAAAAGATGGACGTGCAGGCCAGCCCCACCGCGCCGAGGAGGAGCGTCACCGGCCAGGTGATGCGCATGCCATCATAAGGGCCGAGCGGATCGAACATGGCCGGCAGCCCTACCGGCTCGACCTCTACCCGCAGCGGTTCCAAGGCGACGATTTCCGTTTCGGGCGGTTCCACTGCTTCGGCGTCGATCTCGAACCAGACGCGCCACCGACCCGGCTCCTGTGCCAGCCAGGTTTGGTTCAGGATAAACGACTCTTCTCCCAGCACTGAAATTGGCTGCACGGCCAATATTTGGCGTTCCTCACCCTCTTGGGCAACATAGATCCGGAGCGGAATGAGCGCGGCGTCCTGCAGCCCGGTGTTGCGAAAAACGGCCTGGAGGGAGACCCACTCCATGTGGCGCGGTTGGGGCGGGTCGCTGGTGATGGTTCCCCCTTCCAGGATCACCCGCGGCGGGGTGAGCGGCTGGGCGTGAAATGCGCCGTCGTAGGTGACGACGTAGGCACCGGGCGTCAGGTCGGCGGCCCCCAGGTCGTTTGCGTCCCAGGGAACGCGGAAACTGGGGGACAAATGGAGGACAAAGCGAAACCCGGCGTCGGTGAGGCGGAAATCCTCCAACGTCGCCCCCGGGATCTCGGTCGTTGGGCCGCGGAACTGGTCGATCATGGACGAGAAATCGTCAGGGGCCCAGCCTGCCTGGTACATTTCCAACTGCTCGCCCATCGTCATCCACTCCTCATGGTCCCGCGGCGGCGGGGCGGTGAAGGGGGGCGGGTCGATTGCGGTGCGGACCAGCCGCACACGTTCCTCGTCCCCATAGACCAACAGGTCGCCGGCGATTTGCAGCGAGCGGATCGTCTCCTCCGGGCTTTCTTGCTCTTCATCCGCAAACGTCAGCTGCCATTGATCAATATAGCTGTCGTGGTTCAAATCATTATAGCGAATCCGCCATCCCCGCCCCTGGTTCCACACCCCCATATCTGCCCCAAGTAGATGGAACTTGTGGTCTACCGGGCTGAGGTAGAGCAGCGGGTCGCAGAACGGCTCGGCGCGGTACTCGCCGCGAAAGTTGGGGCGGATGTCACTGGCTGTATGGACCAAAGGTTGATCCCCGAGGCCGAACATCAACTGGCGCGAGACGATGTATATCTCGTCCCAATCATAGACCCCTTCCGGCGAGGATTCGGCCTGCCCCTCCACCTGGACAAAGGTGGCGCCGGCCCACTCGCGCTCCTCCGTCACCTCCCACGGCAGTTGCTCATAGGGGATGGAGATGATGTCAAAATCGGGAAAGGACACCACACTCTCGACCAAACCGCGTCCCATGAGGCCGACTTTATAGTCCCAGTAGCCGTCGTTGTCCTGGTCCCACGTATAGCGCACGATCTCGGAGGTCATTCGCGGATCGTGTGTCGGCGCGTAATGGTCGCCGATCTGGTACCAAATGGTTCCGGGCGGATCATAGACGTGGCGGATCACCAGCTCGGCGGCGCCGTCGCGGTCCTGGGCCAGGTCGTAGTGGGCAAAGGGGTTCTCAAAGTCGATGCTGTTGAGCCGTTGTTTCACGACCGCGTGGGAGGAATAGAGCCACCAGCCCTGCTCTGGTCCCTCTTTTTGAACGACATTATTGATACCGGAATGAGGGTCAAAGCGGGCGGCCAGCCAGTCGACTTGTAGGGCTGGGGCAATCTCGAACGGCCCCCGCGGCCCGCTGAGGCCCAATCCCAGGTGGGGCCAAAAGACGTAACCGACGATCTCGGGCAGCGGATAGCCGGCCATGGCGGCGCGGATCTTGGTGCGGCCAATGTCACCTCCCTTGAAAGGAATAAAGAGACGGGTCAGGCAGTAGGCCTGGACGTCACCTTCCAGGCCAGTGTGACATTCCAGCTCCAGGTCGACAATGCCGTCGTTGATTTCAAGTTCTCGCATATACCCATGATCCAGCCCGCGCTCACCGGTGGGCCCGTCGACCGAGACAGTGATGTTGCGGTTGACGCTGCCGTCGTCGTTGTACCAGGCGCCGTCGGCAACAACCTGCGCGGTCCAAAAGGGGCTTTCGCGGATCTCGACCGCGCTGCCGCGAACGACGTAAGATACCTGGCGGTCGCCGTCACGATCGAGATAGAGCTCGGCGATGTATTGGTCGCCGGCAGTGGAGAAGAAAACGATCAGGTTGGCCGTGCCATTGGCGCCATAATCAAAGATCCAGACGTCGTCGTCAAAATCGGTCGCTTCCGCCCATTCCCCGCTGAGCGCCATGTCATCTGCACCGTCGTAGACGAGAATGCGGTCCTGGTCAGTTGCAAAGCTGGCGCTGATGATCGTCACGTCCGGGCTGCCGTCCTGGTTCAGGTCCCCCTGGCGCAGGTCGTAGACGACGAACGCATCCTGCGGCGGAGGTTCCTGGGCCTGGGCGACGGGCGGACCCCTTAACCACCAGGCGGACAAGAGTGCAACGATCAAGAGGAGCTTGATTTTACCCATCGACCGTCACTTTTCCTGCTGCAGCCTCGAAAACCCGCAACGTCTCCCGGGCGGCCCGCTCCCAGTCGAACGCGGCGGCGCGGGCCAGGGCCCGCTCGGCCAGGCCGTCGTGCTGGCCCAAGGCCACCTCCGCGATGCGCCGGGCAAAGCCGGGGGCGTCGTCCGGGTCGACGTAGAGCGCGCCGGCGCCGCCGACCTCGGGCAGCGCGCCGGCGTTGCTGACGACGCAGGGCAGACCGCAGGCCATCGCTTCGAGCAGGGGGAAGCCAAAGCCCTCGTACTTGCTCGTCGTGACGAACACGTCCGCCGCGCAATAAAAGTGCGGCAGAAGGTCATCGCCGACGTCCTCGACAAAGACCGCGTCCTGGCCGGGAAGTAGCCCCAGTTCCGCCATCCTGGCAAGCAGGGCATGCCGCTGGTCGCTGCCGTGCGCCGCGCCGACCTTGACCAGCCGGGCCTGGGGAATTTGCTCCCGCACCGCCGCCAGCACCCCGGCGAGGGCGGGCACGTTCTTGCGCCGGTACTCGGCCCCGACATAGAGCAGGATGAAATCCTGATCGGAGATGGAAATGTCCCGTTCGCGCAGCAAGGCGCGAGAAGGGAGCCGGTCGCGGGGATGGAAGAACTCGCAATCAACGCCCAGGTGAATCGTGCTCGACTTGCCGGAAAAACAAGAAAAGTGATGTAACAACCGCTCCCGGGTAAAGTCCGAGATCGTGATGACGTGAGTAGAGCGGCAGGCGGCCCGCAGCGCCAGGCGGTAAAGCGGGCCAGTCAGCAGGGTCGCTTCAGCCCGGTCCTGCGGGCAATCGATGCCGCCGATATCGGGGACGATGGTCACAACTGGCACATCCCGCGGGACAAAGAGCAGGCTTTCCGCCCCGACAAAGTGGGGGATAAAGAGCAGGTCCACCTCCAAGAGCGGCCCGGCAATGCCCCAGTTCACGTTCCGCAACAGGGGCAGTGCGGATGCCCGGAAAGAGAGGGGAACGATCGCCAATCCCCACTGCTGCCAGTGGTTCACCAGGGTGGTGACGTAGCGGCCGATGCCCCGCTGGGGGTCAAAGTGGGCCAGGCCGGGGATGCCGATCCGCACGTCTCTCTACTCCAATGGCCAGCGCGGCGCGCCTGGGGGCAGGCTGCCGGTGGAGCGAAAGTAGCTGCGCACACTGCGCGCTGTTTCCTCGACAAAGATGCGCAGCGGCAGCGGCGACCGGTCGCGGCGGGCCAGGTAGAAGGCGTTGCGAAAGCTGTAGAGCAGCGCCTGCGGCCAGTAGCGGCAGCGAATGTTGCGCCAGGTGAACAGCAGGCCGTTGTGGACAACGGTCCGGTAGTGGCGCTCGAAACTGGCCCCATACGACTGTCCTCCAGGCCCTCCCAGGTGATGGACGTGAGCGGTCGGTTCAAAAAGGACTTTGTAGCCCAACCGAGCGACGCGAATACAGGCATCTGTTTCCTCGTAGCGTGCTGTGCCCCCCATTGCCGGTTCGAAAAGGCCGGCCTGGAGGAGCAGGGGGCGTTTGAACGACATGTTGGCCCCTGGGGCGTGATGGACGAACTGCCGCTTGCGAGAGGTAAAAAAGCGCGTCACGCCGATGGTGGCCGGATCGAGTTGCCCTACCGGCGCGTCGTCCTTGGGAATGGGCTTGCCGTTCTCGGTCATGCGCCCGGCGACGATGCCCACGCCGGGTAACTGGTGCGCCCGCACGTGACCGGCGACAAACTTCCGGCTGCAAATCACGTCGTCGTCGACGTAGATGACGATATCCCCCCTCGCTGCCAGCGCTCCGGCTGAGCGGGCGCGGGTGACCGCCGGCGGGGAACTGGTGATGAGACGAAGGCGATGACGGTTCTGCTCCAAGAATCGCCGGGTGCGCTCCTCGTGCCGTTTGGTCTGGTCGACGACGATGATCTCCATCAGGGAGTAGGTCTGGATGAACAACGACTGCAACGTGATACAGAGCTGCAGCTCCCGATTATACGTCGGCATGACAACAGATACCAGGGGCAGATCTGGTTCCGATGGCAGCTCCGGCAGAGGGATATCGTTACTAACCATCCGTCGTTTCCTGTCCCCAGAGGAGAATCGCCTTTGATTTCTCGGCTACAATCTGCCCGACCCAGCGCCAGGGCCCAGGATTGGAGGGCCGGGCAAGCACAGAACGGGCCAGGTAATAAAAACAAGCCCCATAGTACCGGGAAGCGAGCATCGCCTGGGCATAGGCCAGGAAGCCAGCAGAAAGATCTGACGATCCCACAGCTTGAGCAGCGAGGATCTCGCGGCTCGCTTTCTCGGCAGATGTCAGCTCCTTGCCATGAGTCCGCCGCTCACGAGCCAGCTGCTGAGCCAATGCCACAAAGGCGGCCTGCTGCTCCGCTCTGACGACAGAGATTCCCCGAGGCGACAAGCGGCGCCAGTAGAGGGTCTCTTCCAGGTTCTCCACCTCGCAGTACTCTGCCAGCCGCAGCCAGAGATCATAGTCCTGAGCATAGCGAAAGGGAATCCGGTAGCCCCCCACCTGCTCCAGCAATTCCCTGCGCATGACGACCGAGCCATGTACGAAACAGTTGTGCTTCAACAAGCGACGCTGCAGCCCTTTAGCCCGCGTATAAACTGGGCAGCCTCCCAGCGGACGGCCGCGCAGATCCAACCGACTAGCCGCCGCGCCCAATAAACCAACCTCAGGACGGGTCTCCAGGTATGATACCTGTCGCTCCAGACGGCATGGTTCGGAGACATCATCCGCATCCATCCGGGCCACGTACGGGGCCCGGGCGACCTCCAGCGCCCGAACCAGGGAAACGGTCAGGCCCCGATTCTTGTCATTTTTCAGCACAGTTAACCGCGAATCACGGATGGAGGACAGGATACGGCCTGTTCCATCTGTGGAGCCGTCATCGACGACGATCAATTCCAGGTCAGTCAACGTCTGGCCTAGAATGCTGCGAACCGCCCGATGCAGGAAGCGCTGGCCGTTGTGAACTCCGATAATCACACTCACTAGAGGAACGCGCATTTGATTATTGTCCAATATCTGTTCTCATCCTGCAGTCCACCCTAATACCCCAATCTTGTAGCTGCTTCTCTGACAAGATCATCAAATCGAGCGCTCACTTGGGGCCGGAAATATTCTTCCCAAACCTCACTTTTACCACTACGAAAGAACCTCGCTTCCTCGTGCCGATTTTCGTCTTCCTCTACCTTTTCCCTTTCAACCATTTTGGAAAAGTCACAAAAATCCCTGGCCTCCTCGGCATATCGAAGATGGAACTCCAGCCCAAAATGGGAGGTCACCCGGTAAATTTCCTCGACGGGATCCTCTAACAAATCTTCATAGCGGACTATTAATGGCTCTCGATCCAACCATCTTAATGTAAATTCTCTCCATCCATTTGCTACATTATAAGCATGTCTATGAAAATAGAATCGACAGTAATACCAATGTCTCAGGGAGTAGGGGATTTTTGCCTTCCAAGAATTATATTGATGCGGAACTCGAAAGAACATCCAATAGAAAAAAGAGACCGCAACATCTTTTGGATCACGCGCTATCAAAATTAGGTAATCCTTTTCAAAATCATAACCTGACTCTCCCGAAAAAAGGTCAACATGAGCAAGCGCGGGCAGGCTGCAGGAGGTGCATCGGACACAAAATTGCGCGCAACCGAG
>JAFGEI010000049.1 GCA_016931695.1 Anaerolineae bacterium | reverse complement strand
CGGCGTAGAAGTCGGCGCAGGGCAGCGCGGCGACGGCGGCGGTGGGCACGGCGTCAAAGCCGCGCTCGGCCAGGAAAGCGGCGACGCTGTTGGAGAACCTGGATCGCATCCGCCGGCAGCGCTGGAGCGAGAGCGCCTACAATCCACTGGCGCCTTTGTGCGTGGGGCCGGGCGGCGAGGCCATCTCCGCCGACGCCCTCAGCCGCTACGTGGTGAGCGGGATGAACCGGTTGGGGTTCGGCGGCGACCCGGACGAGGGCATCCCTGTCACCTTCCACCGCCTGCGGCACGCGGCAGTCTGCCGGCAGTTGGTGCAGGGCAGGACCCCGCCGCAGGTGGCGCGCTGGGTGGGGCACGCCGCGCCGGGCGTCACCGCCCAGGTCTATGCCCATCACTGGGATTGGGCTCAGCGCGAGGGGCTGCGGCAGTACGACGACCTGCGCCTGCCGGCCAGCCCTTACCTCATCCCGGTCACCGTCGCCGTGCTGATGGACCTCTCCCCCCAGGCGGTCAAGGCGGCCGTGGAACGGGCTGAGGAAGTGCAGCGCGTGGCGGTCGGTGCGACGGATGGGACGGTGTGGGGGCTGCGTCGCAGCGGCGGCAGCGAGACGAGAGCAGTCTCTTTGGAGGATGCGCTCAAGCTGGTGGTTGCCGAGCTGCGGGAAAGCGGGGCCATTCCGTCTTGCTAATCAGACGGAATTCAGTCTCTTTCCAGTTCCTTTTCCAGCCAGGACTGCCATCTAGGGCTGATACGGATGCCGAGCGCCACCAATCGCTGTGCGCCGTCCAGCGCCTCGTCCTTGGACATCAACCCGAGCAGCACGGCGGCCAGAAAGATGCCCAACGTGCCTTTCACCGGCAGGTTCATCGCCTTGGCTACCCGGCGCCCCTGCCGCTCGTCGATCAAGACCCAATCCGGCGCGATCTCGCGGGCCAGCAGCAACACGTCGACTTCCCCGGTGTCCAATCCCAGCACCATTGGCTCGATCGTCGGCTCGACGCCGGGAGAGACGACCTGGAGCCAGTCGGCCTGGGCGATCAGAGTCGCCCCCGGCCGGCTGGCCCCGGCAATGGTCACTTCCTCGTAGACGGATGTAGGAACGACGACCTCGTCGAACATCTCGCGCAAGAGATCGAGCCGCTCCAGCAGAGCCAGGGCGATCAGCGGGGTGGCGTTGACGACGACTTTCATCGCCGTTCCAATTGCTCCGCCAGCTCGTGGCTCGTCTGGGCTTCGTCGGCCTCTTCGTCCGCGGCATAGTCGATGACGGAGAAGCCGTGTTCGGTGAGCAGGCGGTAGAACTCCCAGCGGTCGCAGCCCAGCACCCGCGCGGCGACACCGGACGAGATCTTGCCCTGCTGGTACATCTGCCCCAGCGTATAGATCTTGACCCGGCGCGTGAACGCCTCGCGGTCCTCGCGGGAAGCGACCAACAACTCGTCGGGAAACACTACATTAACGCCCATCTCGTCTTCTCCCTTTGGCTTGATGCAACCGTATTGTACCCTACTTTTCCCAGTTTCTCAACTGCTGGCGAGTGGGGGTCAGGGCTTTTCGCAAGTCACTCAATTGCGCTACTTGGCGGTCTCAAAGGCAGGACGCAGAGCTGAGGTCTGCCTGGACTGGCCCGGTCAATGGATCTGTCCTCCCCGCATCTCGCGATTTGCGTTGCACTTACCTGCCCTGCAACTGGGCCACCAACTGCTGCGCGCGCTGGACATAGGGGCTGCCGATCTGCGCCCAAATGTGCGCCGCTTCCTGCGCCAGCGGCAGCGCGCGGCTGGCGACTTTGTACTGGCCGGCAATGCGGGCGCCGGGTGGGTAGAAGCTCATTTTCATTGGGAGGACGTCTTTGTGAGATGTTCGCCAGCCCTTTGGCGTCGTCGACGGTGCAGGGCAGGTCGGCGCCGACGCCGATCACCAGGGCGTAACCGCGGTCGAATTTCATCCTTCCCCTCCCTCCACATCCTCCACCGTCACGCCCTTCACCCGCCCCCGCAACTCGTTCAGCGCCATCTGGACGGCGTGCTCGTTCACCTCGCCCTTCAGCTCCAACCGCAGGTCCAGCGTGATGCGCGACTCGCCCAGCTTGCTCAGCCCCATCGCCGTCTTGATCACGTTCGCCAGGTCAACCTGCGACACCGACCCGTGCATCCGGATCAGCCGCGTGTCCGGCGGCGGCAGCTCCGGCTGGCCCACGTACCCGGCCAGCGCCACCTCCTGCTCGCCGGTCTGGAGCAGCCCCTCGGTCGAGACGGCATAGCCAAAGCGCCCTTCGGCGACGCAGCTGCGCAGGGACGCCAACATCCCCTGCTCCGACACTCGCTCCGTTCCATAGGTCGTCAGCGCCTGCTGGTAGAGGTCCGCCACCGCCCGCCGGCCCTGCACCGGCACCAGCAAGGCGACCTCCTCCACTGTGACCGGCAGCGGCACGTCCTCGCCGATCAAGTAGCCGGCAAAGCGGACCTGCTCCGGCGCCAACTCGGCGCCGCGCACGACGGGCCCGTCCAGCGCGTCAGCGTAGCCAAAGAGCCCCGCCTTGACCCCGGCGCAGACCGCCTCGAAGAAAGAACGCCGGTCGACCCGGCCCTGCACCGTCAGGCTCTCGCGCGCCGCGTGAAAGACGGCGTCCGCCACCTGGCGCGGCCCCTGCAGCACCATCGCCACTTCCTCCGCCGCCAGCGGCGGAAAGAGGGTGTCGACCTGCTGGGGGCGCAGCAGCATCGCCCGCCCGCTGATCTCGACGACGTCCAGCTCCCGCGCGTCGAACGGCCCCAAATAGACCCGCTCGTACGATGCGGCCTTGAGCTTGTCGCCCTCGGCGTCGTGCATGACGCCATAGCCAAAGAGCTCCCGCTCCACGCCGGCGCGAATGGTCTCTTGCAGCACGGCAACCCCGGTGAGAATCGGCGACTCGCCCCGCCGGGCAAACTTTTCCCACAGCGCCTCGGTCGTGATGACCGTGGCCGTCTTGGGCCACAGCGATTCCCAGCGCCCCGCAAAGAGGGCCGGGTTGAACTCTTGGTGCAGCTTGCCCCGCCCCATCAGGTCCTCCAGCGCGACCTTCAGCACGGTCTTGTTCGGCGGGACGTAGCTCAGCTCCACCGCCTCGCGCTTGCCGCCCCCGGCTGGCAACAGGATGGTGTTGTAGGCCTTGCGGACGTGGTCCTTGGTGTCGTTCTTGGCCTGCGTCGCCCGGTCGCGGACGGTGTCCTGCTGCGCCTCGGAAAAGCGCTCCATCAGCCCGGCGTCGCCCAGGACGCGATTGGCGGCCAGCCAGTCGATGGCCCGGTCGAGGGCGCCCGAGATATGCTCCGAGTCCGGCACCAGGAAGAGGATCATGTTGCGGTTCAGCCGCAGCCGCTTGCCATAGTTCTCAGCAACCTGCTCCAGCACGTCCGCCGCCTGGCCGCCGACCTTGCCCTTGCTCGCCGTCCAGCGCGGCGGCAGGACGACCAGTTGCAGCGAGCCGTCGTCGGGGACGTCGCCCGGCTCTTGGGCTGTGCTGTCGTAAAAGCTGTAGAGGGTGACGTGAAAGAGGTCGGCCCCGCCGACGACCTCGCCCACTACCTTTTCCACCTGCCGGCGGGCGTCGTCGGTGGTGAAATCGGCCCGTGCGTCGGCCAGGACTTTGTTGGGATTCGGCTCGGTCTTGAAAATGGCCCCGCCGTCCTCCTGGTAGTAAAAGTAGAGGCGGGCGGCACAATCGTCCATCGCCTGGTGCAGATCGGGGCTGGGAATCTCGGGCCGCGCCACCGCCAGGCGGACGTCGGCCAGCGGCGTCGGCTTGGTCTGCTGGCCGCCGTGGGTGAACATGAACACGCTGGTCGCCACGCCCTGGGTCAGCCCGTAGCGCGTGTAGAGGCCGCCCCGCTCCTGGTCGGCGCGGCGGGAGATGGGCGCCTGGCCCTTTTCCACCGCCGCGACGTCGCTGCCCATCACCGATTCCCACTCGCTGCCGGCCACGCGCAGCGCCTCGGCGCGCACATCCTCGTCGCCCAGGTCGACATCGGCCAGGTGGATCAACGGACCGACTGCCCGCTCGTCATCTGGCCAGAGACTGGCCAGCAGATGAGAGAGGAAACGGAGCGTACCGCGGGTGAGCTGGAACTGGGGCCGGCTGCCCCAGCGCTCGTAGAGCACCTGGACGATGCTGGGATGGAAGGGGTAGGCCTGGCGCAGCAGCGCCTCGTACTCGGGCTCCCGCGACACCTGGGGCAGCAGGTCGCGCCAGGGCTCGCTCTTGTAGAAAGCGGCATAGGCCGCGGCGACCTGGGCCGCGGCGGCCTCGTCGACCGTTTCAAAGAGCCGGGCGCGGACGATGTCATAGATCTCGGAGCCTTCGATCGGCGTGCGCGCGTCCTCGACCCGCCGCAGGATGTCCTCCAGCTTGGAGAGGGCCATCTCGGCGTCCTCGCCGCTGAGCACCTCCAGGTCCTCCATGCGGCTGGCGGTGATCGAGGCGACCAGCACGCTGTGCTCGACTGCGTCGACCGCCTCGGTCAGCTCGCGCAGAAAGCCCAGCGTCTGGGTGGCCAGGTTCGAGTCGCCGACCTTGACCGCGGCGGCCTTGTCGACATAGTGGAGCAGCTCGTCGATCAGGATCAGATTGGGGCCGGCGTCGGTCAGCAACTGGCGCAGCAGGTCGATGCCCGGCGCCTTTTGCTCCCTGTCACTATCGCGGATTTGCTCGTACAATGGCGCGCCGCCCAGCCGGTAGGCGATCTCGCCCCACAGGGTGTAGACGGTGAACCCCTCGTCGACCTCGCGGCCGCCGGCGTAGAAGTCGG
>JAFGEI010000232.1 GCA_016931695.1 Anaerolineae bacterium | reverse complement strand
GCTTACGCTTTCCCGGGGTCGCCGTGCTGACTCCTTACGTTGTGATTACGTTTCGGCGTAAGCAGTCATTTGACTGCTCCAACCCTCATACATGATTTTGATATAATTGGGCTGAGGAACAGAGGCCAAGTTCCCGTTCGGGGACAAGGCGGCCAAAGCGACGAAGAATCTGGTGCATCCCGGTAGAAATCGATCGCCGGTTTCGCACTCGGCCGGGATCGCCAGATCCCGGCCGGGCGCAGCTGAACCGCTCTTTTGCCCAGGACAGGGATCTGGCGATCCCCTATGAGCAAGTGAACCGACTGAAATCCACCCTATCTTTGCCGCTCTTTTCTTTTCCTCTCAAAAGCAGTATAATCCATAGCATGCGAGAACGGATCATCTCCCCCCAGAAACAGGCGGACGAAATCAAGCTCGATCAGGCCCTGCGCCCGCAGCGATTGGCGGACCTGATTGGCCAGGAGCGGGTGCGGGAAAATCTCTCTATATTGATCGAGGCAGCCCAGGGGCGCGGCGAGGCGCTCGATCACGTGCTGTTCTATGGCCCGCCGGGCCTGGGCAAGACGACGCTGGCACACATTATCGCCCGCGAGATGGAGACCCCGCTGCGCGCCACCGCTGGCCCGGCAATCGAGCGGGCGGGCGATCTGGCCGCGATCCTCAGCAACTTGCGGGAAAAAGAGGTGCTGTTTATCGACGAGGTCCATCGCCTGGGCCGGATGGTCGAGGAAATTCTCTACCCGGCGATGGAGGACTTTGTCCTTGACCTGATCGTCGGCAAGGGGCCCAGCGCCCGTTCCATTCGCCTCAAGCTGCCGCGCTTTACGGTCGTGGGGGCGACGACGCGGCTGGCCCTACTCACCGCGCCGCTGCGGGCCCGTTTTGGTGCGATCTTTCGCGTCGATTTCTACGATCAGGAGGCGCTGGAGCTCATTGTCAAGCGGGCCGCGCGGGTGCTGCAAATTGACATTGAAGATGAAGGAGCGGCCGAGATCGCTCGCCGCGGCCGTGGCACCCCCCGCGTGTCGCTGCGGCTGCTGAAGCGGGTGCGGGATTACGCCCAGGTCCGTGCCGATGGCTGCATCACGGCCGGTGTGGCGCAGGAGGCCCTCCTGCTCCTCGAAGTCGACGAACTGGGCCTGGACGAGATGGACCGCCAGGTGCTGCGGATGATCGTGGAAAAGTTTGGCGGCGGGCCGGTGGGGCTGGATACCATCGCCGCGGCAGTGAGCGAGGAGCCGGACACGATCATGGACGTGGTCGAGCCGTACCTGCTGCAGATCGGCTTTCTGGAGCGAACGCCGCGCGGGCGGGTCGCGACGCCCCACGCCTACGCCCACCTGCAGATCCCTTACGAGCGGGCGGAGCAGCCGGCGCTTTTCTAGTTTGAGGTGAGCGGTGGAAGGATTGGAGTGGATCGGCCGGGTGATGGTCATCGGCGGCCTGGCGACGGCCGTCGTCGGCGGAATGTTGTGGCTGCTCTCGCGCATTCCCGGCTTGCAGCAGCTGCCGGGGACGGTGCGGATTGAATCGCGCGGCGTGACCTGCCTGGTCCCCATCCTGGCCTCGATTCTGCTCAGCGTTTTGCTGACGGTCGTGTTGAACGTGATTGTTCGCTTGTTGAATCGGTGACTGGACTCTGGCGAATTTGATCTTGGCGGCTGATTCAGACCTTTTTGCCACGAATTTACTCGAATTTCGGCTGTAAAAAACGGGAAATAATGACAGCGAGAATGACGTACAAAACGATTGTCATGCCCGCGCATCCAGGGATTCAGCAAGATGGATTCCCGCGCCTGTCCCCGCGGATCCCCGCGGAAGCGGGGACAGGCGCGGGGATTCGCGGGAATGACGGCGGGAATGACATCCGCAAATATCTCACGTGTGCCACACCTCAGGGAACCATCCCGAGAAATTCGTGTGAATTCACGACTCCAGTCGCTAAGAGGGGAGGGGCGATGATGGATACAGAGGAACGGACGGAAGATAGCGCCTGGCGCGAGGTCGGGCAGCAGTTTCAATCGTTGGGTGAGAGTCTGTCCCGCGCGTTTCGCTCGGCCTGGGAGAGCGTGGAGAACCGCCAGCACCTGCAGGAGGTGCGGGTGGGGCTCGAATCGATGGTGCGCGAGGTCGGCCAGGCGATCGACGAGGCGGTTTCCTCGCCGGAGGCGCAGCGCGCCAAAGAGGAAATGGACCGGGTGGTCGCTTCGGCGCACACGGCCGGGCGCGAGGCGCTGGACCACTCGCGCCCCTATCTCGTCTCTGCCCTGAGTCGAATCAGCGATGAGCTGCAAGAGATAGCCCGTCGTCTCGAGGGCGAAAAGGAGGATGTCGATGGAGTTTGAAAAGCTGGGAGCGTTCTACCTGGGTAAAGAATACGACGTCGCCGGGAAAAAGCTGCTCGACCGGCTGCTGATGTACGACGCGCGAGACCTGACCACCCACGCGGTTTGCGTCGGCATGACCGGCAGCGGCAAGACCGGCCTCTGTCTCATCCTGCTCGAGGAGGCGGCGATCGACCACGTGCCGGCCATCATCATCGACCCCAAGGGCGATATCACCAACCTGCTGCTGACCTTTCCTGACCTCAAGCCTGAGGATTTCCGCCCCTGGGTCAACGTCGACGATGCGCGCCGCAAGGGGATGAGCGAGGACGACTTTGCCGCCCAGCAGGCCGAGTCGTGGCGCAGTGGCCTGTCCGACTGGGGGCAGGATGGCGAGCGCATTCGCCTGCTGCGCGAGTCGGCCGATTTCGCCATCTATACGCCGGGCAGCGACGCGGGAATCCCGGTCTCGATCCTCCAGTCTTTTGCCGCTCCCCCCCTGAGCTGGGAGAGCGAGGCCGAAATGCTGCGCGAGCGGGTCCAGGGCACGGTCAGCGCCCTGTTGGGCCTGGTCGGCATCGACGCGGACCCGGTCCGCTCCCGCGAGCACATCCTGCTCTCGAATCTGTTCGAGCACTTTTGGCGGCAGGGGGAGGGCCTGGACCTGCCCAAGCTGATCCTCTCGATCCAGAGCCCGCCCATCCGCCAGTTGGGCGTCTTTGACGTCGACACTTTTTTCCCGGAGAAGGAGCGCTTTGAACTGGCGATGACGCTGAACAACATCATCGCCGCCCCCGCCTTTCAGAGCTGGCTGGAGGGGCAGCCCCTCGACGTGGCGGGCTTTTTGGCCACGCCGGAGGGCAAGCCGCGTCACTCGATTTTTTACATCGCCCACCTCAGCGATGCAGAGCGCATGTTTTTCGTGACCATGCTGTTGAACCAGGTCATCACCTGGATGCGCGCCCAGCCCGGCACCACCAGCTTGCGCGCCTTGCTCTACATGGACGAGATATTTGGCTTTTTCCCACCGGTGGCCAACCCGCCCAGCAAGCAGCCGATGCTGACCCTGCTCAAACAGGCGCGGGCATTTGGCGTCGGGACTGTTTTGACGACCCAGAACCCGGTCGATCTGGATTATAAGGGGCTGACCAATGCCGGGACCTGGTTCATCGGCCGTTTGCAGGCCGAGCGGGATAAAGGGCGCTTGTTGGAAGGCCTGGAGAGCGCTTCGTCCCAGGCCGGGCGGGCGCTGAACAAGGACGAGCTGGGCCGGGTGATCTCGGGCCTGGGCAAGCGGGTCTTTTTGCTGCACAACGTTCACGAGGATGCGCCGGTCACGTTCCACACCCGCTGGGCGATGAGTTATCTCCGCGGCCCGCTGACGCGCACACAGGTGCGCGAGCTGGCCGGCGGGCGGGCGGGCGACCAGCCGGTCCCCGCCCCACAGGCGGGGGTTGGCGCCGCGGCGCCGCCCGCTGCTCCCGAGACACCGTCTGCAGAGGCGCCCGCGCCTGGGGCCCAGCTGCCATCGGCGCCGCCGCCGCTCCCTTCCAGCATCCAGCAGGTCTATTTGCCGGTGCGCCGGGGCGTGTCGACGGTGATCGCCAGCCTGGAGGAACAGCAGGGTGGGGCGCTCGAGGTCCAGGCCCGCAGCCTGCTCTACATGCCAGCGGCTCTTGGGCTCGGTACGGTCTATTTCCGCGACCAGAAGCGCGGCGTGAACGAAGAGGACGGATTCGCCCTCTGTGCCCGGCCGGCAGGCGGCGTGGCAGTGTCCTGGGACGGGGCGCAGCGGATCGACTTGGCGTTCGACGATCTGCTGGACCGCTCTGAACCAGAGGCGCTCTTTGACGAACTGCCCGAGTTGTTCAGTACAGCGCAGAAATTTACCGCCCTGAAAAAAGACCTGGGCGATTATCTTTACTATAACAGCAGCGTCACGCTGCTCCACAGCCCGGCGCTCAAGCTCTATTCCGAGCCAGGCGAGAACGAGCGCGATTTCTCGCTGCGCTTGCAGCAAGCGGCGCGGGAGGAGCGAGACGCCGAGGTCGACAAGATCAGCGATCGCCACAAGGATCGCCTGGACCGCTTGCAGGACCAGTTGCGCCGGGCGGAGGCCGCCCTGGCGCGCAAAGAGGCCGACGCGGAAGCGCGCAAGCGGGAGGTCCTGGTCTCGGTCGGCGAGTCGGTAGTGGGGATGTTTCTCGGCCGGCGCTCCACCCGTGCCGCCTCCACCGCGCTGAGCAAGCACCGCCAGACGACGATGAAAAAGCTGGAGGTGGAAGAGGCGGAGGCAAGCGTCGCGGCGATCAAAGAGGACATCAAGGAACTGGAGGAAGAGTTGCGGCAAGAGGTCGAGGCGGTTCAGAAGCGGTGGGACGAATCGCTGGAGCAGTTGGAGCAGGTGGAGGTCAAGCCGCGCCGGGCCGACGTGCGCATCGATCTGCTGGCGCTGGCCTGGACGCCCCACTGGCGGATTGTCTGCCAAAAAGCTGGCGGCGTCCCCCGCACCGAGCTCGTGGCGGCCTATTGACCCGCTGGCAGAGTTGGGTGGCGGGTCATTCCCGCGCTGGGAGAGGCGGCGCATGCGTCGCCTCTCCTTTGCGGTTCTTGATCCACACCCCGATGGCGGGGATGGGGGCGACGAGCGCCAGCAGCAGCCCGACGACCAGGATGAATCCGCCCAGGACGGCGACAGGCGGAAGGGCCAATCCAACCAGGGCCAGGATGCTGCCGATGACGAACAGGATCAGGGCGGCGCTGCCCAGCAAGAGGGACGTGGTGTTGGCCTTGCGGGCCGAGGCCCGCCGCGCGCCGCTGATGTGCCCGCTCTGTCCATTCACCATGACGGGCCAGGCCCGCCCTCCCTCCTGGTACCACGTCACGTAGGCCGGCAGCAGCAGCAGGCTCCAGTTCAAGTCGCGATACTCGGCCTGGAGGCGGAAATCGCGGACGTGGTCGGCGCTTGCCGCCTGCTGGCACTCGGCGGCCGCAGCGCGGACAAAGGCCGCCTCTGCACCCGGCCACGCTTCGTCGGGATCGAGGGTTGGAATGCGCACGGTGGCGTCCTGGACTGCCTCTGGCTGGTAGTCCGTTCGCCGTTCCAGGTTTACCCCGCCCAGGCGGCCGATGGTCGCCCGGTGGTCGTCGAGGGCCGGGGTGGGCAGGTTGTCATAGCGCCGCTCGATACGCCCGGCGCGGGGCTCCCAGCGCACCCGCGTTTCGTTCACCTGCTGCGAACTCCAGCCGCCGCTCTCGCTGTAGCGGTCCTGGTAGCTGACGACCTGGTAGTCGAAACCGACCTCCGCCTGCCAGGCGCCCCGCACCTGGCCGTCGACCAGCCACAGCGGGATGTAATAGCGCTTTGCCCGCTGGAGCAGCAGGTCGGCTCGCAGTTCCCGCGGCCGGAACCAGATTCCCCGCGTCCACTGCTCGAGCGCCGCGGCCAGCTGGCGGCCCGAAACGGCGTAGGGAATCACTTGTTCGGGCGGTTCCTGGCGTAGAACGGTGGGCTGCGCCTCGACCGGCCCCTGGAGACAGAGGGGACAGCGCGCGGGGAGATTGCCCTCAGGGACCAGGTGTGCCTCGCCGCAGTGGGCGCAGCGGATGGCGGTGAGGGCTGCGCCCCATATCGCTGCCATGTCGACCGATTGTCGCTCCATGCTATATCTCCTCTGCTGCTCGCGCGTTGCGAAAGATGACAATTGCACCGATCAGTCCGGCGACCAACAGGACCAGTCCCAGCACGATGCCGAACGCGCCGATCCCCGTCCACGCCAGCAGCAGGCCCAGCAGCCCCAGGCAGGCGCCCGGCGAGAGGATGGCCGCGATGGCCAGCCAGATTCGCAGCCAGGCGACCGGTTTTTGCCCTGCGACCGCCCCCGTCTGCCCGTTGACGACGACCTGGAACGTCCGCTCGTCGAAATGGTAGGAGGCCAGGTAGATGGGCAGCAGGATGTAGCGCCACGCTTCGTCGGCAAAGTCGACGGTCATCTGCATGTTGCGCACGTGAGACGAGCCGGTGTCGCGGTAGCAGTCCTGTTTTGCCATCTCGCGCATGTTCTCCTTGCCGATTTCCCAGGCCTGGTCCAGCGGCAGGTCGTAGGTCTTGGCCTGCCAGCCGGCCAGGTAGCCGGGTTCGTACTCTACCAGCTCCTGCAGGGTGAAAGGAGTGATGCGCTCCAGGAGGACGTGGCTGACCCGTGCCGTGCCGGCCACCAGGTGGTTGGAGACGGCGCGGCGGATGCTGCCCGACCGCCAGTCCCAATCGATGACGGTGCGTTCCTTCCATTCGCCATCCTGGTAATAGCTCTCGGTCCGTTCTGTGCCGACCTCCGCCTTCCAATCGGCGCCGAGGTTGGCGTCAAAGGTCCAGTAGGGGAGATAGACTCCGGTCATTTCCTGCAGGGCGCGGATGTTGCGCAGTTCCGGCGGATGCATCCAGCCGCGCCCCAGCCACTCGTTCACGCCGGCCTGGCACTGGGCGCGGTCGGTCTTGAACGGGATGAGAGCTGTCGGGCGCGGGGCGTTGGGATCGGCCTCGCGGGCCAGCACGCGGTGGGAGCCGCAAAAGGCGCAGGTGTTGGTCAGGGCGTCCTTTGCCACGGCGACGACGGCGCCGCAGGATTCGCAGGCCAGCTCGCTCCGCTCCGCGCCCCAGCCGTATTGGGCCCGCTCCATCGTCTCCAGCGTGAACTCGAATTGATCCGCCGTTTGGCCGACCACTTTGGCCGCGATATCCTGCCTGTGCCCGCAGTGGGGACAGACAAGGTTCTGTTGCGTGGCGTCGTAGGACGTGACGCCGCCGCAGGCGGGGCACTTGAAGGTGCGGGTCTGCTCCTTCTCGGCCTTTTGTTCCGCAGGGCCATAGATTTCGATGCCGTCGATTGCAGACGGCACCGGCACGTAGCTTTCCGGGGGAGTCCAGGGAATCTCTGTGGCGCCCATTTGCTCTCTCCTGCTCTTGACGCTGCGCGACCGTCGCGACGTTCTCGGGTGGCAGCCGTATTGTACGCGATGAAGCCCATTGCGTCAAGGACTTGCTCCGGCGGGATTTCAAGGTGGTAACACCTGGCGGAGCGCCACGTCTATTTTCTCTGCAAAGCGGCAAGATGCGGCGGAGTGCAATTCTGCTGCATCGCCCCATCTTTTTCGTAGCAGGTTTATGAAAACCAAGAAAACCCCGCCCCTTGGGGCGGGGTAAGGCCCCAGGGGGTGCAGGGGGGCGGGAGCCACCCCCGCCCGAG
>JAFGEI010000048.1 GCA_016931695.1 Anaerolineae bacterium | reverse complement strand
TGGTCTGATTGAGGAAGACGCTTGCCGGTTTCTGGAATGCCCGGCATGTGGTGAGTGGCAGTGGCTTGCGTGCCCCTGTTAGGTCTAGGGCAAGAAGCAAAAGTTGCACTTTGGGGGCAGATGTGATATAATCCAACACGTTGACGAAAAAAGCCCCGCGGCGGCGGAATCGCCCGGGGCACGACCCTGGCACAGCGTGGGCGCCAAGGTAGGGAAAGGATACCACAGGAGCCCATTTTGTGCAAGGATGGGTTCTTTTCTTTCCAGGAGTCGCATCGTTGGCAGCAACCAGTTCCTCGCAAAAGGTGCGCGTGCTGTCCCCACTCCCGTGGAGACCGATATGCGCCGCCGCCCGTCCTCGGAACGAGGGCGCCTCTTATGTCACAAGGAGTAGCCTATGAAGCAACGTGAATACCAGACCCTGATTCTGGCCGGCTTGCTGCACGACGTGGGCAAGCTGCTGATCAAAGCCCCGAAGGAGCGCGAGCAAGCCCGAACCCTTAGCCAGCAGGCCACGGGCCGGGCCAGGGCTGCCCACTGGATCTTGGGCGAGGACTATCTGCGGAGGAAAGGGATCGGGGACGAGCTATCCCGGCTGGGCATCGACCTGGACTTGCTCTGCTTTGCCGTACGGTGGCACCACTTTTACTACGAGCGCGACGCCGCAGCCCAGGTCCTGAAGGGGCTAGGCGACAAGAAGGAGGTCTATCGCCGGGTCAGCAACTGTACCGTGCGAGCCGACGGCATGTCGGCGGGCGAGCGCTCGTTGGAGAGGATCCCCCGCAGCGAGTGGCAGGAGGCCACGGCCCGTCCCCTGGGCACGATTTTCGCCGGCCTGGAGTTGGGCCGGCCTCGGGAGGGGGCCGCGGGTAGCTATCGCCCTGTCCCGCTACATCCGCGGGCTGCCTTTCCCCGGCAGGTGCGGGCGGAAGTGGCAGAGGATGACTATCGCGAGTTGGTCGAAGCCTTTTCCACCGACCTGCGGCACGCCCTCGGCGCGGCACAAAACTGGCACGAGCTGGAAGCGGCGGCCTATTCACTGCTGGAGCGCTATACCTGGGCCGTGCCCAGCGACGTGCTGCGGGAACCGCCCGAGGTGTCTCTCTTTGACCACGCACGTACAAGCTGCGCCATCGCCGCCGCCCTGGCGCTGCGGGGGCAGCCCGAGTTCGCCAGCGCGCGGCCCTGGTCGCCCAGCTTTTTGCTGGTCGGCGGCGACGTGTCGGGGGTGCAGGACTATATCTATAGTGTGGCCAACGTGGGGCCGGGCGGGGTGGCCAAGCGGCTCCGGGCGCGGTCCTTTTTCATCACCGCCCTGACCGAGGTAGTGGCCCACCGGCTGCGGCAGGAATTGGTGCCGGGCTACGAGCTGCCCATCGCGGCGCAGCTCATGGCCGGCGGCGGCCAGTTCGTGCTGCTGGCGCCCAACCTCGACGCGGTGCGCGACAACCTGAAACGGATCCGCCGCGAGGTGAACCGGTGGCTGTGGGACGAGTTCCAGGGCGACCTGGCCCTGGTCATCGAGGCCGAGGGGCTGACCCAGGCCCAGCTTCGGATCAAGGGCGGTAACGCGGCCCAGGCCTTGGACCGGCTGCGTGGGCGCATCGACGCCGGCAAGCAGCGGCGGCTGGGCGACCTGCTGCAGGACGGGGGCGGTTGGGTAGAGGAGGCGTTCAAGTGGGAGGTGAAAGCCTACCCCGACGGCGCCTGCCCGAGCTGCGGCCGCCTGCCTGCCCGGGCCGGGGAGGAGCAGCCCATCGACGCCCGCCTCTGCCCGCGCTGCCACCGCGACCGCCTGCTTTCGGAGCGACTGGTGGACGCCAGCTATGTGGCTTACTTTCGCGGACCGGCGCTGCGCCTGGCGGCCGGGCAACAGGGCGACTGGCTGCGGCGGCGCTGCCTGAGCCTGTTCGAGGGCGACGCCGCCCGCCACGTCGTCGTGCTGAAGAACCGGGAGGACCTGGCGCGCATCGAGGGCGTCCCCTACCAACTGGACGGCTTTGGCTATGGGCGGCCGGCGGGCGAGGGCACGGCCCTGGTCCGCCACTTTGCCGGGTACGTGCCGCACTTTCGAACGATGGGCGACCTGGCGGCCTTTTGCACTGCGGAGCGCAAGTGCGTCCATGTGCGCTACACCGAGGACGACACCTGCGGCATCCTGGTGCGGCCCGACGGCTCGCGCGTGGGCGGGGGCGATTTTCCCATCGTCCAGACCTTTGGTTGCCTGTCGGCGGCGGCGGCCGAATGGCCTGACGGCAGCCTGGGCAGCCAGCTCCTGGGCGTGCTGCGGGCCGACGTCGACCACCTGGGCAAGCTCTTTACCCTGGGCCTGGGCCAGACGGCCAGCCTGTCGCGCCTGGCTACGCTGAGCCGCATGACCGACCTCTTTTTCAGCGGCTGGGTGCATCACACCCTGGAGCGGCCGCCGGAGGGCAAGGGCTACGACCGGATCTATACTGTCTATGCCGGGGGTGACGACCTGTGCCTGGTGGGGCCGTGGGACGAGATCGTCGACTTTGGCCATCACCTGGCCGCCGAGTTCGCCCGCTACACGGCGCACAATCCCAACGTCACCCTCTCGGCCGCCATCGCCGTCACCAAGCCCAAGTATCCCATCGCCAGCTCGGCGCGGCTGGCCGGCCGCTGGCTGGAGGCGCGGGCTAAGGACCGGGGGCGCAACCGCCTGCACCTGTTCGGCGTCACCGTGCGCTGGCGCGACCTGCCGCCGTGGCAAGATCTGGACGAGGACCTGCGGGAGCAATGGGCTGAGGTGGAGGCCCATGCCCGGCTGCTGTGGGACGACGTATGGCCCTGGGCCGAGCTGCTGGACGAGGAGCTGCGGTGCTGGCGCGCGGCCGGGGGCGGCTATCCCGTGTCGGGCGCCTTTGCCCACCGCCTGCTGGACTATGCCGAGCGGGCGCGGCGCTGGGACGAGGACGGCGAGATCACGGCCGAGGACATGCTCTACCTGGCCCACCTGGCCTACGACCTGGGCCGCAACGTGGTCAAGAGCGACGCCGTGAGCGGCAAGACCAAGCAGGAGCTGAGCCGCCTGACACAGTTGGAGAATCGAGAGGTGATGGCCGGCATGCGCCTGCCCATCACCTATGCGCTGTACCGCAATCGAGAAAGGAGTGGGGAGTGATGAGTCTGGACTGGAACTTTATGCAGGGGGGCTATCTGCGCACGACGCCGGGCGGGCAGCGGGTGGTGCGCGACGACCTGATGGCCAAGCACGCCCAGGCGTTCGGCGATGCCTTTGCCAGCCGCGACCGCCAACTGCAGGTGTCGAGCGCCCAACTGCGGGCTTTTTACGGCGACGTCAAGGCCCTGGAGACCAAGATCGACCAGGGCGACGACGACGCCTTTGAGCGCTTCTACTACCTGATCAAGATGCTCAAGTCCAAGGCCTCGTACGTGCAGGGCAAGCGCAGCGGGGGGCGGGTGTCGGAGGCCTTTCGCGACTATATCCACAAGTGCGTGGATGCCATCGAAACCGAGGAGGATTTCCGCGCCTTCCTCAAGTTCTTTGAGAGCACCGTGGGCTTTTACTACGGCGCCGGAGGGGAGAGGATCTCATGAGCGAAAAGATGCAACTGATCGACTACCTGACGCTGAGCGGCACCCTGCGCTGCGTGACCGGCCTGCGCATTGGCGGTGCGGCCGAAACCATCGAGATCGGCGGGCTGGACAACCCGATCATCAAGCACCCCATCAGCGGCCTGCCCTACGTGCCCGGCTCGTCGCTGAAGGGCAAGATGCGCTCGCTGCTGGAGCTGCGCCTGGACAAGATCGACCCCCGGCCAAAAGACCAGGGGCGGGATAACCGCGATTACGGCGCGGTGCACCGGCCCGGCGGCTGGCACTGCGAGGGCGCAACGTGCCCCATCTGCCGCATCTTTGGCAGCAACGCCGGCGAGGGCGAGCTGGGGCCAGGTCGCCTCATCGTGCGCGACGCCTACCTGGCTTCCGAGGCCGAGGAGGAGATCAAGAAGCGGGTGGCGGCCGGGGATCCGATCACCGAGATCAAGTACGAGAACACCATCAACCGCATCACGGCCATGGCCAACCCGCGGCAGATGGAGCGGGTGCCGGCCGGCACCGAGTTCACCTTCGAGATCGGCTACCGGGTGTTCGACACGGGCGACGGCGGGGCCACCGACCGGGCGTTGTTCAACCACGTGCTGGACGGGCTGCGGATGGTGCAGGCCGACGCCCTGGGCAGCTCGGGCAGCCGCGGCTATGGCCGGGTGGCGTTCGAGGGGCTGACGCTCCGCAACCTGGCGGGCGACTCCCTGTTCGAGGGCCGAGACCTGGACGGCCTGCGGGATTTTGCGCTGCCATGAAGGTCTACAAGCTGACGCTGGAGCCGCTCAGCTCGTTCCGCACGCCGCTCCACTCAGACACGGTGTTCGGCCACCTGATGTGGGCGCTGCGCTACCGGGAGGGCGAGGCAGCCCTGGTCGCCTTCCTGGACCGCTACCGGGAGGGCGAGGCGCCGCTGCTGGTCTCGGCCGGCTTTCCCCACGATACCCTGCCGGCGCCGGTGCTGGCCTCCGGCGCGCCGGGGGATGGGGACGCCGGGGAGGCGGGCAGCCTGGCCAACGGGGTGGTGGGCGGGATGTTGAGCAAGACCCTGGAAGAGGACCGTTACCTGCCGCTGGCACAGTGGCGCCAGATCGCCGGGAAGCTATCGCCCAGGGCACTGGACGATGCCCGGCACGATGCGCGGGAGGCGCTGCGGGCGCTGCGGGAGGCGGCGGAGCTGCATCCCGTGACCCACACTGCCGTGGACCGTATCACGGGCAGCGCCCGCGAGGCGCAGCTCTTTGTCACTCACGAGATCTTTTACGCGCCGGGGCAACAGATCGACGTCTGGCACAAGCTGGCGGACGAGGACCTGCTGTCACGGGTGGACGATTGGTGGCGCTGGGTGGCGGCCAACGGCTTTGGCCGCTACAAGTCGGCCGGCCGCGGCGCGTTCGACATCCTAGGGGACGGGCTCGTCGAGGCCGGGGGCGATCTGCCGCAGGTGGCCGAGCCGAATGCCTTCGTGTCGCTGTCAGCCTGGGTGCCGGCCCGGGATGACCCGCCGCGGGTAACCTACCGGACGCGGGTCAAGCGCGGTAAGCTGGCCGAGGCGCTGGCCCAGCCCTACCCCTGGAAAAAGCCGCTGCTGATGCTCAAGCCCGGCGCGGTGGCGCGGCTTGATGGGGCGGCGCTGCAAGAGTGGTATGGGCGCATGGTCGAGAAGGTCCACTGGGTGGAAGAGGGCGTCCTGGGCGA